>JBFHWF010000001.1:0-86199 GCA_041589175.1 Gammaproteobacteria bacterium
CCTTTTTGGGGCCCTCTTTTTTATATGGCGGAGAGACAGTATCTGATTCGAACCCTTTTCGGAAAAAATGCAGGGCAAAGCGCCGCGAACACATGGAGCGGCTGGAATAGCATTTTTTGACGCGGATGCTTCTACCGCGCCCCGCAGGGGTGGAGCACAAGGATGTGTTCCATCAATCCCTCTTCCAGTCTCATTCTCACGTTTGTAACCCATAGTAAGTTCGGTAAAGAAGGCCCCTTTTCGAGATCTTTTTTTTGTATGCTGGAGAGGCAGGGCCTGTTTAAGGGCAATTTAAGCCCTAAATTAAAGTCAAATGCGGCGGATGACTCGAATCCGGCCAATCGCTGCTGTAGAGTCATAAAGTGTGTGCTATACCCATTTTATGGCTATCATGGCTAAATTATCTGGATAAGAAAGCCGATTTTTGGTAGTTTTCCCCCAAACGAATTAATGATAAATAATATTGAGGTCAATGGCTTATGCCAGAATTGTTCTCTGCCGACTGGGCCAGCAAGTATCAGGATATCTGGAATAGCCATGATGGTATCGCTGAACAGCTAGGTGAAACCGGCTTTTCCTCCATTGTTGGCTTCGGTATCGATGGCGAAGATAACCCTCGAGTGGTCTTTCAGATTGCTAATGGGCAGATAATTGCGATCAAGAACCCGGCAGCTGATTGTAACTGGGATCTTCGTGCATCTGCTGAGGAGTGGGGGAATCTGGTTAGTAAGCCTCCGGGCTTGATGAAACTGGGTCTGGCATATACATCCCGTAAGCTCAAGTTCAAAAAAGGTGATTATGCCATGATGATCAAGGATCCCGGTTTGTCGACGGCTTTTGTAAAATGCTTTGCACTCATGGGTAAAGCACTGGTCTGATGTCTTGCCGGTGACGTCTGTCACCCGGTATTCACGAATTTCCTTTACTGACTCGAAACCCCGAGACCAGCTGGCGTAATTGCTGCAGCTGGCGTTCCTGTGGGTCTGGTGCGTAGCGTAAGCGCGTGTAAAGTCGAGTTATCAGTGTTATAGAATCTTTCTGCTCGGGCAGGGTACGGACAGCTCGTTGGCAGAAGTCTATGGGGCCTTCGTGCTGCTCTCGAATCAGGCCGTGGCGGGCAAGTTTCTGGCAAAATCGCTGATAGAGGCGCACCACTGGATCGACGTCTGTTGTTGAGCGCCAGGGGCGTACAATAAGCAGCACAATTATCAGAAGTGTTATCAGGAACCCACTTACCATCAGTATGACAAGATCAGAGAAACTCACATCCTGATTAAACATGGCCTTAAGAAAGTCCTGTTGTAGTTGATGGTCATATCCGACAACCCACTGATTCCAGCGGTTATCGATGGCATCCCAGTAAAACATCAGTTCTCTCATTAACCCAGAATTCATCTGCATGTGCAGGGGGCGGTCTTCTTCTGGAGATAGTGCGGCGTCCAGACTGGTTTCAATGCGTTGTGGGGCAATGGATGCCGTTGGGTCTATTCTCACCCAGCCCTCTCCATCGAGCCAGACTTCAGTCCAGGCATGGGCATCCTTCTGGCGTACTGTCATAACCCTGTTCAACGGATTAAGGGTGCCGCCCTGATACCCAAGCACCACCCGGGCTGGTATGCCTGCGGCGCGCATCAGGAGTGCAAAGCTTCCGGCATAATGCTCACAAAAGCCCTTACGGGTTTCAAAAAGAAACTGGTCGACGGAGTCAAATCCAGGTGTGGGTGGTGGGTTGAGCGTGTAATGGAAGTTCTGCTGATTAAACATATTCAGCACCTGTTGCACGATTTTACGAGGTTGTTGATAGGTCTTGGCCAGCTGTTGTCCCAGTGCAAAAGTCTCTGGGTTGTTGACTGTCGGTATGTTCAGTCCTGCACTTTTCTCCCAGGGCGACAGGGTGGGCTGAATCTGATACGAAAGTGCGGATGTCAAAGTGTACTGATACAGATGACTTACCGGTTTGCGTGTGCGTAGCAGGAATTCATTGGTATAACGTAAATCTGAAGGGACTTCGACTGGCATATCGAGGCCATAAAGCCATTTTTCATTATGTGGCTCCAGCGTGATGGTATAGGTTACATAGTCATCAATCGCTTCTATCTGTGGCCAGGGGGTAAGGTTGGTTTTACCCTGTTCCCAGGTGCGTCCATCAAAATACCAGAGTACCAGGGCCCGCCAGTAAAGCTGTTTTTGTGGAGGTGTTTCTGACTCAAACTCCACACGAAAGGCAACGGCATTGGACTGTATCAGGCTGGAAATATTTCCGGGTGTCATGCTATCGCTCAGGCCTGTCACAGCGGTTTGTTGCTCTTCAGGCAGTTTCCACAGAGGACCGGATATACGGGGAAATAATACGAATAGCAGTAGCATTAGTGGGAGTGACTGCAAGAGTAATCGGGAGGCCAGTGTCGTACGCTGTTTCAGGTCGATTTGAGCACCTTCATCATTAATGCTGATAAGGCTCATAATGAGCACCTGTACCAGCAATAACATAAATGCAACGGTTAACAGGCTCTGTGAAAACAGGAAGTTGGTAACGATAATAAAGAAGCTGAGCCCAATCAGCAGTATGTAGTCGCGCCGCTTATGACATTCATGGAGCTTGATTGCCAGCAGGACTGATAACAGCAGGGAACCTGCGGTTTTACCAAATAGTGTGCCATAGGTTAAAAAAATTACGGCCGCTGTTGGCAGCATGATAATAATTAGCATCCACTGTCGCAAGGCGAGGCGGGGATAGGATAAGCTCAGTAATCGCCAGCCACATAGCGCGAGAATCAGGGCGCTGGCCCAGGCAGGAAAGCGCAGCAGGTGTGGACTTACTGCCAGTAAAAGCGACAGAATAACCCAGTGCAGGGGGTGTCTGGGCAATAGCCGAGATAATAGCTGCTGAGTACTGGCAGATGTTCGGGGCTTCATACCGGTTGTGTCCCGAATAGTGCGAGTGCTTTCAGGCAGAGATCCCGATGGTGCTGCCCCGAGGCAGATGGCAGGGAGGTTCCCGGGATATCAAATGAGTAACTGAGCCCATGATCATGGGCATCAATCACCAAGCGGCATAGTATAGACAGGCGCTTTTCAGTATCCAGTCCAGGATTGAGACTGTCCCAGCGAATATGTAAATCATTTGACGAGTCACTGGTGAACAGCTTGGACTGTAGCTCACCGGTTCTGGCTATTGCCTTCCAGGCCATGTGACTGGGTGGGTCACCAGGCTGGTACTTACGGATACCTGCAAACTCATCCACGCCAGTGGATTCGCTGGATTGCTGACCAAGAGGGTCACTACTGGTATGACTAACGGGCAGATGTGAGGGCGCGGGTGTTGGATAAACCAGGCAATGCGATTCCAGTTGTACCCAGCTCCAGGCATGAAACAGGCCCAGAGGAAACTCACTGAAAATTTTCAGTCTGGGGATCGGCATATAGCCGCGCTGGTGAGTCGCTACCGGTAGCATTATGTCAATCGCAGTATCATCGAGTAAATGTGCGCAGATGGCATCCCCATTTTCTGCCTGAACCTGCAAAGCCGGATGCATACCCGGGCGCTTGAAACTCAGGGTCAGAGGAAAATGCGCAAGCTGCCCGGCAAAGACAGGACGTGGGTTTGCCAGCTGCAGTTTCATATGATTAATGTTCTGATGGGTGTGCACCATCGATAGAAAACCCAGAGCCCCCATGAGAAAAGCCAGCATATACCCCAGGCTGTTCTCATAGTTAATGGCGCCAAGCAGGATAAGCAGCAGAATAGTGAAAATCGTGACGCCATGGGAGGTGGGCAGAATATACAGGCGTTGCCGGTTAATGATGGCTTCGCTAGAGGGCGGGTTTAGTCGGCGGCTAGCCCACTGCTTGATCAGGCGTTCGAGACTTCTGGGAAGCAGTGGCAGCTCTGACGCCACTATACAGGCACCTGCTGAATAAGCATGGTGACCAGTTCATCGATGCTGCGATTCTGGTGTTCGGCTTGCACCTGTAGTCGATGTGCCGCAACCGAGGGGAGTACCTGCTGGATGTCTTCTGGCAGTACGTGGTCACGCCCCTGAATAAAGGCCCAGGCTCGGGCACAACGTTGCAGTGCCAGGCCGGCTCGTGGTGATAAGCCGTTGCTAAACCAGGGTGACAGGCGACTACTTCGTACCAGGCTCAGCAGGTAGTCGAGAACAGCCTGTGACATATGCACGGATTCCACCGCTTGCTGTAATTCAAGAAGCTCAGCAGGCTGCATGACAGGTTCGAGCTTTTCGATCATCGGGTGGCGGTGCTGGCCCTTTAGTAGTTCCATTTCGGCCTGCTGGTCCGGATAACCCATATTGATGCGCATCAGGAAACGATCCAGCTGGGATTCGGGTAGTGGGAAGGTGCCGACCTGCTCCATGGGATTCTGGGTGGCGACCACAAAAAAGGGTTGTGGTAGTGTGCGTGTCACGCCGTCCTGAGTGACCTGTTTTTCTTCCATTGCTTCGAGTAAGGCACTTTGTGTTTTTGGTGTTGAGCGATTGATTTCATCTGCCAGTAGAACCTGGGTAAATACCGGCCCGGGGTGAAACTGGAACTTCTGCTCCTGAGTGTCATAGATTGAAACACCAATCACGTCAGAGGGAAGTAAATCGCTGGTAAACTGAATGCGATGGAATGAAAGATTAAATACACGTGCCAGGGTAAGTGACAGGGTGGTTTTACCCACACCGGGAAGGTCTTCAATTAACAGATGACCTGAAGCAAGCAGACAACTCAGAGCAAGCTGAATCTGCTGGTTTTTACCCAGAATAATGGTTGAAATTCGCTCAGCTGCCTGCTGAATACGTTCATATTGTGCTATCTGGTGGTTCGAGGCCTGCCCCATATATCGCCCTGCTGGTTGATTCTTACCTGCCGTACCCATCGTGGGTTGCATGAGACGATTATAGCGTGAACGGTACTCTCATGTACGATTCGTGACAGACGCAGTTATTCAGGGCTGTATTATTAGCAGAATACTAACCAGCAGCAGGGCGCCATAAGCAAGCAGTCGCTGCTGCTTTTTGAGAGGACTATATTGGCGAGGCAAGGACATAACGCGGGGCTGTTTCAGTGATTCTCTGGCGGGGGAGGTTTTCTGGTTCATGGCAATTCTCGTATAGGTCGCCCAGATAGCTAATACAGCACCATCAATCAGGGCCTGCAAAAAGTGTTTAGATGGTTATGATGATATAGACGAAATTGACTCTTAAGGCTGTAAGGCAGGACACAAATAAGATAAGCGGCAATCTGCCGGTATATTAAAAAACGGCTATACTCAGTCAAAAACTAGAAAAATAATCAATTCCCGTGCAAACCCACCATACATATTCTGCAAAAAAGATCGAGATGCCGGCTCTGCCGGAGCTAGTCAGGGTGTTTTATCAGATACTGGATGAAAGCGCAGCAAGTCTTGAGGCGCGTACTTTACAGCTGCATCAGCTGGAACAGAAATATCCCCAGTTTTTTACCCAGATACTCGAGATACTAAATGCTGATCATCTTAATTTAAGTATTCGGATTCAGAGCCTGCAGCAGGTGCTGGAACTTGGCTCTGGACAACGCGTTTTTCGCCTGCTGGTCATGCTCGTGATATATCTCAGTTTTAGTCAGTATAAAATCAATGGTATTGAGTTGCAGCAGTTCTGGCAGGATTGCCTGCGGCGAGCGGTATGTGCTCGTATGATTGGTGAAAAAATTGGGCTCGATGCGAGTCGTTGTTTTTACGCAGGCTTTTTACAGGATATTGGGTTTCTACTGTTGTTTTTTCAGCAGCCTGAAATGGGCGCACTCTGGCGGGAGTTTCGTAAACGAGAGCCCGAGGCCCGTTTGCAGATGGAACTGAACACATTTCGCCACTCCCATGATGAAATGTTGCTGGCGTTTCTACAGAACTGGAACCTTGAAGAAGATCTGGCCGATGCACTTAAGTTACACCATCAATGTGATACGCAGCTTCTTGAAGGGCAGCAGCTTCATTTATGTCAGGTGTTACATTGTGCTGACTGGCTGTCAGCGGTGTATAGTGCGGAAGATAAAAGTTTTGTAATCAACCGCAGTCGTAAGTTGCTCTCCGAGGTTTTCCAGATGGAGCCCTATCGTGCAGAAGAGCTACTAGAAGCGATTCCGGATGATGTCGATCAGACCGCAACCGTATTAAATATGGATGTTGGCAGGCATCCGGTGTTTTCACAGATACTATACCAGGCCAATATCCATCTAAATGAAGCGAATGTTAATTTTCAGGAACTGACTTATCAGCTGGAGCAGGCACTGGATGAGCGTGATAAGCTTGCCGCAGAAATCAATCGAGATCTGAGTCTGGCCAGGGAAATTCAACAGAGCCTGTTGCCGCTGAATTATGGCGATGATTTTCCTATTAGCGGTATTAATATTTCTGCGCGGATTCTGTCGGGTGATTTTTACGACTTCTTTGAACTCGCGAATGGTGATATTTATTTTACACTGGGTGATGTTTCTGGAAAGGGTGTGAATGCGGCGCTACTAATGGCGAAGACCAGTAGCCTGTTTCGATGCCTCGGCAAGCGCATCGACAAGCCAGATGAACTGCTCTATGAAATAAATAATGAGCTTTGTGAGACGTCTATTCACGGCATGTTTGTGACTATGGTTGCAGGCCGTTACAGCCCGGAGAGTGGGGAAATACATCTGGTTAATGCAGGAAATCCACCAGCTCTGCTGATGATGGAGTCGGGGCTGTGTCGGGAATTCGAGGCAAGCTCACCACCACTTGGTGTGCTGCCTGATACGGTATATACGGAATATTGCTTTATGCTTAACGATGACAGTCTGTATATTTATTCAGATGGTGTGACTGAGAGTTATATGAATGACAACAGCATGCTGGAGATCAGTGGTTTGTTTCGTATGATTGAATCGATGGGAAAGCAGCTGACGCCGGCTGAGCGCCTGCACAAGATTGTCGAGCAACTTAGCCAGTATAATCAGGTGTTACGCGATGATATAACTTTGCTGTTACTGGAAAAGCCTGGGTTACACTAGTGTCATGAAAAAACTTGAACGTATACACTTTATTGCACGTGCGGATCGACTGGCACCAGTCCGTCAGTTTGTACGTGAGCTGGCGCGACAGCAGGGCTGCTGTGAAGAAAATCTTGAGCACCTGGTCATGGCGATTAACGAAGCCTGTATGAATGTTATCCAGCATGCTTATCGGGGTGATGAAAATGGTGAGGTCGTGATTGAGTTCTGGAAGGCGGATGATGAACTGACGATTAAAATTATCGACTTTGCTGAGTATGCTGATCTCGAATCAATAAAATCCCGTGACCTTGATGATGTTCGACCTGGTGGACTAGGCGTTCACCTGATTCATCAGGTGATGGACTATGTCGAATATAAACATCAGCCGGATATGAATGGTAATGTACTCGAACTACGCAAGCAGCTTGGTGTCGACAGGCAGTGTACAGCTGGTGATAGAGGGCAGGAATAACGCATGCAATTTGGAATTAGTAAACATGGAAATTACACCGTTCTGAGTTTGTCGGGAGAGATTGATCTGAATCAGTCACCAGAAGCTCGTAAGCAGATACTACAGTGTCTCAAGCGCGGTGAAGATCTGTTGGTGGATCTTTCCGCGGTGGATTATATCGATAGCTCCGGGGTTGCTAGTCTGGTCGAAGGTTTTCAGACTGCACGAGCACAGATGCTTAAGTTCGCCCTGGTAGGCGTTAGTGCATCAGCTATGCAGGTATTGCAGTTATCACGGCTGGATAGTGTGTTTACCCTTTATGAAACCCTGGACGATGTTGAGTAACAGCTGATGCGACATGCCATCGAAAAACTGGGTAAAAATACTGTAGCGGCAATCGAAGAGCTGGGTTATGGGCTCATGATTCTGTACGAAAGCCTGTACTGGTTATTCACCGGGGCGCTTCATAAACAGGCGGTCAGTGTCTCAAGGATTTTTTCCGAAGCTATGCAAATCGGTGTAAGAGCATTACCGATTGTGATGGTCCTTTGTTTTGCCGTCGGCATGATGCTCGCAATGCAGGGACTTGAAACACTTAAACCCTATGGTGCACAGGCGCAGGTTGTGACCGGGATTGCCTTATCGGTTAGCCGAGAGTTTGCGGCGCTGATTACCGGTATTATTGTCGCGGGGCGTTCCGGCTCAGCACTTGCCGCACGTATTGCAACCATGCAGGAATCTCAGGAGATTGATGCTTTGCAGGTCATCGGTATCGACCCGGTCAGGCACCTGGTTGCACCTGCTCTGGTTGCCATGTTACTGGCGATGCCGTTGCTTACGGTAATTGGCAATCTTATGGGCTTACTGGGAGCTGCGGTGTTTACACTCTATGAGATGTCGATGCCGGTTGCTATTTATATGGACCGTAGCTTCCAGGTTATGCAGGTATCTGATCTGATGCAGGGTTTGAGTAAAAGCCTTGTATTTGCGGTATTGATTGTGATCGTTAGTGTTATTAATGGTTTTCAGGTCCGAGGTGGAGCTGAGGGTGTTGGTCTGGCCACAACCCGTTCTGTGGTGATGTCGATTAGTGTGATTGTTGTTGCCGATATGGTGTTTACATTTTTCCTGACAAGCATCTAGTGAGAGAATGATTTAATGGAAGCTACTGACAAAGCTATATGCGTGCGCAACCTGGTGACTCATTATGGTGAGCGCATGATACTGAATAATGTCAGTATGGATGTTAAGCGTGGCGAGATCATGGTGATCATGGGGGGGAGTGGATCGGGTAAAAGTACCTTTTTAAGATATCTACTTGGCTTGCAGAAGCCGACCTCGGGTTCTATACAACTGCTCGGCCAGGATATTACCCAAATGACCGCAAATGAACTGCACCGTATGAAAAAGAACATCGGCGTGTCATTCCAGGGTGGTGCCTTATTTGGTTCGATGACAGTGGCTGAAAATATACAGATGCCATTACATGAACACGCACAGCTTGATCAGGATACAATGAATATCATGAGCCAGATGAAGCTGGAAGTCGTTAACCTTGCAGGCTTCGGCGATTTAATGCCATCGCAGTTATCTGGAGGAATGATTAAGCGTGCTGCACTGGCGCGAGCGATTGTTCTTGATCCACGTTTACTGTTTTTCGATGAGCCATCAGCAGGGCTTGACCCGGTGGTGTCAGCAGAACTGGATGAGCTCATATTACGCCTTAAACAGGTAATGAAAATGACAATCGTTGTTGTCACGCATGAGCTGGAAAGTGCATTCAAAATTGCTGATCGTATAACTGTTCTTGATCGAGGTGAAATACTCATGACCGGTACCGTTGATGAGGTTCGTAACAGTGATAATGAAAGAATCTATAATCTTCTGCACCGTCGACCCAGAACTGACAAGGTTGATGTAGACGAGTATCTTGCAAGACTTACTGGTAAAGATCTTAGTCATCTTGATCCAGGCAGCAGGCAGGATCATAAACAATAAACAAAACTGCATGAGCTAAGATGAAGAAGGATAATATAAATTATTTTGTAGTCGGCCTGTTTACCCTGGCAGGGTTGTTGCTGCTATTTTATATGCTGTTGAGAATATCAGGTGATTATACGGCGGCGGATATTTACTACGTAGAATTCGACAATGTAACCGGGGTCAAGGATGGTGTGGTGGTAACTTATAACGGCTATGAAATCGGATCGGTCGATAGCCTGCAACCAGTGATGCATGAAGGGCAGGTTCGTTATCGTCTTAAGCTGCTGGTTAAATCTGGCTGGAAGATACCACAAGATAGTGTGGCCAGTATTGTAATGCCTGCGGTAATAGCAGATAAACAGATTGAAATTAGTCAGGGTGTATCGAATCAGTCGCTTGATGCAGGTGATACCATCAAAACAGTTGAGGCTGTAGATATAATGCAGCTGGTGGACAGTATTGCTAAAGAATTAAACGACTTTGTGCCACGTTCAACTGAAAATGTAAATCAGTTACTGGAAAAGCTCAATTTTACAGCTAATCAGGTTGTAGATATTTTGAGTGAAAAGAATGTAAGTCATCTAAATAATCTTTTTGTTCATGCCGATACTTCAGCTGCTAGCCTTGCTGAACTTGCGCAAAGTTTCAATCGTATGAATCAGCAGTTAAACAGTATTCTTGATAAAACGGAACACATTCTCGAAGATAACAGTGATGATCTGCGCTATACCATTCTGGAAATGAAAAAATCTATGGATGCGATTTCTGGGCGTATCGAGTCAGTGATGTATAACCTGGATGCGACCAGTCAGAACATGAACGCCTTTAGTCGAACCTTACGTAATAACCCCTCGGCTATACTGGGAAGTAAACCGCCACAGGAAAAGCATGGAGAATAACATCAGATTGCCATGTTAAGAATCATAACTCTATTGTTTATAGTGTATAGCCTCGCTGGCTGTAGTATCGGTACGCAGATTCCTGCTGATCACTTCTATCGCCTGCCTGTACCTCAGCTGTCAGCAGTTGATAGTCCCGTCATGGACAGGCTGGTGTTTAAACCGGTCAAGGTGAGTGGGCTGTTACATGATAGAGCGATGTTATTTGTTGAACAGTCTCGTCCGTTGGAGTTACAGCGTCATCACTATCATTTCTGGGCCGAGGCACCTGCCGAACTGATTCATAATGCGTTATTTCAGGCGCTCGATAAAAGCGGGTTAGCACAGCATATCAGCCGTGAAAGTAGCCTGCAGGCTGCCGATATGACGATCGATATGCAATTGTTAACGATGGAGCGTTTCCTGACGGATAAGCAGGATTCTGTTCGGCTGGCTTTCTCGGTGACCTTTTCAGCTACGGGATCTAAGCCCCAGCGCAAGCGTTACGAACTTGAGTTAGCCGTTGATGAGCCTGGAATATATGCATCGGTATCTGCCTTTTCGTCGGCTCTACAGCAGCTGGCGCTGGCGCTGCAGCAGGATCTGCAGACGACGCCATGATAAGCAATGTAAATTCTGTTAGTTAATCATTAAAGTTTTCTCTGCACCAGCCGATAGCCTCTCTGTATAGATACGGAATGCAGGCATGTTACTTACTCAACAGCAGATACTCCCACCACAACAGCATGATAGCTGGGCAACACATACTCAGCGTGCGGTTTTCAGTGATATCAGCTTCGGTTTTATGCCAGCGTTCAAGGACCTGAGGAATGAGCAGATTCACCTCTCTGTTGATCAGCAGGGTGAACTCTCGGTGATGCATATGATTGATCACCTTCCTGATCAATGGGTAGATGAACGAGATGACAGGGGCAGGCCTGTTAGCCTCAAGGCGGGTATCATCGCCGGTTTCATGCGAAATGGGCAGTTCTATACTCTCAGGCAATTAATGGGTCAACTGCACGACAGCTAGCTTTTATTCTGCGCTAGCGTATTTATTTTAATGACAGGCCTTCGGTAACCTGCTTACCCCATTCGACTAACTGTTCCAGCAGCTGATATTGAGGGCTTGTAACCTCATAGCGAGTCAGTAGTTCATTAAGTGATGATTCAAAGGCCGGGTAACTCAAGTGGCTGTCGAAAATCTCTCCATTGAAGCGAGCGCGGCGATAACTGTCCCAGTGTTTTCTGTCTTCTGCAGAAAGGGATTCGGGATAATTCCGTGCGCGATATCGAAAAAGCATTTCCGGGATGCGTGGATCATCAAAATTGAAGGGTGCAGATGCCAGTTGTTGTGCAGAAAGCTGACGTAGCTGGTTCATGCGTTGTCGATCTTCCGGGCTGAAGAAACCGCCGCTATACAGGCTGACGTCAGGGTCCGGGTTATCTTCGAAGGGGTTGTGGCTATATACCTGTTTTAGTTTTTCCTGAAGGCCCTTTGCCTGCTGTAATTGCTTGAGGTGCTGCATATGCTGTTCTCTATCAATCTGCAGGCGTTTTGCTGAGGCAGCATCCAGTGTGTTGAGTGGTGCGACTACCGGACATTTATTGATATGCACGGTTTTAAGGGCAATACGTTGCTCTCCTTCCGGGCGTTCTGCTGCGGGCGTGTAAAGCCGTTGTATGATGTCTTCTGCCGGCAGGCGGAGTAAGTCGTCGGGTGAGTAACGCAGGTCGTATACAATCACACCGTTACGATTAACAGGGTGTTGGCCCAGAGGGTATACGATGGCGGTATTCCCATATTCACTCGGATACATCCCTGACGTATGCAATATGGCCTGCGGCTGCTGCAGGTTAAGTCGTCGAGAGACCTGCTGTTTGCCGCGATTATCAAAAAGAAACTGATACAGGCGAGGCTGCTTTTCGCGGATAAGCCGGGCAACGGCTATCGTGGCATACACATCAGACAGCGCGTCATGGGCCGCTTCATGCTGAATCTGGTTGATCTGTGTGATCAGCTCAAGTCGATTACTTGGTTTACCCTCATCATCAAATGGCCATTCAATCCCATCCGGGCGCAGGGCACGGGTCATTCTCACCAGGTCGATAATATCCCAGCGCGAACAGCCATTCTGCCACTCCCGCGCATAGGGGTCGTAGAAATTGCGGTAGAGTGTGTAACGGGTGAATTCATCGTCGAAGCGTATATTGTTAAAGCCGACAACGCAGGTATCTGGGGTGGCGAAGGCGTCGTGAATACGCTGGGTAAACTCGGCTTCTATCAGGCCCGTCTGCAGGGTTTGCTGCGGTGTTAGCCCGGTAATCAGGCAGGCTTCAGGGCTGGGGAGTATGTCATCGCTGGCGCGGCACAGGATGTTCACGGGCTCTTCGATGATATTGAAGTCAAGATCAGTGCGTATGCCGGCAAACTGGGAAATTCGGTCGCTTCGTGGGTCGATGCCGAAGGTTTCATAGTCGTACCAGAAAAAACTGGGGGCTGACATAAGGGAAGGCTCCTCTAGGAATGCACTGATAGTAAACGCACAGTTTGCGTAGCCAGATGCAATGTGTCAAATCAACACAGGCTTAGCATGGCCTCATGCTGCTGAATAAGTCTGATAGCCTGCTTCAGCAGAGTTTTTCCCGGCTCAGTAACAGGCCATCGGGAAACACCAGAAGGGTGGGGCAGTGGAATCACATCAAATTGAAGGTTATGGCTGTTTACAGGGTGGCATTGACCAATCACATCGCTGAGTGTGTTGCACCGTATGAAATGCTTGATAGCCAGTTTGCCAACCGGAATCACCAGCCTGGGGCGTAATAGCTGAAGCTCCTGCTTTAACCAGTGGCTGCAGTTTTCGATCTCCACCGCACTGGGCACACGATCGCCACCTGATTGGCTGGCAGGTTTACCCGGGTAGCAGCGGCAGATAGCACTCATATAAATGTGTTGCCGAAACCAGTTCTCTTCAATATCAATGTCGGCGAACCATTTGAATAGCGTTTTACCTGCAGTCCAGGCGAAGGGGCGGTGTTGTTCAATTTCACGAGAGCCAGGTGCCTGGCCAATCAGCATGATGGGTGAGTGACAGGCTTCACCATAAACCGGTGGCCCCGTCATATCAGGGCAACGTTTGCACTGGCCGAGAGCGTGTTGATGCTGACGAAGTTTGAGTGGGATGTTGTCCATCGGGCCTTTATAAAAACAAAGGCCCGCGGATGCAAGTGCTGGTTTTAGATTTGATGTCCAGAGTGAGGATCTGTGTCCTGAAAGAATTGCTTACGAAACACACAGGCGATCCAGAACATGAAGGTGTAAAACAGTCCACCCAGAGCAATGACACTCAGCATGGTTTCCTGAGATTCGCGTTGCTGGATATTTTCATAGGTGCCGGTAATGACCATATAAGTTGTGACAATGGTCACTACGAGTCCTAATAGCATATTGGCACGCAGGACTTTCTGCAGTTTATCCAGTTTTGAATCACTTAAAAACATTTCCAGTCACTCCATCATTGATATTAAGGTAGTGCTGACTATATTGTTCCTGCCTGTCTGTAACATTGATACGCATCAATTTTACTGAAAATTACTTAAAGGTCGATATTACCGTATCGAGGCGTATTGATACCTGATCCAGCTCCTTCTCAGCGATGTTAAGTGATTCAGCCCCCTGTGAAGTCTGGCTGCAGATAGTACTAATCGATGCGATATTGTTAGCGATTTCATTCGATGTGGCACTTTGCTGCTCGCTAGCTGACGCCACTTGAGTGAGAACGCTGTTAATATTATTGATCTCGTTCTTGATAGTGTTCAGTGCATTGGCAACCTCTTCAACCTGAAGCCGGTTTTTCTCTGCTTCATCAATGGAGGATTTCATGGCATTGACAGCATTGTTAGCGCCCTGTTGCAGGCGATCGATCAGCCCCTTGATCTGGTCGGTTGACTCCTGTGTGCGGCTAGCGAGTGTGCGAACTTCATCTGCTACCACCGCAAAGCCACGGCCCTGTTCTCCCGCACGAGCCGCTTCAATAGCTGCATTCAGTGCCAGCAGATTAGTTTGCTCGGAAATCTCACGGATAACATCGAGTACCATGCTGATATCTCCGGTATCCGATTGCAGGGTTGCGATGACCTCTGCCGAACCCTGAAGATTATTGACCAGCATTCGAATGCCATTCAATGCGGCGGTCGATTTATCTGAGCCCGACTGGGTGTTCTGGTCAGCATGTTGAGCGGATTGTGCGGCGGTTGCCGTATTGCTGGCCACTTCCTGGGATGTTAGCGACATTTCTTCAGCGGCGGTGGCTACCATTTCGGTTTCGTGGTTTTGTCGAGCAACATTATCGCTGGTGCTCTGGATGATGCTACCCAGATTTCCTGCGGTTCTGTGAAGGTCATCAACGGAGGACTGTATTTCACTGATGATAGTCTGCATCTGCTCGCTGAAATAGTTTACCGTGCCTGCGAGTCGGCCAATATCGCCAGCCCTGTCGGCATTCATACGAAGTGAAAAGTCACCCAGCAGAATATTGGTCAGTACCTGGTTAACCTGGCGTACGATGACATTGATCTGCTTACAGGTAAACAGGGCAGCAGCTATGCCAACAATGAGTGCAACTAACAGAACAATGGCAATGTAAATAATAGATTGTCTGGTTTTGCTGATCAGCTCCTGATTGCCATCATTGACCTGAGATTTCTGGTAGCTAATCATGTCATCGGCTTGAGAGGATATTTTCTGAATCAGCGGACTAATTTCTGATTTGATCAGCGTAACATCTTCACGCCATAGACCATCAGTGTAAACTTTAAACACAGCTGATATATGTTTGAAATAATCCGTGGAAATCTTTTCAAGTACGCTAAGCCCATCTTCCTGTTCAAAGGTAAATAAATCATCCTTGGAGACAACTTTTTGCATAAACTTGTTGTACTGCTCTATATAAATATTAATTTGTTCAATTCTTGATTCATTAGGATTAGACAGGAAAGTTCTGAACAGGGTCACGACTGTCATCCAGTTTTGCCGAAGGTCGTTCATATCCTGTAGAAATCGACGACGCTCAGCAGAAATGCTTTCTTCCATCTCTGAATCGATCATCGTATTGAAAATCTGCATGGCCTGTTGGTGGCGTGGATTAATTTCCTGGTTGGCTATCTTCAGGCCGGGATAATTTTCAATGAAGTTCTGATTAAGGAAATCGATCCTTTTCTGATGCTTGATAAACTGACTTATCAGGCCTTCGATATTATGCGCGGCATCAACCATATTGCTGTCTTCAACAACGGCGGGCAGCTGTTTGAATTCTGCCAGTGAAGCCTGTAACTGCTTGAGTTCCAGATTCAAACGCTTCTGCTCATCGGCAGATTTGTTAATGATATATAGCCCCATGGTGCTGGTGGTCGACTGTATATGTTCTTTCAGGCTAAGTGCCGAGAGCATGGCCGGTTGTGAGACATCAGCAATACGCGTTGCCTGCTCCTGTAGTTGTAAAAGGCGAATGAAGGAAATTGCCGATACCAGGATGATGAGCAGGAGTACGCTCAGGAACCCGGCCCAGATCTGGTGCCTCAGGGAAAGTTTGTTGAATAGTGTCATCTGATAACCTTTATTATTCATCCCTGAATTGAATTGTTATGTATAAACAGTAAGTTATAAATTGTTCTTGTCATGTGATTAGCACATATAGCTATTTATATAGACTATTTTGTAACAACCGTCAGCTGGTGATATGGCGGTATATATCGGCGACTTTCAGCGGAAGCTGGCGCACATCATCAATTACTACATAGCGTGCCTGGCCATACATGGTCTTGAGGTAATCACGGCCTTCCCGGTCGATTGTAATACAGAAAGGATGAATGCCTTGCTGGCGTGACTCCAGAAGTGCCATGCGTGTGTCTTCGATGCCGTATTCGCCACGGTAGCCGTCGTAGTCTTCCGGTTTTCCATCAGACAGGGTGATCAGCAGCTTGGTCCGTGCCTCGATGGACTCGAAGAGCTGGTTGAAATGCCGAATGTAAACACCCATGCGGGTATAATCTTTGGGGCTGATATTGGCGATGCGTCCACGAACTTTTTTATCATAAGGGTCTTCGAAGGTTTTTACCGGATAAATCTCACAACGCTTTCGGGTGTTGCCTGTGAAGCCATAGATCGCATAGCGGTCACCCAGGGTCTCCAGTGCCTCGCATAACAGCACCACGGCTTCCCGCTCTGCATCATTAATCCAGCCCTTGGTTGAGCCACTCATATCGACCATGAAAATCACCGCGATATTACGTTCTTCCTTGTGCATCTTGGTGAAAATGTTATCAGACATTTCCATTCCACAGTGAGTATCTGCCCAGGTCTCTACCAGAGCATCGATATCGATGTCATCGCCATAGGGCTGTTTACGAAGAATCTTATCTTCACCACGTAACACTTCGAAGGTTCTGCGGAGGTTCTTTACCAGCCCGGCATATTTGCTCAGAGTTTCATCAACAAAGCGGGTGTTGCCGGACGAAATTTTAACTTCACGTAAGGCGCACCAGTTTTTCTTGTAGCGTTGACGGCGGCAGTCCCATTCACGGTGCAGGGTTGCTCCTTCTTCATGGTAGGTGCCACTCCATACGTTTCCATCGTCATCGTTTTTTTCCGCCGGACTTACATGGTAGTGGCCATCACCCGCGGCAACCAGATAATCGCTGGGGATTTCCCCCAGATCCTGAATGATCGATGCCATCAGACTGTCGACCCCTTCGGGTGGTTCCAGTGGATCACCATCCAGCAATAGCTGATAACTGAATCCCTCAGGCATGGTTTCATTTACAACGGGTTGGGCGGTTATCGATTGTTTTTCTTCCTCGCTCAACTGTTGTGCGGTCTTGCCTTTTTTTTCTTCAAGCATGTGTGCAATAGCACTGCGGAACTGGTCTTTTTCCCTGAGCATTCGTGCCTGACGTATCTGTTCGACCTGTTCGGGTTGCATCTGACCGGTATAGTAATTCAGTGGTGGCGGTGACTGGTGATAGAGCTGATCGAGTCGGTCGAGTGTGTCCTGCAGCTGACATCCAGCGGTTATTTCTGCTTCGATGCCACCCAGATCCAGTTGTTCCAGCAGAGTAAACCCTGCCATTTTACACAGGCGCTGGCTCTGCCTGTAGATGCCGGGTAGTTCCTGGCGAATTTTCTGATTGATACGCATCAGTTCCAGCAGCTGGAACCACTCCAGGGCATGTTCATAGTGCTGGTATCCCTGCAGTATATTGTGAAGGTCACGCCGCCAGGTGCCAAACCAGTTCTGTGCCCAGAGGTGTACCACGATACATTTGTAGAGCTGGAAGTTATCATCCTTGTCGCTGAAAACATTCAGCATACCGGGCAGGTAAAGGGTTTCTGTATCGGTACTAGTGACGCGCCCAGTATCCAGGTTAAGGCTTCTTCCGTGTAGCCCGGTCACGAAGTGCTCGAGCATAATGCTGACTTCTTCGAACGCAATGCCGGTGAGTTTCTGGCTTTCGTGCTGGGCAACGTTTTCCAGTTCATCGAGTTTTTCGACTGCCGCATAAATACCTTTGTCGTCAAAGGCATCGATGGCCTGGTCCAGCCACAGGGCAATGGTATCCAGTTCCATCAGTTCGGTGGCTTTCTGCAGGCGCAGTGTGAGCTGGTAGGCCAGGCCACTGTTGGTACTGGCTGCTTTCTGTACCAGTTCCAGCAGGGCATCCTGGGTTTCTATATCGAAGCGAGTCAGGTATTCAATCAGTGACTCACTGACTTCGACGAACATATCGTCAAAGCGTTCTTCGATTTCCTGGTAAGTGAAGGGAGGCAGACTCACGATCGTAAACTAGAACAGTGACGCACTCAGCTCATTGATTGCCGCGAGCATGTCGCTGTCATCGGTGAGTGCCTGAGCAATCGAACTATGACAGGCATCAACGGGGTGTATGCCATCGGCGATGAGCTTACCGGCATGTACCAGCAGGCGTGTACTGGCGCCTTCTTCCAGACCGCTGCCTTTCAGGTTGCGAGTCATCTGTGCAAACTTGACCAGGCGTTGTGCCAGTTCCGCATCGATTGCCGCTTCATTCTCGATGATACGGCTCTCCAGTTGTGCGTCCGGGTAGTCGAATTCCAGTGCGACAAATCGCTGGCGGGTACTTTGCTTCAGATCTTTGAGCACACTCTGGTAACCCGGATTGTAGGAAATCGCCAGACAGAAATCTTCAGTGGCTTCGAGTAGTTCGCCCACTTTTTCCATGGGAAGTACACGACGGTCGTCTGCCAGCGGGTGAATAACCACCGTGGTGTCCTTACGGGCTTCTACCACTTCATCCAGATAGCAGATCGCACCATGACGCACCGCGCGGGCCAGTGGGCCATCGATCCAGCGGGTTTCACCGCCGGAAACCAGAAATCGACCCACCAGGTCAGATGCGGTCAGGTCATCATGGCAGGATACGGTGATCAGCGGCTTTTTCAGGCGCCAGGCCATGTGCTCCATAAAACGAGTTTTACCGCAGCCGGTAGGGCCTTTGAGTAAAACCGGGATCTGCTGGCGATAGGCGGCGAGGAATATTTCAACTTCCGAGCCGACAGGCTCGTAATAGGGCTCATCGGTAATGAAATGCTCTTCGGGCTTCAGTGATCGTGCGTGATCGTTCATAGCTGACTCCACCGGTTATTTGTAGTTGCAGGGGGGAAACCGGTTACTGTTTGATTAGTTTGCTTTTTTACACTTCGTCCAGAATGTACCCGTGGTGCTTAAGAAAAACAACCGTATGCCGATATGGATTGATATAGAAAGATCTAAATGACACATAGATATCTTTTATTTTGACCGCCTTCAGCGCCGGTGGCACACCGGTAAGGACGGAAATGATGGAAATTTTTGGCCGACATTTTATGCCCCAGCCGCAGCTGCGTGGCAGTTTTGACACGCCTGCGTTATTTAAAAGCCCCGTGATGCCAACGACTCTGCCCGATACAGAGAATGGATTGCCACAACAGGTCTCCGCTCAACTGGCTAATGGCCTCAAGCATAATGCCTTCACACCGCAGGCGGTTGCAAATCGTGTCATTGATTTTGTCCAGCGTGCTATCGATAGTCGAGCGTCTGATGCAACAGATGCAGGCAAGCTGATAGCACAGGCGCGTGATGGTGTGCGACAGGGCATCGATGAGGCACGGGAGTTATTACAGGGTATGGCGGCGTTATCGCAAGATGTGGATGCGCAAATTACCGAAACCGAAGCGCTTATATTTGCTGGCCTTGATGAGCTGGCGGCATCTGAAAGCCAGCCTGGCTCACAGGCAATTAGCCTGTCTCCTGTGGCACAACAGCTAAGTAGTCAGTATCAGCTGAGCCGGAGTTATCAGCAGCAACAGACCGCGGCAATTGAGATCGTTACCCAGGATGGTGATCGTATCGAGATATCATACAGCGCCGAGTACCAGGAAGCATTGAGTGTCTCAAAAAGCCTGCAGCTGGGTGAGGGCGGATTTAGCGCGGAGTCACAGCAGTTTATATATCAGTCGCAACAGGTCGCTTTTGAACTGAGTGTGCAGGGTGAACTGGATGAAGGCGAACGGGATGCCCTTGAAGAGCTGATGAAGGATCTGGGTAAAGTTGCCTCGCAGTTTTATGATGGCAATTTGCGTGCTGCGTTTAGATCGGCGATGAAGCTGGAGATGGATACCGATGAATTGAAAAGTTTATCGGTTGAGTTTCAGCAGTCGCAGCAGCTGCAGCAGGTGGAACAGTATCGGCGTGTGGCAGAGTCATTTGCAGAAACCCCGCTGGAGAGTGAAAGCACTGGTCCCGCTGAGGTCGTTGATGCCGTCTCGCAGTTGCAGCAGCTCTGGCAGCGAATCGATGAGCACCTGAATTCGGAGGATTCGATTAATCAGCTAAAACGGCTGTTGCTGGAGATGGTTCACGACACTGGCGAATCGGAAGATAGCGAACTGGATGATTATATCGATACAGTGATCATCGAAAGTTAATGTCGTCAAATGCTGTCTCAGCGAATGCTAGGCAGCATCATTGCCACTGATGACCGTGCCAGGAAGATCATCTTCCGTGTGCTGATGGTCTTCTTTGAGAAGTTCTTTCTGTATGCCGTCTTCGTCAATCGCTGCACCAAGGTGCCTGGCTACATTGCGCATGTCTATCTCGGCATTTTCCAGACAGGAAGTGCCGCCAGGAGAGGGCGTCATATTAAAGATGGCACCAATGCCAGTGTCGATCTTGGCTTCACCCATCAGAAGTTTTTCATGGTCTTTGTCAATCAGCTGTGGCCGAATACCACCGACCTTACGTGCAAAGGTGAGGTCGGAAAACTTAAGTGATGGAATAATCTTTCTGACGTCTTTGAGAAACAGAATTTTTCGAATTAGTGGAATTTCAAACAGCATGTTTTTGAACATGTAGTTTCGAATATCAGGGACTTTAAGCAGGTCCCATAATACGTTTGCTACCTTACGATCGAAGCGGAAAACCTGCAGAAAATCTGGCAGAGTTCTGAAGTTGTAGCGTTCCAGTATGGGAAGTGCCAGTGCGGTTGGACCAAAGCGCGTGGCGCCGGGAACCAGGACATCGGGATCACCATGAATTGCGGCGAATGGCAGTGCATCGTTCTGCACCGTATAGACCTTACCGTTGAGTACATGTGGCGTAAAATAGTAACTGCCGGCGATGGGAAGCACCGAGTAGTGGTGGCCATAACCCATGTCGTGTGCGAGTTTGAGGCTATGACCGCCAGCACATACCACCAGTGCTCGCGTGCGATAGCAGATGCCATTGGTTTCAACGATAAAACCTTTCTCATCCATTTTTATATGATCAACATACTCGTTGTAATGCATGTCGACACTTTTTTCGGGATGTTTGCTGGCTTCGATTTCCGCCTGACGAACAAATGAGCGTGACAGGGCTTCAAAATTAACAGCGGTGTATTCATCGGTTGACCCCAGCGCAAGAATTTCATCATCGCGGAAGTGCTCTCCCTTCATGGCAACAGCAGGCTCGATGCGTGCAATGGCTTTTTTATCCAGTAGTTTTAGTTGGGGATAATGTGGGCCAAACACTTCATAACGCTCACGTAGTAAGTCACACTCCTTCTGACCGACTCCCAGCACCATTTTGGGGTATTTGAAAATAATATGGTGGGCGTCTGGCTGCTCGACGGCATAGTTGCGAAGCATGCTCGCCGCACGCTTCACCTTCAGGGCTTTCTCAAGGGTGTAGTTGGTTTCGATATCACCGCAATGCAGTGTCTGGCTGTTATTGCTGGACAGTGAGTTGACCCTGGCTGGCGCTGCATATTTATCGATAACGCCAATATGACCAATATCGGTATAGCGTGTACACATATAAAGCAGGGCGCTACCGGATACACCGGCGCCGATTATAAGGAGGTCATACTGATTTACTGACATTAGAGTCCCTGTGCAAAAAAGTGGGCTTAAAAATTAAACTCATTTTAGCCTAGATTGGGTTTGATTTGGGGTAGAATGACGCTCTTTGAGAAAACAGGTGGCATCATAATGGCAATTCAGTGGTTCCCTGGGCATATGCACAAGGCGCGTAAAGAGATCAAGAAGATCATGCCCAGAATGGATCTAATTATCGAAGTGCTGGATGCCCGTATTCCCTATAGCTCAGAAAATCCCCTGGTTGCCGAACTGCGTGGTGATCGCCCCTGTATCAAGCTATTGAACAAGGCGGATCTTGCTGATCCCGACGTGACTCGCCAGTGGATAGATTACCTGCAATCGCAGCGAAATATTCGAGCCCGTGCCGTGAGTCAGCAACAACCTGCACAGATTCGCAAGGTCATTGATCTTTGCTGTGAGCTGTTTCCCGGCCGAAATCTGTCAGTCAAACCCTTGCGTGTGCTGATTATGGGAATACCTAATGTGGGCAAGTCAACCGTCATTAATACCTTAAGCGGCCGTTCTATCGCTAAGGTGGGTGACGAGCCTGCGGTGACGCGTCACCAGCAGAAGATACAACTGGCCCCCGGCATTGAACTGATGGATACGCCCGGGTTTCTGTGGCCCAAGATTGAAAATGAGAATAGTGGCTATCGGCTGGCTGCCAGTGGCGCGGTAAAGAATACAGCGATGGAGTTTGAAGATGTTGCAGGCTTTGCCGCTGACTTCCTGAGACGTGACTACCCTGAGGTCCTGAGAGCACGTTATAAGCTGGATGTTCTCCCTGAAGACGAATTTGAATTACTTGAGGCGATAGGCCGTAAACGGGGCTGCTTACAGGGTGGTGGACGCGTTAACCTGCATAAGGCTTCTGAAATTCTGTTACATGATCTGAGGGGAGGTCAGCTGGGGCTTATTAGCCTGGAAACGCCAGAGCAGGTAGAGCTTGAACTGACTGCACTGCATAGCCCACCTTTATAAGTATTTATCGATTTTCCTAAACGGCTAATTGATGCCTCCCCCTCACTACCACCCACTCTGGTGAAATCCGGATATTTTTACTGATCTGTACTATACATACATACAGTGATGGGCCCTCTAAGGGCAGACTGAAATAATTCATAAAAATATTAATAACTGGATTTCAAAGATGTTCAAAAAATTCAATATTCGTACCCTGCTGGCCGTTAGCTTTACTCTTGTACTTTTGCTGGTAACCCTGGTGAATATCCCCGTTATGCTTGTGACAGTGAATTCTGTGACCGAAGAGGCTGAGGAAATTGCGCTACAGGATGTATTCGAGAGCGCCAGGGCCGAAATGTCATCGGAAGGACGACTGGCGAATGCACTGGCATCGATGATTGCCAATGTAGAGATTTTTGCTGAAATGTTTAAAAACGGTGAGCGCGAACAACTCGCCGATGCTCTGGTTCCCGCATTCAAGGTGATGAAAAAAGAGTTTCATGCGCGCCAGTTTCAGTTTCATACACCACCAGCGACCTCATTCCTGCGTGTGCATAAGCCCCAGAAATTTGGTGATGATCTGTCATCGTTTCGCAAAACCGTAGTCGCTACCAATGCGACGAAACAGAATGTGGTTGGGCTCGAAAAGGGGGTTGCCGGGCTGGGTGTTCGGGGTATATCACCGGTTTTCTATCAGGGCGAACATATTGGATCGGTTGAGTTTGGTATGTCTTTTGGTCAGCCCTTCTTTGATAGCTTTAAGAATAAATATGGTGTTGATATTGCGTTAACTCTGACAAGAGATGGTGGATTTGAAAATTTCGCCTCAACCATGGATGGCACCAGCCTGTTGTCCACAGAGGAGCTGTATTCTGCAATTGACCAGCCACTCATTAAAACCACAGAACTTGGCGATATGCCGGTTGCGGTTTATGCCTATCGTGTTGATGACTTCAATGGACAGGCGATTGGTGTTATGGAAGTGGCAATGGATCGTAGTCAGTTTCTGGCTGCAATCGAAACCTCACGCAATACAGCAATTCTCATTGGCGTAGTATCACTGATCATGGGTCTCGTTATTGCTGCGATTATTGCGAGAATTATTGGGGGGCCACTATGTCAGGCTGTGAATGCAATGAATGAAATTGCCGAAGGTGAGGGTGACCTCACGCGTCGACTGGATGAATCGGGTGATAATGAAATCAGTCGTCTTGCGGTTGCCTTCAACAAGTTTGCAGAAAAGGTGCGCACCCTGGTAAGCCAGGTGTATGGCTCGACCACGCAGCTGGCATCGGCAGCTGAAGAGATGTCGGCCATTATGGAAGAAACCAATCGTGGGACACAGCAACAACAGTCCGAGACTGCTCAGGTCGTGACTGCCATGAATGAAATGACGGCGACGGTTCAGGAAGTGGCACGCCATGCGACAGATGCGGCGGCAGCTGCTAATTCTGCCGATAATGCTTCAGCTGAAGGTAAGCAGGTGGTGATTAGCACCATGAATGCAATCGAAAGCCTGTCATCTGAAGTACACTCCGCAGCAACCGTTATAAGCCAGCTGGAAAAAGACAGCGAAAACATTGGTACCGTGCTGGATGTTATCAAAGGCATTGCAGAACAGACCAACTTGCTGGCACTGAATGCGGCAATTGAAGCCGCGCGAGCCGGTGAACAGGGTCGTGGCTTTGCTGTCGTAGCAGATGAAGTTAGAACCCTGGCCAGTAAGACACAGCAATCGACCCAGGAAATTCAGGAAATGATAGAAAAACTTCAGGCTGGTGCACAGTCTGCGGTTAAGGTAATGGATGACAGTCGGATCAAGGCAGAAGAAAGTGTAAGCCAGGCGGCGAAGGCCGGTAGCTCACTGGAGGCAATAACTAACTCGGTATCGCTGATCAAGGATATGAATACACAGATAGCAACCGCTGCAGAGCAGCAGAGTTCGGTTGCTGAAGAGATTAATCGTAATGTAGTGAATATCAGTGATATTGTTGATCGCACGGCTGAAGGTGCCAGTCAGACATCTATCGCCAGTGAAGAACTGGCCAAACTGGCGGGCGACCTGCAGCATCTGGTCAATCAGTTTAAAGTTTAATTGAAAACGTTTACTTTTATAGAAAACGCCCTGTTTTCAGGCAAGGAGTTGACTTAATCAGTTGATTCCCTGTGAAATCGGTCGCTAAAGCCCCAGTCTAAGATACTGGGGCTTTTTGTTTTCCTGAATATAGTTTCGGAGCGTATTTTTATTATTCGTTCAAGTTGAGTACCTGAGCCACCCAGCAAAGTTTTTTATCGAGGATCCAGCGTTTATCCGTTACAGGCCCTGCTACAAGCGTGCGACAATAACGCAGTTGAAACGTAATATTATGCTGAGCTTGAGTATTACATAGTTGCGGCTTTTTTGTTTTTAGCTATTAACAGCTCAAGTAAACCCCATGGGTTTCAGGCAGTATATTATTAGTTGTGACTGATCAGATATCCATGGCCATATTTGCCCAGCTGACGGCTTCAACATTAGCGATAAAGATATCGTTACTATCTAGCCCCTGAAAACAGGCGTTTTCGAAGTCAGATACTTCATACGCGAGTACGCACTTGAGTGCTTCACCCAGTATTCCCTCGTGTTTTACCAGAGCGTTGACAATTTCCTCGCTGAGCGGCAAGGGTTCGATAACATCGACTATTGCTCTTTCCATAAGAATATCCAGGGCTGAAAACAGACCTGTCGTGAAGTAGCTGTCGAGGGGTTGCAGGTTCGCTTTCTCAGCTAGCATCTCGCACATTTTTGCCCGTGTCATGGCAATGTGTATCATCTCTGAGGGTCGGTCATCCAGTTTTGACAGGGCCATCATGGATGCCCAGCTGGAGAGCTGTTTTCGACCCAGTATCACAATCGCCTGGCGTATGGATTCTATCTTGTGTGCAAAACTGAAGAATGCCGAGTTAATCAACTTCAGCATTTTGTAGGTCATCGATACATCGAAGCTGATGGCTTCTTCCAGTTCTTCGGTGTCCGAATTGGGGTTCTGTAACACGGATAACAGATTAAGTACGGCGAGTTTATTGGAAGGCAGTGACTTGCTTTTGATAATACGGGGTTTGCTGAGGAAGTAACCCTGGAAATAATCAAAACCCAGTTTCATGCAGAGTTCGTATTCTTCTACGGTCTCAATTTTTTCTGCCAGTAATTTAGCCTTGTATTTGCGTAGAATCTTCACATGTTTGATCAGTTCTTTCTGATCAAGCGCCATAATGTCAATCTTGATGATATCAGCCAGTGCTACCAGCGGCTTATGGCTGGGGTTATAGATGTAATCATCCAGTGCGATAATGAACCCCTTTTCGGCGAGCCGTTCAACAGCCTTGATCATGCGAAAGTTAACGGGGATATCTTCCAGGACTTCGAGTATGACCTGCTCAGGTGAAATGGGTAAGGAGTCTTCTTCCATTAAAAACTGTTCGGTCAGATTGAAAAAAGCATAGCGCTTACCTACCAGTCGCTCGAGACCAATTTCAAGAAAACTGTTGATAATGGTGGTGGAGGTTGCGCCATCAGCGCAAAAGGGCTCCACGTCTGCACGGTTACGGGAGCCGGTGCGAAACAGGAGTTCATAGCCAAATACGCCGAGATCCCGGTTATAGATAGGTTGTCTGCCAACGAAAATATCTGGCATTGGTTGATAAGCCCCTGAAAGAAAGAATTTTCCTGTTTATATACAAGTTAAATGTAGTTCAATATTGTCCACATAGCTGGAAAAAAACGGTTAATTTAGCTTTATAACCATACAGGTGATTTCTTCCCGGTCATGGTAGAGCTGGCGCATCGTGACGCGATAATGACCATTGATGTCAGCTAAACCATCCCGTAGTACATCACGGCATTCTATGATCATGTCATAGCGTTTTTTCATGGGCAGCTTCAGATTAAAGCAGGCATGCAGGCAATGGCCTTCTCGCAACCAGCGTAGCATCAGGCGAGTAATGTGTAGTGGTCGTTCTACCATATCGCACACCAGCCAGTCGACGGGTTTTGAAGGCAGGTATTTAAAACCGTCGGCTCGGATATGTTCCACCATGCCGCTGGCCATCAACGTGTCATTCATGGGGCCATTGTCGATGGCAATCACGCGAATATCCCGTTTTACCAGTTGCCAGGTCCAGCCACCGGGGCAGGCGCCCAGGTCAACTGCGGTCATGCCATTACGCAGGTACTTTTCCTGTTCCTGCGTATTGAGCATCGTCAGGAAAGCTTCATCCAGCTTAAGTGTCGAGCGACTGGGAGCTGCGCCGGGCATCTTCAGGCGCAAAATACCCATGGTGTGGGGTGAACTATTGTCATTATGTGCCAGGCCAACATGAACCTCACTGGAATCGATAAAAAACAGGTGCAAACGCCAGGGGCTGCTTGCCTGTAGCAGCTGCTTTTTTTCCAGTGCCCTGCGCAGTGGGGTGGAAAATTTTTTCAGGAAACTGCTGAGTTGCTTGCCTTCGTTGGTGTCAGCCGGTTCCAGCACGACATCGTGAAACGGGCATTGCAGGGCTTCGACCGACGCCAGCAGGGGGGTTACCCTGTCATTTTCGGGCAGTCCCTGGATATGCTGGCTGACGAGCACCAGTTGCCGTGCAAATACCATCTCGCTGAAGTTCAGGGCCGTATTCAGCGCCTCTGGCTCGAGTGGCGAGGTGGGATAAAATAACACAAAGGCTGTATCCGGGCGGGCCTTTACATAGCCCTGTATGCCAGCCTGCTGGGCCAGTTGCATAATCTCTGCCGCCGCTTCCTTCTCGAATCCGGCTCGGCAGTATAACAGGCAACTCTGGGCTAACATGGCAGTTCACGGGGTGGCTGGTGAGTGGCAGGAGGATACACTATTTGCTGATTTAGCCCAATGGCCTTACCGTGATCAGGTTGAATTCTGGCGGTAGCGGTGTAATATCGCAAATCCCCGAGAACCCGGGCCTGGATACCAGGCCAGTTAAATTGAGGCGCTATTATGTCCCCGGATGATGTAAAAAAACTGATCGAAGATGGTATCGAAGGTGCCGAGGTAGTGATTAGTGGTGAAGGCTGTAACCTTGAGTGCACGGTTGTCAGCGATGCCTTCGAAGGTAAAACCATGCTAGCCGAGCAGAAGATGGTGTATGCCACGGTGAATCACCTGATTCAGTCAGGCGAGCTGCATGCTCTGGGTATCAAGGCATTTACCCGTGATGAGTGGGCACAGCAGGACGCCTAGCCTGTCGTCGGCCGGGCGTGTACCCGGCTCAATTACGTTATTTAGGTACGTTATTCAGGCAGGTTATTTCAGGTCGTCCGTCAGGTGCGGCCTGATCGCTTCATACAATGGCTGGTAAACCTTGCTGGCCGCGGCCACCACGTTACCGGTTTCCAGGTACTTGCCGTCGCCGGAAAAGTCGGTGACGATGCCACCCGCTTCACGAACCAGCAGTACACCCGCCGCCATATCCCAGGGGCTCAGGCCCAGTTCCCAGAAACCATCCAGTCGACCGGCTGCTACGTAGGCCAGGTCCAGCGCGGCTGAACCGGCGCGGCGGATACCGGCTGCGTGTGGGTGTACCGCCTTGAATGTTTCCAGGTAGCAGTCAAGGTGCTGTGGATGCTTGAAGGGAAATCCAGTGCCAATGAGTGAGCCTTGCAGGCCTTTCTGTCCTGTGACGCGGATGCGGCGGTCATTCAGCTGGGCACCTTCGCCCTTGGCCGCAGTAAACAGCTCGTTCTTTACCGGGTCATAAACCACCGCAATTTCCAGGCGGCCCTTACGCTGCATGGCGATAGACACCGCGAACTGGGGGAAACCGTGCAGGAAGTTAGTGGTGCCGTCCAGCGGGTCGATGATCCACTGGGTATCACTGTCCTCGTTAAAACGGCCATTTTCCTCGGCGAGGATGCCGTGATCCGGGTAGGCCGTGCGCAGGGCCTCGATAATGACTTCTTCAGCCTTCAGGTCAACCTGGGAAACAAAATCGTTCTGTGCCTTGGTTTCGACCTTGAGTCGATCCAGCTTGTCGATATTACGCAGAATGATATCCCCGGCGGCACGGGCGGCACGGGTGGCGATGGTCAGGGTTGGGTTCATAGCTGAAGGTCTTTAACTGCCGAATAGAGGGCGCAGATCATACCAGAAAGCCGGGCAATTTTCTCCACCGGAATAGGCCTCAACAGGGTATCATTAGCGCTTTTTAGTTAGCGCTATTAGCTTCAGGCCGTCCACATGTTTGAAAATATCCGCATCGTTCTAGTTAACACCCACCACCCCGGCAATATCGGTGCCGCCGCCCGAGCCATGAAGAACATGGGGCTGACACGGCTATACCTGGTCTCGCCGGTGGATTACCCATCCTTTGAGGCCTCTCAACGGGCCTCCTCAGCAACGGATGTGCTGGAACAGGCCGTGGTGGTGGATACCCTTGCCGAAGCACTGGAAGGCTGTAGCCTGGCCTGCGGTACCACGGCGCGGCTGCGCTCGGTGCAATGGCCACAGGTGGATGCACGGGAGTGCGGCGAGCTACTGGTAAAGGAAAGTGCCCAGCAGGAAGTCGCACTGGTATTCGGGCGAGAGCGTACCGGTTTACACAACGACGAACTGGAGCAGTGCCAGGTGCTGGTGAATATCCCCACCGGCAAGGCCTACAGCTCACTTAACCTGGCCCAGGCGGTGCAGGTGTTGAGTTACGAGATTCTCATGGCAAGTGGCCTCGGCGGTGCAGAGCCCAAGCAGGCCAAGGGTGAAATCAGGCAGGATGAGAAAGACCTGCCGGCAACCGCCGAACAACTCGAGGGTATGTATGGTCATTTTCTCGAAGCGTTAACGCAGATGAATTTCTTCGGCAAGCGAAACCCGGAGCATATTATGCGCAAGCTGCGCTGCCTGTTTGGGCGCACCCGTCCCAGCCTGCGCGAGGTGCAGATTATGCGCGGTATCCTGTCCTATGCGCAGGACCGGAAAAACCAGCGGGGCTCAGCCGATGAGGATAAGGACTGAGTGTCCGGGCTTATTCCGTTACCGGCGATGGGTGACGGGCGAAGCGGATAATCAGCCATAGCCAGGCGATAATAAAACAGCTGCCACCAATGGGCGTAATCATCCCAAGGCTGCGAATGCCGCTGAGACTGAGAACATACAGGCTGCCACTGAACAGTAATATGCCGGTAAACATCAGCAGGCCGGGGCCTGTTACTGGCATCCTGAAGACCTGGCCGACCAGCCCGAGCAGGATCAGGCCCAGTGCATGGTAAAACTGGTAGTCGACAGCGGTTTGCCAGATGCCTTTTTCATAGTCACCGAGCGTGGCCTTCAAACCATGGGCAGCAAAGGCACCCAGTACCACGGCGAGCAGGGCACAGCTTGCGCCGATAATTATTAATTGTCTGTGCATAGCGGTTGTTATTACAATTTGCGGGCACACAAGTTTAATACAGGAGACAGTAAATGCCATCATTTGACGTGGTATCCGAAGTCGATGCACACGAACTCAGCAACGCGGTCGACCAGGTGAATCGCGAAGTGGGTAACCGTTTTGATTTCAAGGGTTCCGATGCAAAGGTCGAGCTGGCAGATACCGTGCTCAAGGTCGAGGCAGAAAGTGATTTCCAGATACAGCAGATGGAACCGATTATCTACAGCAAGCTGACCAAGCGGGGTATCGATACCCGTTGCCTGGAAAAGGGGGATGTCGAAATCCGGGGCCGACGTGCCTACCAGTCGATTACTGTGCGCCAGGGTGTCGATAAGGACCTGGCGAGAAAGATCGTGAAGATGATCAAGGATATGAAAATGAAAGTGCAGGCCGCGGTGCAGGGTGATCAGGTTCGTGTGACCGGCAAGAAACGGGATGACCTGCAGCAGGTGATGGCGATGTTAAAGTCTGCGGAAAGCATCGACCTGCCATTGCAGTACACGAACTTTCGCGATTAAGAGCGTGCGTTATGCAACGAATGCGATTCTCACTGAATATTAGTGCAGATCGTTACCTGTCTTATTATCAGGGCGCGGCTAAATCCGTCTGGGTTGAGACAGAAGATGGGCGATCATTAAAATTTCCCGCCTCAGAGTTACAGCGTTTTGTGAGCCATGATGGCATTCATGGGCGATTCGAAATTATCTTTGATGGGCAAAATAAACTGGTGAGTCTTAAGAGGATCTAATCAGGTGCAGACCACGGGGTGAGTGTCACCCCGTGGCAGGCCGTTTTATTGCTGCATGCTTTCCGCATCGCTGGGCTTGTCAGCAATCGTTTCAACACAGGTCCAGCCCCAGCCAGTCTGCTTTTCAATAAAACCACGGGCCTTGTCTTCGCAGTAGTTTGGATCGTTTTCTGCGTTCCACAGGGTCTGGTCTGCTTCACCTTCAGTGAGCTTTTTATAGATAACCTGGCAGGGTACGGGTGCGTCGCCATCACGTTCGATATGAATCTCACGTACGTCGTCACCGTGGCGGCAGCTCCAGGAGTCTGCCTGCAGGCTAAATGGAATACACAGGCATGCAATGCCCAGGCCCTGAATAATTCGTGTGGTTAGCGTCATTGGACTTACCTCATTTTTTTTGTGAACAGGATACCGCGTTAAGAAGGATCAATCATACTCCAGAATATAGACACTGTTGACCAGGAATGTAATGAATATTGATTCACTTTATACCTGTTGACCCATCTCAATGGCTTTACGGGTAAAAACAGGGCCGATAATTTCGAAGAATATCGTAGAGCTGATAACGATTGAGAGTAGTACCTGTTTATGTTCAGGAAAGTAGTGAGATGCCACAAGCGCCATGCCGATGGCCACGCCTGCCTGAGGTAACAGGGCAAGTCCCATCCAGCGGCGGGTTGCAGCAGGTGCATGACTCATTTCAGATCCCAGTCGAGCACCGAGGACTTTTCCAAGGGTACGCGCCAGAATATAGGTAATACCAAGCAGACCAAGCCCAGTCAGAGAATCAAGTTCCAGGCTGGCACCCGCCAGAATAAAGAACACCACCATAAACTGTGATTCGATGCCTTCTATTTCGTGAAAGGGGTACTCGTGGTGGCTGGCAAAATTGGAAATGATGGCCCCCAGTACCATCGAGGCAATCAGGAACGATACGTCAAGCCAGATCGCCAGGCCGCCACAGATAAACACCAGTCCCAGTGCCTCCGACAGTATTGGCTTTCCAGGATTCAGGCGACCGGTTAATGCAGCAGCAGGTATGCCCAGGGCTACGCCGAGTAATGCTGCACCGCCAATATCCTTTAATGCCATGAGTAATACGGAGGTTTCAGTTATACCATTCCAGCTTGAGACAATGGCAATGCCCACGGCAAATACAATAAGCGCCCAGACATCATCCAGCGCAACAATGGAAAGTAGCAGCTGGGAAAAACGAGACGATGTACCCAGTTCATCGACGATGTCGAGGATTGCAGCGGGTGCAGTCGCGGCAGCAATACAGCCGAGTATTAATGCCAGCTCTTTTGGTGAGCCCATCCATAGTAGTAAAAGTGTTACTGTCAGAGTGGTGACCAGTGCCGCACTAAGCGAGATCCACAGGCTTTGCCCGATTGATTCTTTGAGAAAACCACAGCAGAGCTTGCCACCGAGTAGAAACCCGACCATGACCAGCGTCATACTGGCGATGATATCGAACCACTGGGTAAATCCGGCAGGGATAAGGTTAAGCCCATTATTGCCAAGAGCCAGGCCGAACAGTAATAACAGAGTGACACGGGGTAGAGGGGTATGGCGGCCCATTGCTGAGGTCAGCAGTCCGAAAAGTAAAATACAGCCCAGTGTTATCAGAAGTTCGTGGTTAGTCAGCATGAATGATTATCTTCAGAGACAATACATTGATTATAGGTGCTGTCCTGTAACAGGCATGAATGTGAAAGGGGGAAATAGTGCGATATGATAAGAAATCAGTGTATAGCAACTGGATAAGGGTATGACACTACAATACGAATCGATACTGACCTGTCCCCGCTGCGGCTTTCGCAAGGCGGAAACCATGCCAGATAATGCGTGTCAGTGGTATTACGAGTGCACACACTGTGGTGAATTATTGCGGCCATTACCCGGAGACTGCTGTGTATTTTGCTCCTATGGCACGGTTCCCTGCCCACCGATTCAGGCGGGTGACTGTGATTGTGCTCGGCAAGAGGATTAAAGCTTACCGGGCAAGCCCAGTTTAAGTACGCCAGGGTCAGAAATCAGTCGGTTGAATCCTGGTGTTTTTTCGTATTCAGTTTTTGCCTGAGCTCCTGCCACTGATCCTCAATATAAAACATAAATTTATCGATGATAGACTGCGGTGGATTGATCAGTGGTGCTTCGAGATGGAAGCGCTCAAATACCGTATCCAGTTTCTGATAAATCGTTTGCAGGTTAATTTCGTAATCACCTGGTTGCAGGTCCTTAATAATCGTGAAGGAAGGATCTTTTTTGTTGTCTTCCAGGTTTAGCAGTGTGAATTCACTATACGGCTTTTTACGCTCATCCAGCAACATTAACACCAGTGGGTTCAGTCGGCTTTTGTAATTCTGCGCCAGCACCAGCCCTACCGTGCCGTTTTTGAATTCAACCAGACTACCATCTGGATACATGCCAAGGCAGCTGATAAATTTATCGATGAGCTCACTCTGGAAATGTGCTTTGTGCTCGCTGTAAAGTGTTTGCAGTGCTGCATGTGGTGTGAGAATGTCATTGTATGGGCGATAACTGCACATCGCATGATAGCTGTCGATAATAGCAGCGATGCGGCCAAACGCCGGAATGCGTTCCTCGACCAGTCCATTCGGGTATCCACTGCCATCATTTTTTTCGTGATGCGTGCGCACCATATTGACGATATCCTCTTCGATATCATCATCCTGAACCAGTATCTGCAGGCCATACTCGACGTGGGTATAGACCAGAGCCATTTCATGATTACTGAGTACACCCTGTTTGCTTAGCAGTTCATCGGGGAGTGATATCTTGCCAATATCCAGTAGCAGGGCGCCCACGGCAAGGCTACGTATCTGTGAGAGGGGTAAACTCAGAAAACGTCCAAACAGAATCGCACTGACACAACTGTCGATAGCCTGATCATGCTTAAGACGGCTATAGCCCTTGAGCCGACAGAGCAGAGGCAGCGCATCACAATTACGCATAATACTGTTAATCAATGGCTCAGCCAGTTGATAGAAATCACTGGATAAAAACGGCTCATGCTGTTTCAGGTCATCGATTAATACCTGGAATAATTCAGAGGCTTCTTCAAGAATATTACGCGCCTGTGTGATTTCTTCTTGCAGGGGGACGCTGTTGCGATAACGCGTATGCTGTTTTTTCTGAAGTATACGCTTTTCGATATTGCGGTGTGTAGGAAGCTCAAGGTCTTCTTCCATATAGAATTCAGCAGGGCTTCCACGGCTGATATCGATATATACTGAACGACAGTATTCTCGAATTGCGTTGAGCTCTTCATCGGTTTTTAGCAGGAATCCCTGTAGCCAGAATGGAGTCTCGCGCCAGGGGCGATCCAGGCGTGCAATAAACATCTCTTTTTCAACAAATACAATTGAAACACGTCGTTCGTATTTAGACGAAGGCGCTATTTTTTTGCTGTGCATAAGTCGTGCTTAAGAGCTTCAGTTATTGCCGATAGTATCACATGAATTTTTTAAATGGCTACTCGGATTTTGGTACGAGATATACATCATAACGTGTATTTTTGCTTTCATAGGTCAGGCTGGGCTGTTTCTCGGCTTCAATAACTGGTGCGCCTTTAGGTCGCTTGACGACGACGCGTTGTCGGGCACAGTCGCATGCAGCTAACAGTAATTGCGCAGTGTCTTCGTCCTTGCCAATGAGGTTTTGCAGTATCTGCATGTTCTTTTTAACGGATGCAGATTTTTTGCGTTCGGGGTACATCGGATCCATGTAGACCACATCCGGTCGCTGAGTTTCAGGTAGCTGCCTTAGATATTCGGCAGCATCGGTACAGGTTAGTGTGAAGCCCTGCTGCAGAATGCTCTGAAACTCGCTATTCAGGCTGGCTCTGTCGAGTCCATCCTGTACCAGCGCGGCAACCACGGGGGAGCGCTCTAGCATAATAACCGGGCAACCAAGACAGGCAAGCACGAAGCTGTCTCTGGCAAGCCCCGCTGTGGCATCGATGATGTGGGGCAGTGGCTTACCCTGTTTAATACCTACAGCCTTTGCGAGTGGCTGCCCCTTGCCACCACCATATTTACGTCGGTGATCCATACTGCCAGCTGTAAAGTCGACATCGATAGACATCTTGTGCTGCCGGTCGATGAGTACAACTCGGGTTTCTTCGTAGCATAGTGTCAGAGGCGTGGTCGTTTTACTGAGGGGCTGGCAGCTAAGCTGATATTGCTGTGCATAGGTTTCAGCCTTAGTGCGCTGGGCATTATGGGTGAAACTGATGCTTAAAACGTCGGCGTCAGGTGTTTTCATAGGGAAAGTGTAATAAGATTCGTGGCTGATTGCACCTGAAGACTCTACTCCTGACGAGATGACTAAGGCTATGACTGAAAAGACCTTCATTATCGGTAAAGACCGTGACCTTGAATCCTCTATTGAAACCATGCAGCAGAAGCTGCGTGACCTGGGTTTCGATATTGAGGAAGCCTCCTGGCTGAATCCTGTGCCAAATGTGTATTCGGTGCATATTCGTGATCGTGAATGTGGCTTGATGTTTACCAATGGAAAAGGTGCGAGTAAGAAGGCCTGCCTGGCCAGTGCGCTGGGTGAATATTTTGAGCGCCTGAGCTGTAACTATTTCTTCGCAGATTTTTACCTCGGTGAAGACTATGCGAATGGTGAATTTGTGCATTACCCCGATGAAAAATGGTTCCCGATTGAAGGCGAGACAATGCCGGATGGTTTGATGGATGATGGCCTGTGGCAGTATTACGACCCAGACAGCGTGCTCAGGCCGCAGCAGATTGTGGATACCAATACAGGCAGGGCTGATCGAGGTATCTGCGCGGTTCCCTATACGCGTCAGCGAGACCAGAAGACCATTTACCTGCCGGTGAATATTATCGGCAACCTGTATGTGAGTAACGGGATGTCGGCGGGTAATACCGCAGATGAAGCGCGGGTGCAGGGTTTGTCGGAAGTTTTTGAACGTTATGTAAAGAATAAAATTATTGCCGATGGTATATGTTTGCCAGAGGTTCCCGATGAGGTTCTGTCACGTTTTCCGGGAATCTGTAAATCCATCGATGAATTACGGGGCCACGGATACCATCTGCGAATTGCAGATGCGTCTTTGGGGGGTAAGTTTCCTGTGATGAGCGTAACATTGATTAACCCCAGGGATGGCTCGGTGTTTGCCTCATTTGGTGCTCACCCCTGTTTCGAGGTTGCGCTGGAAAGAACGGTAACTGAACTGTTGCAGGGGCGTGGGCTGGATCAGCTGGATGGATTTCAGCCGCCATCATTTGATCAGGACGAAGTGGCGGATCATCATAACCTGGAAACCCACTTTATCGACTCGAGCGGGCTGATATCTTATGATTTTTTCCGCAGCAATCCCGATTATCCATTTGTAGACTGGGACCACAACAGCACAACAGAGAGTGAGTTCGATTACTGCTGTAAAATTATTCACGATATGGGGCACGATATTTATATCTCCGACTATAACCATCTTGGTGTTTATGCCTGTCGTATTATCGTACCCGGAATGTCAGATATTTATCCGGTTGATGATCTTGAATGGAGTAACAATAACGAAGGCGTAATGTTTCGTGAAGACATCCTGTCACTGCATAATCTGCAACGTGAAGACTGGTTGTCCCTGCTAGATCGCCTGGAGGAGGGCGGTTATAACGATGTGCAACGCGTAGCGGAATTTATCGGCGTTGCGCCAGATGCGGGTACTGCCTGGGCAAGTCTCAGAATTGGCGAGCTCAAGGCGATGCTATGTCTTGCCGCAGAAGATTATGAGCAGGCGATACAGTGGAATGACTGGTGTTTACACATGGACCAGCTGAGTGAAGAGCGTATCCGTTTTTATCGTGGTCTTCAGGCGTTGCTGGAAATCAAACTGGAAGATGAGCGTGATGTAAATAACTACGTTGATAGCCTTAAGCTGATGTATGGAAATGAGGTGATTGAAACAGGTTTGGCACTGGTTGAAGGCAGGGAAAAATTCCATGGCCTACATAGTCCGGGTCTGAGTCTTGATGGTTTTAAAACCCATGCAAAACTCCTTGAGGGATACGCCAAACTACACCGCGCTAAAATGACTAACTGGAAATAGTTTGCGTAAACTGGCGTGATGTGGATGGGTTTCGCATCGGTTGTTTAAAGCCAGATAACATCTCCAGTCCGAGCAGGCAACGCACCCGGTCCTGTGTGGGTGGGTGTGAGTGTAGCAGTGCTGGAATCGGCCGATTCCGGCCAGCTGTGAACAGTTCATTAAACCAGTTGCCGTTGTGCTGTTCGATTTTCCGTAAAGCCGATACCATGGCACTCACATTTCGTGTGAGCTGTACGGCAATAATATCTGCATAAAATTCTCTTACCCGTGACAGGCATAGCTGCAATAGGGTAGTCATGTTGTAGGCAAGCAGAAGGCTCAAAATCACCTGCCAGGGAACGGCTATGTCCTGAGAGTGCAGCACAGGGCTGATCGTTAATATTACGAGCCCGAAAGCAGTCAGGCACTGTGTCAGCTGACTCATCCGGTTCGCCATATGCATGAGCTGGATATCATCGTGGTAGATGTGTGATAGCTCATGGGCCAGAACCGCCATTAGTTCATCGTGCCCGAATTCATTCAGCAATTTCTCACTGACAACAATAATTGACTGGCCTTTGCACTGCAAACTGAAGGCATTAAGTGAAGGCTGGCTGGCGCTATATAGCACAGGTACCCGAGTGATACCCAGATCAGAGGCTAACTGTGAAAAATCATCAAGAAGTTTGGCATGGGTCGATGACTTAACGGGCTGGCACTGGCTGCAATCGAGAATCTTCTGTGCGGAGTATTTGCGCATGCCGCTGAATAGGACAATGCCCGCAAGTACCAGTAGTATGGGATCATGGGTGTAGATAATAAGCCCCCAGATAGCACATAGGAGTAGCCCCATTGCAGTGATAAGCAACAGGCTATACAGGTGCTTTCTGAACTTATAGTCGGCAATGATGGGGGTGTCTTTTGCCATGCCACCACTCCAGAAATCAGGCGGTTAATAGTTACTTAATAGCAGAAAACGGGATACAGTGAAGTCAAATGGCCAATAAACTGGTTTTTGATTGTCTTATCAGTTGATTGTCACATTTTTCTCTGTGTAACTTTTTATTTTGTCTATAAGTAACTGAAACGAGTGGGGAAACTGCATTGATCTGTTTCAAGTATAAACAGCGGAAACTGTGTCACAGTAAAAAAATGTCAATGGCCAGGTTGGGAATATGATGTGTGTCAGATACTTTGTATTTGTGATGCTTATATTTATGTCTGTTCCGCTACAGGCAACAACACAGCATATAGATTCGAACCGAATAGCCAGTCCAGATGCGTATCAACTCGTCAAAGCCGCTATCGATAACTGGCGAGGTGTATCATCCTATGCAGACATGAGTATGACAATTCATCGTCCAGACTGGCAGCGAAGTATGCGAATCAGTAGCTGGACCAGGGGTACTGATCATTCCCTGGTGCGTGTTACTGAGCCGCGTAAGGATTCAGGAAATGCAACCCTGGTAATTGGCTCACAGATGTGGAGTTACAATCCGCGTATAAATCGTGTAATTAAAATACCATCATCTATGATGAATCAGAGCTGGATGGGTTCAGACTTTTCTAATCGTGATATTGCCCGAGAAGACGAAATTCTGGATGAGTATATCCACACACTTGTGTCAACTGAGCTGATAGAAGAGCAAAAGGTATATACGATTGAATCGGTTCCCAGAGAAACAGCGGCGGTGGTCTGGGGCAGGGAAGTATTACGAATTCGCGATGATGATGTGCTGTTATCCCATGCTTTTTATGATCAGGATAATCAGCTGGTCAAGATAATGGAAACCGAATCGATTAGCTGGATGTCGGGTAGATCAGTTGCTTCATTGCAGCGTATGCGCCAGCTGGATAAAGATAATCACTGGACCGAAATTCGTGTACATAAAGTACAGTTTGATGTGCCTCTGTCGGAAAACACGTTCAGCCTGGGTGCGTTAAGAAACCCGGCATTACAACATCAACCGTAAACACAGAGTAAGCGGAGTGCTAAACAATGCTAAGCTGGCGCCTGGCATGGCGAAATATCTGGCGACACCCTGTACGTACCCAGCTTACGTTGGCTGCGATGGTGTTTTCCAGTGCTCTGCTGGTATTCATGGTGGCAATGCAAACAGGCATGTATGCGATGATGATAGAAAATACTCTGCGCCTGTCATCGGGACACTACCAGATACAGGCACCAGGTTACCTCGAACACCCCGCCATCAATAAAACTCTGGAGAATGGTCAACAGTTAGCCGCTGACCTTCGACAACAATATGGCCGCGTGTTTGCTGCGCGGGTACAGGGTTTTGCCTTACTATCATCGGAGCAGCGAAGTTATGCAGCGTTGATTAGTGGTGTAGAGCTAAAGTATGAGGCGGATATATCGTCGATCCCCGGCCTGGTTAGCCAAGGGCAGTATCTGCAAAGAGAGTTTGCCCGTGAAATAGTGTTGGGTGAGGTACTGGCTCGTAATCTCAGGGTTCAGGTCGGTGATGAACTTACCTTATTAAGTAGTGCAAAAGACGGTTCTATTGCGGCAGATGTATTGCGCATCGTTGGTTTACTACAAACAGCGAATCAGGAACTGGATCGATTACAGGCGCATATCCCTATTGATGTGTTTCAGGATATTTTTTCTATGGGTGAAGATGTGCACATGGTCGTGCTGACGGCGCACAACCTTGATGCGAGTGACCGTATCGCTACTCAGCTCAGAGAAAAACATAATCACTTGTTATACAGCTGGCACCAGCTTGAGCCAGGCTTAATGCAGGCTATAAAAGCCGACATCAGTTCAGCCGTGATGATGTATGCCGTACTGGTCGTATTAAGTGGTTTTTCTGTTCTTAATACTATTCTAATGGCTGTGTTAGAGCGTACCAGAGAATTTGGTATCGTCATGGCACTTGGGGTGCGTGCGGGACAGATCTCGAGGATGATTTTACTGGAAGCCCTGATGTTGTCACTGCTTGGTCTGCTACTGGGTATGATAGTCGGAGGAGGTATTACTGCTTATTTTGAATTGAATGGCCTGGTTATTCCAGGTTATGAAGAAGCTGCAGCAAGATTTAATCTGCCTGAACGAGTATATCCTTCAGTTGATCCTGTCAGTCTGTTAAGTGGCCCTTTATTTGTGTTTGTTTCTGCATTGTTTGCAAGCCTCTATCCGGCATTACGTGTTTTACGATTTACGCCAGTACAGGCCATGAGGGCGCGGCCATGATTGAACTGTTATCACGGCTGGCATGGCGCAACCTCTGGCGTAATCATAGGCGCACCCTGATTATGTTAGGCGCGTTGACCGTTGGTGTGTGGTCGATGATATGGATGACGGCAATGATGCGTGGAATGCTCGAACAGATGGTAGAGGATTCAATTAATAATCTCAGCGGCCATATACAGATACATGCCCAGGGTTTTCGTGATGATCCATCCATCAATAACAGCATGACCGAGGCAGATGCAGCATTACAAGGTTTTTTTCAAACAGAAGTGATTCAGGCCTGGAGTCAGCGCCTGCGCTTACCAGCAATGATAGCGTCAGAGCGGCATAGTTTTCCGGTCACAATTGTGGGTATCGATCCGCGCCTGGAACAGGATATGTCATTTATTATGCAAGCCAGGATTGATGGCGAGATGCTTTCATCATTATCAGATAATGGCATTTTAGTGGGGGCGCAATTACTTGATAAGCTTGAATCTAGACAGGGAAAACGAATAGTTATTATGACTCAGGACCGTCATAATCAGATGGCAGATCGTGGCTTCAGAATTAAGGGCGTATACTCAGCGCGGTTACAGTTACTTGAAAAACAGTATGTATTTGTTGGCCTGGCAACTTTGCAGAAACTGCTTGATTGTCAGTCATGTGTCTCAGAAACCAGTTTGAAAATTAATGATGAATCACGGCTATTAGCTATCAAACAACAACTCGAAACAAGTCTGCCAGAGTATGAGATAAAAACCTGGTATGAGCTTGATCCATACACAGAGAGTATGTTGAAAACGATGGATGGATTTATATTCGTATTTATACTTATTATTTTCCTCGCGCTGTCATTTGGCCTGGTCAATACGCTGGTGATGGCGATTTTCGAGCGCAGTCGTGAAATTTCATTATTACATGCGCTTGGTCTATCACCCGTAAAAATAGCGATACAGATTATGTTAGAAGCAGGTATGTTGATTCTGCTGGGTCTGCTGCTTGGAAATCTATTGGCTTTCCTGAGTCTGTGGCCAGTGCGTGAGGGAATAGATATTTCGATTGTTGGCGAAGGTCTCGACTTTGCCGGTATTAGCAGTGTGCTGAAACCCAGTTTGCTGGTAACAGATGTGTTGCTGGCCAATGTGACCGTTGCTCTGTTAGGTATGCTGGCTTGCCTGTTACCTGCATGGCGTGCGGCGAGACGAGCACCAGCTAGCGCACTAAGCTGGAGTGACACATGAAATCGGTTCATGCAGAACATCTGTATCGAAGTTTTGGTGAGGGAGAGCTTCAGGTTCATGCAATACAGGATCTCAATTTTGATATTGAAGCTGGTGACTTTGTCTGTCTGGCAGGGCCCTCAGGTTCAGGTAAAACCACGTTATTAAACATGGTCGGTGGGCTGGATTATCCCAGTGCAGGTGTACTTAGAGTTGCAGATGTTAACCTTTCGAGCCTCAGTATGAATCAACTGGCGGATATGCGTCTGCATCATATTGGTTTTGTATTCCAGTCCTACAACCTGATACCTGTGCTGAGTGCGCTGGAAAATGTAGAATTTGTTGCACAGTTACAAGGCATGGCGGCGGCAGAACGTCGCGATATGGCAATGCAGATTCTCGAAGATGTTGGACTGAAAGGCCTGGAATATCGACGGCCGGGTGAATTATCGGGTGGACAACAGCAGCGTGTCGCCGTGGCGCGTGCGATAGTTACACGCCCTGATCTCGTACTAGCGGATGAGCCCACCGCAAATCTGGATTCGCAGACAGCAGAAAAGCTAATAGACCTGTTTCTTGAGTTAAATCGAAAATCGGGCACCACATTCATATCCTCAACTCACGACCCGATGGTAATGCGGCGTGCGCGTCGCTTGATTCGCCTCAGGGATGGTCGTATAGACAGTGACACGCGACAGGACGTATGAGTAATCGATATTTTCCTGTTCTGATGTTGTTTATGTTTCAGTTGTTTCAGCATCCTGTCGTTTTTGCCATTGATGTACAGGCCCGAATGCATGGCGTGGGGCAGATTCAGCACAATACTCTGGATGCTTCAGCAGGCAGTCAGTATGCTATCGATCAGCGTCTGATGCTCAGTGAAAATCATACAGGCCTTAGCTGGGAATTACATGGCCGTATTGAGTGGAATTATCTGTCAGATACGACTGATACGAACATTGCATGGCTTGATTCCAGCTATCGACATCAAGTGCAGGCGCTAGATATGCATCATCTTGTGCGTAGCACGGATCAGCAGCATATTGTGACAGAGATCGATCGTCTTTATGCATCGTTCAGCTTTATGGATATCAGCTGGAGTGTTGGTCGTACGGCCCTGAGCTGGGGTAATGGAATGGCGTTCAGTGTGCTGGATATATTTAACCCATTCGATCCGCTGCGCATCGATCAGGAATATAAACCTGGCACTGATATGATTTTTGCGCAGTATAACGTTGATAGCTGGAACGATATACAGGTTCTAGTGGTACCACGACGTGACCCCGTAGATTTTCAGATTGATGCTGAGTTTTCATCACTTGCAGTCAAGTTTCATCGAATAGAGGGGCGTCAGGATCTTGATCTATTACTCGCAAGTCACTACGACGAAACCATCTTTGGTATAGGATATGCTAATGACCTGTCTGGATACCTATGGCGCAATGATTTGTTGTTTGTTGATACTCAGGCCGGCAGGGAAGTGAGTGCTCTGAGTAATCTGAGTTATGCCTGGGTGGTGAGGGGTAAGAACCTGCATGCGTTTATAGAATTTTTCTTTAACAGTTATGGAGAGGAGTTCGAAACCGCTTATACACTGCAGAGCATTATGCAAAATCAGGCATTATTTACGCGGTTGCAGCGCGGCGAAGTCTTTACATTGGGACGTCGATATCTGGCTCTCGGTGCTAATCTCGAATGGCATCCACTCTTCTATGTTTATCCTGCATATTATCGAAACCTCGATGATCATTCGGGTGTGTCCCAGATCTATTTCCACTACGACGTGTCTGAATCAGCCGTCATGCGTGCCGGTTTTACCAGGTATCATGGGAGTAATGGTACTGAATATGGTGGTGTGAATACTGATATATCTGTTATGGCACCAGCAGATCAGATTTTTGTTCAGCTTACGTTATATTTTTAATGCTAGCTCGTTTCAACGGACGTGCGTATAACATGAGCAGCCTGTGCAGGAAGAAAGTAATGATAAGCCGGCACTGAATGTAAAGGGTTGTTGGCATTGTATTTCAGGCCATAGAGAGAAAAAAATCTGGATTTAAACGGCATTTCAACTTCTCGTCGGCTAACAAGTTCGAGTAGCTTGCCATTTTTCAGGATTTCCGGGAGGTCTGGTGAAATTGCGGTGAGTTCATGGTTGATCTCTGGTGGCAGTGTGTGCGTTATTTCAGGACGAGTGAATACCTGTTGTAGTAGCCCCTGGGTATACATTCCCGTGGGTGTCATTATTTTAATATTATGCTGCGCTAACAACTCACCGATTGATGTCAGAGTTATCGCTTGATGTTCGTTGTCGTTGATTGTTGCTCGCATCGCCAGGTGATGGGCAGTAAAACCATAGAGTCGATTCCAGTGCTGGATGATCTGTTTGGGGTGGTCATGGTCAGATTGATCAATAAACAGGCGTAGTACCTGACCATTATCCAGTATCTTATAAAGTAGATAAGCGCTCCAGCCATCATCAAATCGATAGAAATGAGCATCTGCCATATGCGCATGTCGATATCCATGATGCTGAATTAACATATCACTAACTATACGTGCACTGTTGTGTGTTTCGTTGCCACAACGAATGGCGAGATGATCGAAATGAATATTCCAGTTGCAATCTCGCGCAAGTTTTAGCAATTGTAAATCTGCATGGCTGTTCAGAAGTGATTCGATACATTTGACTGCAGTATAAATATCAAGCTGCGAAACCCAGCTGGCAATAATGGCTGCGTCTTCGTCACTAAATGACTGATGGGATGCTGATATGATGTTGCGGGTAAATGATGTGGCGAAAGGATGTAGCTGGTGTTGTATTGTAAGGCTGTCCTCGAATGGCAGCGATTGCCGTGCCAGTTGATAGGCGTCGATTAGTTTGGCTAGTGTCCTGATACCGGAAAACAATGTGGCTGCACTGACAATGTCAGGCTGTGCATAAAAGGGTGTGAGATCAAACTCGACAAAATTGCCGGGCGTTTTTTCCAGTAAGACCCGAGATTGTGTCGAGCCTTTTTGAAAACTACTGTTTTTAATCGTACAGAGGTGCTCCGCCAGATCGCAGGCATAATCTGTAAAATCAGAGTGTTGCATGGCGCACCCTCTCTATATCTCGTCAGGTGAAATGTATTTTGTCTACATCGCAAGCTCAGCCTGACTATACTCAAGTATAGTTTATTAGCGAGAGTAACCGCATGCAGAATGTTCTATTATTAGGCGCGGGAAAAATTGGCTCACTGATCAGTGAGTTATTAGCTAGCTGTGGTGACTATCATGTCCACCTGGGGGATATCACCCGTAATCAGCAATGTCTGCGTGATAATGTTTCGTTGCATCAGGTGGATGCAACCAATAAACAGCAACTTGCATCATTGATTGAGAGTCATTCGTTTGATGCCGTTATCTCCGGGCTCCCCTATTTCTGTAATATTGGCGTGGTTGATCTGGCTTATCAGTATGGCCTCTGTTATTTTGATTTAACAGAAGATGTTGAAGTCACTCGACATGTCATAGCACGTAGTCGTCAATCTGATTCTCAGTCTTCAGATGTTGCCTATGTTCCACAGTGTGGTCTCGCGCCAGGGTTTATCAGCATCGTTGCGCAGCAGTTGATTAACAGTTTCGAAAAGCTGGATATGGTTAAGATGCGTGTCGGTGCATTGCCAGTTAATCAGAATAACACACTCAAATATTCGCTCACCTGGTCTACCGATGGCCTGATCAATGAATACGGTAATACCTGTTATGGAATTGAAAACTACAAACTGAAAGAATTGCTGCCACTGGAAGGGTATGAAACCATTAGTATCGATGGTTTACCGTATGAGGCATTTAACACCTCAGGTGGTCTTGGGACTCTGGCGGATACCTATACCGGGAAATTGCATAGTATGAATTATAAAACCCTGCGTTATCCCGGTCATTGTGAAATGGTTCGCCTGCTTATGAACGATCTCAAGCTCAATGATGATAGAGAGACTTTAAAACGTATTCTTGAAAATTCTGTACCAAAAACCAGGCAGGATGTTGTGATTATCTATGTGTCAGTATCTGGTTATATCGACGGACAGTTGTATGAGGAAAATTACCTTAACAAGATATATCCACACACAATAGGTGGTGAGTTATGGTCTGCTATCCAGGTTTCAACGGCTACCAGCCTGTGCGCAGTGTTTGACATAGTTATGGCACGGCGTGATCACTATCATGGTCTCGTCAGACAGGAAGATATAATTCTGAAGGAATTTCTCGAGAATCGTTTCGGTGTGTATTACCAGCAGGGGAGTCATTCGTGATGGATATACTCAAACAGCTGAATATAGAGCCCCAGAATCCTGGAGGCTATGCAGGCGACGGTAACTGGTATCAGGGTGACGTTGAAATTGTATCCATTAACCCGGCGAGTGAGCAACCCATCGCTAGTGTATTTGCCTGTGGTGAAATGCATTATGACGAGATTATGAAACACAGTCAGCAGGCCTTTCTGGAATGGCGTCGTCTGCCAGCGCCCAGACGCGGTGAATGCATACGCCGTATTGCTGATGTGCTGCGTGACAACAAGGATGCACTGGGTTCACTGGTTGCCATGGAGATGGGTAAAATAAAATCCGAAGGCGATGGTGAAGTGCAGGAAATGATTGATATGGCCGACTTCGCGGTTGGATTATCACGCATGCTATACGGTAAAACCATGCATTCTGAACGTGTCGGGCATCGTATGTATGAGCAGTGGCACCCGTTGGGTATCGTGGGTGTCATTACGGCATTTAATTTTCCCGTTGCCGTCTGGGCATGGAATGCATTTATTGCTGCTGTGTGTGGAAATGTAGTTGTCTGGAAGCCATCATCCAAAGTGCCCTTGTGTGCGATTGCAGTCCAGCATATTTGCAATCGAGTAATGTCGGATATGGGGCATCCAGGTGTGTTTTCATTGTTTGTGGCAGCAGAACGGCGCGTCGCACAGCTTATGGTCGATGACCCCAGGGTGCCTCTGGTTTCGTTTACCGGTTCTAGTCATACGGGGCGTGATATCGCAATGTCGGTTGCTCGTAGACTAGGTCGTTATCTGCTGGAAATGAGTGGTAATAATGCCATTATTGTTGATGACACTGCAGACCTTGATCTGGCTGTGCCTGCCATTGTTTTTGGTGCAGTCGGCACTGCGGGACAACGTTGTACGACAACACGACGAGTATTTGTCGAGAGCTCGATACGCGATGAGTTACTTGACCGCTTATTGAATGCTTATCATCAGGTTAAACACGGCGATCCGTTACATGCCGATACCCTGCTGGGTCCTTTAATAGATGCTGCAGCAGTGGATGCATATACCCAGGCAATACGCGAGATCGAACAGGCAGGTGGCAAAATACTCTGTGGTGGTAAGTGTATACCCGGCGACGGCTATTTTGTAGAGCCTGCAATTGTACTGGCAGAACATGACTGGGACATTGTTCAACAGGAAACCTTTGCGCCAATACTTTACATTATGACTTACGATAACCTGCAGCATGCCATTGCTATGCAGAACGAGGTAACGCAGGGGTTATCATCTGCCATGTTTACCTGTGATCTACGTAACAGTGAGCTGTTTCTCTCTGCACGGGGAAGTGATTGCGGTATTGCTAACATTAACATCGGTACCTCGGGTGCGGAAATTGGTGGAGCCTTTGGTGGTGAAAAGGAAACAGGTGGTGGCAGAGAGGCCGGCTCCGACAGCTGGAAAGCCTATATGCGTCGCCAGACCTGTACCATTAACTGGAGTCGAGATCTGCCGCTGGCTCAGGGTATCCAGTTTAATATCGATACCTGAGGCTGCCGATTACCCCAGTGTATATCTGTGTGCTGATATTTGATTTTTTACATGGCACAATCATTAGCCATGAAAACTCTCGAATCCACATTAATTGATATCGGTGCCAACCTGACATCACGGGCATTTGCAAAAGATCTGCATGATGTGATTGCACGTGCTGTTTCACAGGGTGTTGATAAAATGCTGGTCACCGGTACCAGTCTCGAACACAGTGAAGCAGCCCTGCAATTGTGTGAAGCGTATGCGGGGCGGCTGTATTCCACCTGTGGAATTCATCCTCATCATGCAGGGGAGTGGACCAGGACGACGGCTGATCAGCTGAAAGATCTGGCAGACCATGCCTGTGTACGCGCGATTGGCGAATGTGGCCTGGATTATAATCGTAATTTTTCCACGCCACATGACCAGCGTTATGCCTTTGAAGCACAGCTGGAACTAGCGGCTGAATTACAGTTACCCGTATTTTTACATCAGCGTGATGCCCATGATGATTTTGTTAAACTCCTTGAGCACTGGCGGCCGCAGTTAGTCGGTGGTGTTGCCCACTGTTTTACCGGTAATGCGGATCAGGCAAGGGCATATCTTGATCTGGATCTGGATATCGGTATCACCGGCTGGATCTGTGATGAGCGGCGGGGGCAGGATTTGCAACAGGCGGTAAAGCATATTCCTGTTGATCGCCTGATGATTGAAACCGATGCGCCTTACCTGATGCCGCGTGATCTGCCCCATGAACTTGCTGTTCAGCTACAGCCGCGACGTAATGAACCGATGACACTGCCGCATGTTTGCCGAGCTGTTGCAGGCTGTATGAATACCGACGCAGAGCGAGTTGCGTCACACTCTACGCAACGAGCCAGTCAATTGTTTTCACTTGATGACTGAAGTTTGCTATAAACAAATTGCTAGGATTTCCTGTGCCAGCAGGGTCTATAGTCATGACATATAACAAACTATTACAGGTCAGTCTTGAAACCACAGCGCCGCATCTATCTATCGTTATTTATATTTGCCAGTTTCCTGCTGGTATTGCTATCGTTGCAGTCGAACACCTTTCGCTGGCTGGATGCGCAGATGTTTCGTGCGGCGAGCCTGTTGTTGCCTGAGCACGCTGGAAAAACACCTTATCAGGCAGTACTACTCGATGAGGCCCAGTTGCAGATGCCCGAGGGAATACAGTCGCTACGCACGTTGCTGCGTAGCCTGAAAAAGGCCGGGGCGAGTGAAATTGTCTGGTTGAGCAATGACTTTCCACGCATGGATTTCCAGCAATCTGAAGCTGTTGATGGCAGTCGTGAGATTGAGGCGCAGGCAAGCTGGGTTCCGACACAGGGTGAGCGTAACAAACTGGCCTGGATGCTGGAAAATCAGCAGGTGTTCCTCACGCAGTACGGGATACAGCCGCAGCACATCAATGGTGTCGACTATCAGCAGACATTATTGTCTGAGCAGGGCTGGAAGGCGGCGATTCCAGCGGGCCTGCGTTCCCGTACACAGCAGTTTCGGCTGATCAATACACGTTTTCCATATCGAGTTTATCCGTTTGGTGTCGATCCTGCGGGCTGGCTGCCACTGATATGGTATGACGGGTCTAATACCCTGACTCAGCCCAGCCTCGTCTTATCCATCTACAGTCAGCTGTCACAGAGTCGACATCTTCACTGGGACGAATCCGGTGTGATCTCACTGGACAGTACGCGCATACGTGCCAGTGAATCGGGATATGTACTGAGTTATTTCTCGGGTCTGACCGGGCGGCATAGCCAGTTTACCCGGTTTAGCCTGGAGAATGCGTTGAAAATGCCGGCTTCGCACTTCTCCCGTCAACTGGTTATTCTTGGACAGGACATGCAGCAGATACAGATGCTGGCAGATAGCCTGGCTAGCCTGGAGAATGGCCTCAGTTATGCGCCACCGGAAAATCACAGCGTTTGGCAACTCGCCTTGCTGGTAGTAACAGCGATATATGGACTGTGGATATTACCGAAGGTTTCGCGCAATACCGGTGTGGTACTGGGAGCACTATTACTGGTGGGATGTCTCTCGATGCAGCTGGTGCTATTACTGGTAAAAGCAAGCTGGTTCACAACCGTTCCATTTTTATTACTGCTGATCGGCATACAGGTGGGTGTATATATCTATCTGTCTGCCAGGCTGGGATATCAGTTATTACAACAGAAACAGCAGCAGCTGTACTACGAATTTGGACATTATCAGTTTCATAAAGGGGACTACGAAGCCGCATTGAGTCATCTGCTGAAATCGGGTAATGCAGATAACACGCTCGCTGATCTTTATGAGATCGGTTTGAGTTTTGAGCGAAAGCGCCAGTACGAACGTGCACTCAATGTGTATATGGAAATTGATAGTCGGCAGAAAAATTATAAAGATGTTGATCGACGCCTGCAGTCGATGACGGGCTTTGCACCACAGCAACGGGAAACACCGACACCTTTTCAGTCACAGAAAACTCTGGTGATGCCTGAACTTGAAATGCCCGAGTTCGGTCGCTACAAGATCGAAAAAGAGCTGGGGCGTGGAGCTATGGGAGTGGTTTATCTTGGGCTTGATCCAAAAATTAATCGCCAGGTGGCCATCAAGACACTGGATTATTCTCAGTTTTCCGAGAACGAAGTGAACACCGTGAAATCTCGCTTTTTCCGCGAGGCTGAAGCGGCGGGGCGCCTCAGCCATAACCAGATCGTGACAGTGTATGATGTCGGCGAAGAAGAAGGGCTGGCATTTATTGCAATGGATTATGTTAAGGGCGTGCCGTTATCGAATTATACCCGTGACGGACAATTGTTACCCCTGCATGATGTTTATCAAATTATTCAGAGCGTTGCAGAAGCACTGGATTATGCGCATAGTCAGAACATAGTGCATCGAGATATTAAACCCGGGAATATTATGTATAACCCGGAGAGTCGACAGATAAAAATAACTGACTTTGGTATTGCCCGAATTACAGACTCGGTAAAAACGCGTACCGGTAGTTTTATGGGTAGCCCATCTTATATGGCGCCGGAGCAGATGTCGGGTTCGAGGGTGGATGGACGAGCCGATCTGTATGCACTCGGTGTCAGCTTTTATCAGTTACTGACGGGTAAATTGCCCTTTGAAGCGGATAGTCTTGGGAATCTGGCATTTAAAATAACCAATGAAAAACATCGGCCAGTACGGGATTTACGTCCAGATTTGCCAGGTAGTGCAACGCGGATAGTCAATAAAGCCCTGCAGAAAGATCCGGAAAAGCGATATCAGACAGGTCAGGAAATGGCAGTGGCACTATCACGTGGTCTGGAAGACCTGCAGAAGGCTACGACAATATGAGTGACGATCTTAGTATTGAGTTTGCAGGTGGCAGTGATATCGGGCGCCATCGTGATCATAATGAAGATCGAATTTTTCTGGCGCATTATGCACATAGTGATGTTTACCTGTTTGCTGTAGCCGATGGCGTCGGCGGGCATAAAGGGGGAGAAGTAGCCAGCCAGATGGTGATCGATAGTCTCGATAAAAGTATTCAGTCCGCTGTATTACAGGCGCACAGTGGTGGTGGCTATAGTGAGCACTGGCTCGAACATACGCTTGATGCTGCAATACAGGAAGCCAATCAGCAAGTTATTCAACAACAACAGAATACTGAACTTGAGAATATGGCAACCACACTGGTTGTTATGCTGGTGAAGGCTAATCAATATCAGCTAAGCCATCTGGGTGACTCACGTTGTTATGAGTCTACGGCTGCGGCATTACGTCAGCTTACGGAAGATCACACCGTGCTCAGACAGATGCTGAATCGGGGAGAAATTAATCTGCAACAATATGAGATGCTGCCGTATCATAATATGATCAGTAATGCGATCGGGCTAACACAGCCTGCCGAGATTGAAACACAGGCAGGAAGGCTGGAAACCGGAAGCATTTATCTGCTCTGCAGTGACGGGCTCACCAACTGTGTAGAAGACGAAACGATTCAGATAGTTTTACATCAACAACAGGAACTCGACCTGTGTGTTGATAAGCTGATAACGCAGGCCAATGATGGTGGTGGTATCGATAATATTTCAGTTGTGTTGTTTCGGCTGAGTTGAAACCAGGGAACAGGAAGTCAGGGCTGTATAAAAAATTCGGCCTTTTCAAATTCTTTCGATGTGGCGAGGCAGGCATAATAATCCGTATACATCGGTGGCATTACGATATCTAGCATCGGGTAATTTGAGTCTTCACTTCCATCGACTCGCCCCAGATAGGCTGCCGATTGTGGGGGTACGCTCACTTCAAACTGGCCAGGCGGTAGCTTTAAACCGTCACCTGTCACTTTCATACGGGCTTCTTTACGCGTCCATACCTGGTAGAAAGCGGCTTTCTGCTGATCTTCGGTAAGACGAGTGATTTCTGCCTGCTCACGATGGGTAAAAAAACGTTGACTTATACCGCGCCAGTCAGTTTTTCGTTCAATGCATTCAATATCAATACCCACGTCAAAACTGTTGCTTACAGCTAGAATGGCAAGATTACCAGAGTGACTCAGATTAAATTTGATATCACGGGTGTTCTGTTCGGAAATGATGGATGGCTTGCCATTGTCTCCATAATCGAACTCAATGGTTGCCGCTTCTGTGTCCAGATAATTTGCGAGCACCGCGTGAAGAAAACCGTGGGAGGCAATGAAGTGTTTGCGATGTTTAAAAAACTTGAATTGCTCGCTGCGAGCTTTCTCTGCATCGGAAAGCAGCGGATACAGGTGTTTGAGTTTTGCCTGATGAATATTCATATAATTCAGCCAGACATGAACTGTACCCTGGGCTAATTCACCGAAAGCTTCATGGCTCTGCCATTGGGTCATCTGGTCGTTGCCTCACGGTGTAATAGTACATAGAGTGCAGGGATAATTAACAGTGAAACCAGGAGTGAAAAACTCAGGCCAAACACGATAATGCTGGCCATGGGTTTGAGCATTTCTGAACCTTCATTCAATCCGGCTGCTAATGGTAACAGGCCAAATACCGTGGTTAATGTTGTCATCAGAATGGGTCTGAGGCGTTGACTCGCCGCTGTCTTTACGGCCTCAAGCATATGCAGGCCTTTCTGGCGAAGTATTTCAATCTGTTCAACCAGTACAATTGAATTATTCACTACGATGCCAGCCAGCATAACAATACCTAATCGTGCAGGCATGCTGAGCTGGCCTGAGAGATAAAATTCGAGCGCTATGTATACACCGATCAGTGAGAAAGGTACGCCCAGTATAATCACCAGTGGATTCAGGAGTGATTCGTACTGCACGGTCATCACAACAAACACCAGAAAGATAGCAAGCCCGAGTAATATGAATGTTAATTGCTCACCCTGTTTCAGTTCTTCGAAAGCACCACCTTCATAGACAACGTAACCATCGGGTATAGCGATGCTGTCGATAGCCTCATTGACCTGTTGCATAAGAAAGTTGTAATCAATATCGTCGTCAAGTGAGCCGGAAACTTCGTTGATGCGTAGTTGATTGTCACGACGTATTTCGGCAGGCTCAGGTGAGATATGGATATCGGCAACATCAAGCAGGCGTATGTAGCTGTCATTTTTTATGCGGATAATAATATTGCGAATGTCATCGATACTACGAATTTCATCCCGTTTTAGACGAATTCGAATATCATAACTACGATCCTTTTCGATAAAATCACTGGCGATTCGCCCATTGAGTGCCATCTGAATCATCTCACCAATTTCATTGGCGCTGATGCCAGCATCTGCCGCCCGTTCACGATTGATTTTAATAATCAGCTCGTTACTGGTTTCCTCATAGTTATGTTCCAGGTTGCGTAAGCCGGGGATAGCAGAAATTCGATCGATAATCTGCTCGGCTAATGTCGTCAGGGTATCTATTTCTGGGCCCTGAATGCGTAAGCTGAAGTCATCGTCTCCATGGCCGAGCCTGATACCTCTTACTCCACGTACTCTGCTGCGAACTTTATAACCGGGCAGTTGCAGGGCTTTGATCTTACCTGTGATTTCTTTTGACCAGGCGCGACTACTGATATTGCGTCTTTCAGACAGAGGTTTCAGCTGGATATCGATAGAGCCTCTGTTGCTGCGCTCGAACTGTGATCGTCCAAACACGAAGCCGCCTGAGCTGACAAAGACACTTTCTACCTCATCCTGTTCAAGAATGAGAGATTCAATTTTCTGTAACTGCTGATCGAAGGTCTCCAGTCGGGTACCAGGTTCGGCCGTGAGGTAGATACTGACTTTTCCTTCATCCATGCTAGGGAAAAAAATGAGGCGTGCATCAAAAACCTTATAAGCAGAAAAGCTTAATCCCAGTATGAATATGAACAGCAGTAAAAGCGTGTGATTAAGGCTAAGGTTCAGCAGTTTTTCATAAAACGTCTGGACACGCTTAAATAGCACGCTTTTATGGTCGGCTTTATAGTCCAGGCGTGCCCCAAGTGCAGGTACCAGAGTAACCGCAACAACCAGTGAGGCAATTATCGCCGCGCTCAGGGTAATGATCAGTTCACTGAACAGAAGGCCGATGAGTCCACCGATAAATAAGAACGGTAATACTGCAACCAGGTTGGTCGTGGTGGAGGCTGTTATAGCACCAGTGACTTCACTGACCGCATTCACAGCAGCATCTTTTGCATCTTCACCCTGTGCCTGATGACGTGAGATGTTTTCCAGCATTACTATCGTATTGTCGACCAGCAGGCCAATTCCCAGGGCCAGCCCCCCCAGCGACATGATGTTGAGACTTATGCCGCCAATATTCATAATCAGGAAGGTAATAAATATCGCCAGTGGTATGGCCGTCGAGATAATGAGTGTGCGACGAATGTCTCGCAGGAACAGGTAAACCACCAGCATAGCTAGTAGGCCGCCACTGAGTGCGGCATAGGCTGCGTTTTTCAGTGACAGTCGTACATAGCTGGACTGGTCGCCAACCACCTGCAGCTGTATGTCACGGGGTAATAAGCCCTGAGATATGAACCAGTTAAGTTGTGCATGAACAGCATCGGTAACATCTACGGTGTTTGCATCCGGTTGTTTCTGTATCGATAGTTTGATACCGGAATGTCCATTGAGTCGAATACGTAACTCTTCATCCTCATGTGTGTCGATAATCTCCGCAACATCGCCGAGGCGAATAATCTCATCAATTGACGTGTTGTTGGCATCGGTGAGAGGTAGTTTTCGAATATCGTCCAGTTCAGAAAAGCGCCCCTGAGTGCGTGCACTGATTTTACGGGTGTCCATATACAGCACACCGCTGGCTAAATCCTGATTTTCCAGACGCAGGCGTTGCTGAATATCATTGAGTGTAAAACCGGAGGCTGCAAGTTTTTCCTGATCAATAATGATCTGAATTTCTCTGACCAGTCCGCCACCCACTTCAGTAGACGCTACACCGTTTACATTGAGAAACCAGCGTGAGAAATCATAATCAACCCAGCTGCGGAGTTCGACCGGGTTTCGCGTGTCCGAGCTAATAACGAGTTCCATAACCGGTATCTGTGAAGGATCTCGTTTGTATATAACCGGTGGGTCCTGTGTGTTCGGCAGGAAACGTTTGGTGCGATCCAGACGGTTGCTGGCATCCTGTAATGCCTGGTCAATGTCTGTGCCATAGGGAAAGCTGAGATTGACCGACGTACGCCCTTCAGAGGTTTCTGACTGAATTCGTGTGGCGCCCTCGGTAATAGCCAGTTGTTCTTCCAGTTGGCGGGTAAAGCGATCTTCCATGATTTTGGTCGGCGTACCCGTATCGATAATGCGTATGCGAATTTCCGGATAAATAATGTCGGGAAGTAGATTAGTGTTTAACTGGCCGAATGAAAAAAGCCCGATGATAACCACCGCAAGGGCCAGCATGCTAACGGCAATGGGTCGCTGAATTGACCAGCGAGCCAGTCCGCCTGTGCGCTGCAACTGACTCATGTGTCTTTCGACTCCAATCGCTGGCCTGTCGCTGTGGGTGATGCGTTGACATTATTGACTTTCATACCATCTTCCAGGCCAAACAGGCCCTGAGTGACGATGACTGTGCCAGCAGTCAGGCCGTCAATAACCTCTATATGGTTGTCCTGCTCTATGCCAGTAATGATAGTCTTTCGACGTGCTGTGTCCTTTTCGATGATAAATACATAACTGCCCTGACGATCGTGTCGCACAGCATCGAAAGGAATCATTAACCGAGCCTGCTGCATGGTGCGTATGCTGACACGGCATAACTGACCCGGTATTGCGCCCTCAGGGACCGGCTGCAACTGGATTTCCAGTGTGCCTTTGCGTGTCTGCTTATCCACGGCAGGATAGATGCGGATAACCTTAGCGTTATATGCCTGTGACTCGTTTGACTGTTTACCAAGTGCATCAATGCGAACTTCAACTGATTGACCGGGATTAATGGTCGGCAGCAGGTGTTCACTTACCTGGACTTTTGCCTTTAGACTTGACGTGTCGAGCAGTTGTAAAAGCATAGTATGGAGTGGTAAAACATCGCCCGGCTCAACGAGTCGAGATGCAATGACACCGTCAATGGGTGCTTCGATTCGGCTGAAAGTTAGTTCTGCCTGTTTGAGCTGTTGCTCTGCCCTGGAAATATTAACCAGGGTCTCTGCCTGAGCAATTTCACTTTCCGATGCCAGTTTGCGGGGCGCGAGATCCCTCAGGCGACGCAAATCCAGTTGTGCCTGTTGTAGTGAGGCTTCGGCTTTCTTGAGCTCGGCGATAGCCAGCGTATCGTCAAGCTGAGCCAGTATTTGCCCCTGTTTCACAGCGTCGCCGGGGTGATAGGGTAGTGAAATTAACTGGCCAGCACGTTGATTGATAATCTTAACTTCCCGGATTGCCTGTAGGGTGCTGGTAAACTGATGTTCGATGGCAATGTCCCGTATCTGTGCTGTTGCAGTCTCGATCAGATGTGCGGGTTTGCTTTTTTGACGTGATTTATTGGCAGGCTCATCACAGGCCATTAGCACAAATAGACTGCATAACAGGATTGCAACAAGTCGTCCGGGGATTTCAGCAGAGTATATAGACATAAGGTTTATAAGGGATTAAAGCCCGATTATTTGTCCGTTTGAGCTATTCAAATTGTATATAATAGTGGCGATTAATCCAGCCTTATCATAATAATCTCTCATGTACGTACATAATCGACCCACAGAAGCGCCCCACAGCGAACGCAAAGATACTAAAAACCTCAAGCGTATGATGCCCTACCTGTGGAGCTACCGCGGACGCGTACTGTTTGCTTTAGCGTCATTGATGCTGGCCAAGGTGGCCACGGTGAGTATCCCTCTGGTGCTTAAGGAAATTGTCGATGCGCTGGATGTAAGCCTTGATAAAGCGAGTTCGGTTGCCAGTTCGCTGTCTCAGCAAATCCCACTGGAGCTACCACTGGCCCTGTTGCTTGGTTATGGTGCCCTGCGCCTGATGAATGTGCTGTTTAATGAGCTCAGGGATGCGATTTTCTGCCGTGTACGTTTTCGTGCGATGCGTAAAATATCGACACAGGTGGTACAGCATCTATATGACCTCTCGCTGAATTTTCATCTGGAACGCAAAACGGGTGGCATATCCCGTGATCTTGAGCGGGGTGCGCGTAGTCTGTCATCTATTCTGAATTATCTGACTTTCAATATAGTTCCAACACTTACCGAATTTCTGATGGTGGCTTTAATACTGTTTAGTCAGTACGATGCAAAATTTGCAATAATTACTTTTGCCACGGTCGCCATTTATATTACCTACACCATGTTGCTCACAGAGTGGCGTATGCATTTTCGTCATGAGATGAATGCGCTTGATTCGGAAGCTAATTCACGTGCAGTTGATGGTCTGATTAACTATGAAACCGTGAAGTATTTTAATAACGAGAAGTACGAGTTACACCGGTATAACGATACGCTGGAGCGCTGGGAAGATTCAGCAGTTAAGAGTACCAGTTCCATGGCCTTACTGAATTTTGGGCAGGGTTCCATTATTGCAGTAGGTGTCACCATTGTCATGATTTTTGCTGCACAGGGTGTTGTTGATGGCAGTATGAGTCTGGGTGACCTGGTGCTGGTAAACACCATGATGTTGCAGCTTTTTATTCCACTGGGTTTTCTTGGCATTATTTATCGTTCTATGAAGCACGCACTGGCAGATATGGACCTGATGTTCAAGTTACTCGATCGTACACCTCAGATTCGGGATGCGGAGCAGGTTAAGGATCTCACCGTTAATCAGGCGCACGTAGCATTCAGACATATTAACTTTGCTTATAATGAAGAGCGCCAGATACTTCATGATGTGAGTTTTGAAATTCCCAGTGGTCATAAGGTTGCGGTTGTAGGACCTTCGGGTTCGGGCAAATCTACGCTGGCTCGCTTACTGTTTCGTTTCTATGATGTCGATAGCGGAGAGATATCTATCGACGGTGAAGATATTCGTAATGTCAGTCAGGCTAGTCTGCGTGAGCATATCGGTATTGTTCCACAGGATACGGTGCTGTTTAATGAAAGCATCATGCATAATATTCAGTACGCTCGGCCTGGCGCTACGGAAGGTGAGGTGCGTCATGCGGCTAAGCTGGCGAATATCGATGAATTTATTCTTGGCCTGCCAGAGGGCTACAATACGGTAGTGGGTGAGCGCGGTCTTAAACTGTCCGGTGGTGAAAAGCAGCGTGTTGCGATCGCCAGGGTTATTCTCAAGAACCCACGCATACTGGTGTTTGATGAAGCTACGTCGTCACTGGATTCTCAGTCAGAACAGGTGATACTCAGGTCGCTGCGAGATGTTGCTGCAGAACATACCACGCTGGTGATTGCGCATCGGCTGTCAACCATCGTGGATGCAAATACGATAATCGTGCTTGAAAAAGGCCGTATTGCTGAGCAGGGTACGCATCAGCAATTACTCGATAAGAATGGCCTGTATGCCCAGTTATGGCGCATGCAACAGGATGAGGAAACATCGCTGAATTCCTGATCCTGATGCAGGATGGTGAGTTGTACTAGTTTACACGCTCAGCATGAAAACCGTGGCGCTCAATCATACGAATAAAATTAGTCACCCGGTTTTTTTCAGGGTTATACTCGATAAACAGAATATGGGGTGCGCCTGGATTATGACCACTTGAAATGACACCTTGCTGTGCTCTCATGTGTTTTTCCAGGATCTCATACTGCCAGGGTTCCAGTGTTTCGTCGATATGTAGAATTGCATCGCAAACCTGAGTCATCATTATTCCGCCCTTTACTGTGTTTACGGTACGTTTTGTACGAATTATGACAGGAACGACCTTAAAACCCTGTCAACCCAAGCATATGTAAAACCCGTGCTAAAGTCAGTTGAGGCAGGTCAATAAACTCGCCGAAGTGACGCTAAATTCGTATTATTTAATCGTTATTATCACTGATATCACTTTTATGCAGCATCTGGAGTACCAATGAGCCAGCACAAGTCCGACCGTTCTTTTGATGGCCTGGTAGGGCACTTCAAGAAAAATATTTACGACACACCGAAGGGACAGATACGCCTGGATATCCTGTGGCGTGACTTAAACGAGGCAATTCCGGCGCTTACTGCAGGAAAGCCGCTGCGCATTCTTGATGCCGGTGCCGGCATGGGGCACCTTGCTGGGCAGCTGGCAGATCTGGGGCATGAGCTGGTGCTGTGTGATATCTCAGCCGATATTCTGCAGCAGGCGGAGCAACATTTACAGCAGCATCATCCGCATGCCAGCTATCGATTGATAAATACTGCACTACAGGAACTCGCGAAGCATACGGATGAGCAATATGATGTGGTGCTATTTCATGCCGTACTGGAGTGGCTCGCAGACCCACAAAGTGGCCTGCAGTGTGTGTTTCGATTTATTGCAGATGATGGCTATCTTTCACTGATGTATTATAACCGCCATAGTCTGGTCTATCGGCATCTGCTGAATGCTAATTTTTCCGTGTTAAAGGATAATCAGCCGCGCACGGGTGAGCGGCTGGTTCCCATCTCTCCACTTGAGCCGCACAGGGTACGCCAGTGGCTGATGGATGCGGGTATGTCGATTGTATGTGAGTCTGGTGTTCGGGTAATCTATGACTATCTGGGGCAGCAGCAGAAACAACACCTCAATCTCGATGAGCTGCTTGAAATGGAGCGTCGCTACTCACGTCTTCAGCCCTATGCAGATCTGGCACGCTACCAGCATGTGATTGTTAAGCCGAAACAATAATGATAATTCTGCATCTGCTGGCTTGAAATTTTTATGCTCGTCACCATCTACTAAACAGTTTGATTTTTTTCCAACCCCTGAGTAAGGAGTACACGATGTTTGAACCTATTGAAATACCTTTTGGCTGTGTCATGCTTTTCAATGTCGTAAAACTGAAGGAAGGCGTTTCAGTTGAACAGGTTGAACTTGCACTGGGTGAAATGTGTAATGTTGTAAAAAATACCTACGGTAACGATCATGGTGGTTTTATTGGTGGTCAGGTATATAAATACACTGGGTTTGTTTCGGATCAGGGCTCGTTTGATTCGACCAAGATGACAGAAGATCATCTGGTTATCGCTACCTACTGGCAGTCTTTCGAAAAACATGAAGCATCCCATGCCGATAAAGTCTTTAATGAAAAATTCTCGGCACTTAAAGAATACTGCGAAGAAACCTATGAGTTGGGTTATGAAATGCTATGGCAGGGAGTGCCTGAATAAAGGGCTTTTTCATCGCTTATTAGCGGGGTGCCCTGTCGCTTTTATCAGGGCAGGGCACCCTGATGATCGCTAACTGTTGTTAGCCAGCGACTTGAGTGCTTTAACCATTTCCTCAGAATCCCATTCAACACCACCAAAAAGTGTATAACGAATTTTTCCGTCCGGTGAAATGATAAAGTTGGAAGGTGCGGCAAATACGCGCCATTCAGCGATTGACTGACCAGGCTCATCCAGCAGAATCGTGAACTCTGGTTTTACCTCATTCACAAATTTCTTTACCTCTGCCGCCGGTTCGCCCATATCGACAGCAAGAATTGTGAAAGGCGTATCACCCATCTTTTTCATTAACCGATTCATCGATGGCATTTCCTTGCGGCAGGGTGTGCAGTAGGTTGCCCAGAACTGAAGCAGTACGATCTGACCCCGGTAATCAGCAAGATTATGAGTGACTCCCGCAAGATCTTTAAGCACAAGTGGTGGTGTAGGTGCGGACTCAGGATAGGGTTTGAAGCCGCCAGCATAAAGTGGGCTAAGCCCCAGGCTTATGGCAAGCAGGAATATCATCCGATAGAACTTTTTCATACGACTATTTATCCTTCAGATAGAACAGGCTGACCTTTATCAGGCCGGCGAGTTGAGAGGTGACAACATCTTCCGAGCGATTTGCATCACCACGCTTGAAAAAGAAACCACGTACATCAGGTATCACTTTAGCTGTAACCACACTGCCCGCAGTCGCAAGTGAATGGCTCAGGTTAGATAAACCCCAGCGATTCGGGGTCCGCTCTCCTTCGAGCAGCATAATGGGTAAATGGGTTTTGCCAACGGCATCGATATATTCAGGCAGCATGCCGGGTTGAGGTTCACTTTTGAACAGACGGGGAAACAGTAGAATCGCTCCACTCAACGGAGGTGATTGTTTGCTGGCTTCCCATGCCTGAGCACCGCGCAGTACCAGCTCGGAATCGGCACCACTGGCAACCAGGTAGACACGCTTGCCAGTATGGCTTGCAGCTTTTATCAGTGCCTGTATCGCATCGGTTTGAATGTGTCGAATACTACTGCGAACATTGGGTAGCATAAACGCCGATAGCATATCAGGCATCCAGACTTCGATGCCGTCTTCTGCCAGTGAGCGTGCTGTTTTTTCTTCAGCAATACTCTTACCTTCATCACAGGGGAAACCCAGTAGCAGGATGTCACCATTAGCGGGGAACCTGCGAATTTCGATTTCGGTATCGGCAGTTTCTATTCGCAGAACTTCGCGTGCCTCAACAATACTTGAGAGGAGTAACAGGCATATGCCTGTTAGCAGGGTATAGATGTTTAACTTGTTGATCTGTTTTAATATGGGCATCTTTCGAGCTGTTATGCTTGCGCTATGAAACGAATACTTCAACAATGTATTTTAGCCTGTTGCGGCATGCTGATTTTTTGTTCAGCATCAAGCGAGCCTGAATTAAATCGCGCATTGCAACTGACGGGTGATGCTGAGCGAGGTAAAGCGCTCTATCCCCTGTGTGCCAGTTGCCATATGAAGACGGGCTGGGGAAAACCTGACGGAAGCTTTCCCGTGATAGCAGGGCAGCATTCAGAGGTACTGATCAAACAGATGCTGGATATTCGTGCGGGTAATCGTGATAACCCCACCATGTTTCCCTTTACCGACCCACAGGCTATTGGTGGTGCTCAGGGTATTGCCGATGTTATCAGCTACATAGCCGCATTACCCCAACCTCTTGCTCCGCACCAGGGGCAGGGCCCGGGGACGGATCTGGCGAGCGGCAAGGCGCTCTATCATGCCCGTTGCCAGCAATGCCACGGTGATCGGGGGCAGGGAAATAATGCGTCTTTCTACCCAAAGCTTAAGGGACAGCACTTCGCGTATCTGTTGCGGCATATGCGCTGGATTCGGGATGGCTACCGAAAGAACAGTGATCCGGTGATGGTACAGCAGTTACAGGGGCTGGATGATAAAGCGCTTTCGCCACTGGCAGACTATATCTCTCGACTTTAGTTCTGGCCTAGCCTGTTAGCTGTCGGTTTGTCTCAATACATTCCTGCCACTTTGCCTGTAGTGCTGATCCATACCAGGCCGTCACATCAGGCGCATCGCAAGTAGATTGCAACTGCTGGTATAACTTGTCAGCCAGAGCCCCGGCATCTGTGGCAGGGTAGCGGTAATTTTTTGCGTACTGTTCCGGGTAACAGAGTGCATCAGGCACCAGTGGACAGGCTCCAGCCGCAACTGCCTCCAGCATCGACAGACCCTGAAACTCATGGCGAGCTGTGCTGACCACAATAGTGGATCGGTTAAGCCATTGACGATAGTCGTCTCGCGGAATACAGCCGTTCACCACTATCTGAGAATTAAACTGCTGTTCTATTCTATGCAGGGTCTCGGGCTTAGGTGTTGCACGCTGGCCCAGCAGGGCGAGTTGAAAATTCCGGGTTTTATCGGCCAGCTTCTGTAATGCCGCAAGAAAAATTTCGGGGGCCTTGTCATATTCCCAGCGGTGATTCCACAGGATTAACGACTCATCTTTGTGTGAATGCTCTGGCAGAGGTTCAGCGATGGCGACGGGTAAAACCTGGCTCTTTTGCCTGAGCCGCTGTGTGACATTTTCGGGAACCGCGTCGGGAAGCCTGGCTAGCAGCTGATCGATACCTGAGAAAAAACTGTCCCGGTTATAAGCTGAGTTAAAACAGAGTATATCTGCGGTCAGTGCACCGTAGAGCTGCACCATCTGTGGGTCGATGGAGTTATGCTGCTCTTTGCTGCGTGGGTAGGCAAACTGGTTCTCATGAAAGTAATAGATGCAGGGTACATGAGCCAGCCGAGGGTGCAGGCCTCTGAGTGTCGCCAGGTCGACCATTGAGGTGGCGATAATCAGCTGCGGTGTATTCTCGGGAAGCTGGTTGAGCCAGGAGAGAGGATTGCCACGAATACGCCAGCGAAAGTGACGGCCCGGTAACTCCAGTCGTTGCCAGTGGTATTCCTTAAAGGTTTCACATAGCCAGTCTGCCCATGCGGCATGGCTCTCCGAGCGATACGCAGAGAGCAGCCACAGGCATGGACGTTGAGCCACAGGTTGTGCCTACTCCTGCGCCATCAGTGTCTGGCCAACATCCTTGCAGTCATCACTCATGGCATACAGATACACATCCATGACATCATCGGGTACAGGCAGGGTATTGGGATCTTCACCGGGAAATGCACGCACCCGCATCTGGGTACGTACCGCGCCGGGGTTGATAGCGTTGACCCTCACAGGACCATTTTCGGTGTCCAGTTCATCTGCCATGATCTTCATCATGCTGGTGGTTGCATCCTTGGAGATACCATAGGCACCCCAGTAGGCATGTGACTTATCATCGGTGGTAAATATGATGCGCGAATCTGGTGTCGCGCGAAGCAGTGGCAGCAGTGCTCGCGTCATGACGAAGGGCGCGTTGAGATTAACCTGCAACACCTTGTACCAGGTGTCGATATCGTGTTGTTGAATGGGCGTGGTCGTGCCGAGAATCGCCGCACTATGCAGTAATCCATGCAGTGCACCAAACTGTTCCGAGAGCGTATTGGCCAGGTCTTCATAGTCTTTGGGGGAGGCGCCTTCAAGGTTCAGTGGATAGATTGCCGGTTCGGGGTAGCCCGCTGCAACAATGTTGTCGTAGGTTTTTTCCAGCTTGTGGGTAGTACGGCCCAGTAGCACCACAGTCGCACCATATTTTGCGTAGGCCATGGCAGCAGCCTGGCCCAGGCCATCACCGGCACCGGTAATCAGAATGATTTTGTCTTGCAGGAAGTTGTCGTTTGCCTGGTATTGCATAGGGATCTCGCATTGGCCTCTGGGTTACGGTGGCTAGATAAATGTCTGTGCGCATTTTACACCACAGCGTAGTGCGCCTTCGAGTGTTGAAGGTAGTCCAGCGTCATTATTTTCTTCAATATAGACGTAGTCGCCACATAATTTCAGGTTTTGTAATGGGGTATCCATTCCAGGTCGATAATTATCAACATGGGTGTGGCAGCGCAGGGTTGCGCGTTTGTCGGTAATAAGCTTGCTGTCGAGCAGTTCTGGCAGAGGCCCCAGTGTATTGCTTATGTCCCTGAGAATGGCCTCGATGACTGCATCGGTGTTATCCAGCAGTTGCGGGCCCGGTGCACTGATGACAGCAGCCAGTAGTGTCTGTTCGCCGCCTTCCGGGCGTTCAAATAGCCATTCCGCCGTTCCATTAATAATACCCGTCATGGGGGCCGGGAGTTTTACTGGCCGCTGAAAACGCAGGTATGCAGTGGTTACAGGCTCATAGGTCAGCTTTTCCAGTTGTTGACTGATCGAAGCCGTTACGGCATGGGGTGATAGCAGGGATGCCGTTACACTGGGTGGGGTGGCCAGGATAACACGCTCAACCGGTATCTGTTCACCATCGACTTCGATGGCTTTTAGCTTGTCGCCCTCTGTGTGTATCTGCCTGAGCCGGTTGCGTGTATGTATCTCGCCACCATTGGCAAGGATATAACGCGCCGCAATCTCAGGGAAAACCTCACCCAGGGGCTGACAGGGGATTAGCAGGTCGGTCCATTCGGCTGGACCGTTAAAGGTTTGTCTTAATACTGATTGAAACGATCGAGCAGAGGCTTCATGGGAGTGCGTCGTCATGGCAGCCAGGCATACTGGCTTGATGAGAGATTCCACATAGGCATTCGGTAAGTTTGCGCTCGCCAGCCAGTCGTTAACACTCATGTCGGATGTCAGCTCGGTTTTTAGTAAACGGTCAAAGCGCCAGAGCAGACGAAACTTATCGAGCAAGCCAAGCTGCTGGTTGCGCATGACACCCACAAGTAAGTGCAGGGGAGCGGGAAAACTGGGAAGTTCCAGTTCAAATGCCGTGCTGCCATCTCGCGCATCCAGCATTAGCATATGGTGAGGTAAGCGTTTGAATAATGTTTGTGTGTCGGCCTCCATTAACTGCAGCAATTGCAGCATTTGCTGGTAGGCGCCGATCATCAGGTGCTGGCCGTTATCAACGCTTAGTGGGCCCCATTGAATCGTGCGCGCACGCCCACCCAGCTGGGGAGAGGATTCGTGCAGACATACAGGTATTCCTGCATCGCTGAGTGTCACGGCAGCTGCCAGGCCTGACCAGCCTCCCCCAATGATATGCACCGTTTGCGGGTGTCTGGATTCCATCAGCTGGCCGAATTACGGTGATGACGCTTTTCACGCCAGGCGGCACGAAACGCCAGCCAGAGTTTGCGCAGGGGAGTGAGCTTGATACGGTGTTCGAGAACACGAAAACCATCCGCTTCAATTTCGTCCAGTAAGGACTGGTAAATTTCAGCCATGATCAGGCCGGTGCGCTGGTTATAGCGGTCCTCATCGGGAAGCTCGGAAAATGCTCGGCGATAATAGTCTCTTGCTCGTTCAGCCTGAAATTTCAATAATTCATAGACATTGTCGCTAGTAACCGGGTGCAGCAGGTCGGACGGGCTAACGGAAAACTGTTCGAGTTCATCCAGCGGAAGATAGATGCGGCCACGCTCAGCGTCTTCGCGGACATCCCGCAGTATATTGGTGAGCTGGAAGGCCATACCCAGATCGTGGGCATATTTGAGAGTTTGACGGTTCTGGTAGCCGAAGATTTCTGCGGATAACAGGTCGACAACACTGGCGACGCGGTAGCAATACAGAGACAGTTCACTAAAAGTCGCATAGCGCTGCTGGTTTAGATCCATTTCCATGCCGTCGATGATTTCCAGTAGATATTCCTGTGCCAGATCGAAATCATCCAGCAGGGCGTGAATGGCCTGAGTAACCGGGTGCGTAGGCTGGCCCTGATAGAGACGATTAACTTCATCACGCCACCAGTTGAGCGTCTGTCGTGCAACCTGTTCATCGTGGCACTCATCTACCACATCATCGACTTCCCGGCAGAATGCATACAGGGCCGTGATGGCGCGCCGCTTAAGTTCCGGCAGGAAACGAAAGCTGGCATAAAAACTTGAGCCACTTGAAGCAGCTTTATCCTGGCAGTACTGGTCTGGATTCATGGTCGCTGATCTATTTGAGTCGGGGGAATTGTGACCTAATCTACCTGATATGGCAAAGTGCATTTTATCGAGAGCGTCGGCAATTGTCGCTAAACGGTCTACAATTGCATTTGTATGACAGCGATTTTATTGATAAGCCCCCCGACTATATGAATACAACGGTTTTTCATTTTGAGCCTGATGAGCTTGAGCAAACGCTCGATATTCTGAATGCGGCGATACGTAATCACCGTTGCTGGTTCGATAAACTTCATACGGCAATGCTCTGTAATTTGCCATTTCCCGATGATATTCTGAATGAGACAGCTCACACCCGTTGCCAGTTTGGTCAGTGGTATTACGGCAGTGTCAGCGATACGATTCGTGCATTCAAGGAATATACTGAGCTTGAGGCTTGCCATCGATTTATGCACGATAATGCCCGCGATCTGGCAAATAAATGCAGGGCAGGTGAGGCGATTCTGGCGCAGGATTATCAGCCGTTTCTGGAAAATCAGCACCACCTGATCGATCTGCTAAATAAACTACATGATATGCTCATCGAACATCAGTACTGTTTCGACGCATTAACGGGTGCAATAAATCGAAAATCGATTTCACTGCTACTTGAACAGTCTTTCGAAAGTGTGAAACGATATAAGCATCCTTTTTCTGTCGCCATGGTCGATGCGGATCACTTTAAGTCCATCAATGATACCTATGGGCATATCGTGGGTGATCAGGTGTTGAAAAATATCAGTATGTTTTTACGGCGCTCATTACGCAAAACGGACTGTGTGGGGCGATATGGTGGCGAAGAATTTATCGTGCTGATGCCGGAAACCGAGCAGGCTGTTGCTTTCAAAGTCATGGATCATTGTCGGCAACAATTATCCAGTCAGGAAATTGATGTGGGTAAGGAAAAAATCAGTGTGACAGTTTCGATCGGCGTTTCCTGCCTGTTGCCTGAGGATGACGATGCCTGGTTGTCTGTAAAGCGAGCCGATTTTGCCCTGTATCGGGCAAAAGACGAAGGGCGTAATCGAGTCAGGGAAAGTCTTGATGGTAAGACGGGCGAAGTATAAACAGGATCCTATTTTGCTCTTAATGCTTTCCAGAAAATCCACAGTCCATCATGGAAGCTGAGTCGAGGACGACTGAATACGTCATCGGTCTGCTGTTCAAGCTTCATTAATATTCGTGAACCGCCCGCAATAATCAGGCGTATCTCAAATCCAAAGCGGCCTTTAAGCCGTTTACCCAGCCCGGCACCACCCTGTAATAATTGATGAGCGCGTTTGTACTGTTTACGCATCAGTAACAGCATCGGGCCATCGGTTATCTGGTTTTTAAAATAACTTTCATTCACAAAGGCCCCACGGATTTCATCCTGGGGAATATAGATGCGGTCCATTTCGTGATAGTCCTGTGCCAGATCCTGATAAAAGTTAATTAGCTGAAGGGCACTGCATATGGCATCAGATTGACCGAGGCTGGTGCGGTCGGTCTGTCCGTACAGGTGCAGTAGTAATCGACCGACTGGATTGGCTGAGCGGCGACAATACTGCATCAGCTCGCCGAAATCTGTATAGCGCTTCTGTATGACATCCTGTTTGAATGCATCGATCAGGTCAAGAAACAGCTGCTTGGGTAACTGGTAGCTGTCAATGGTATCTGCAAGCGCTATCAATACCGGGTCATCGCTCAGTTGCTTTGTGTAAATCGCTTCAAGCTGTTTCGCAAGCTGATCAAGCTGTTGCAGGCGAAACTCATCGCTGGCATCACCTTCATCGGCAAAGTCATCAGCTCGTCGTGCGAAGGCATAAATCGCAGCAATGGGCAGGCGCATACGTCGTGGTAAAAACCACGAGGCAACAGGGAAATTTTCATAATGATCTCGGGCAATGCCGAGGCAGTGCTGGTAGGCCTGTTGGGTATTCATATTTCAAGTATCAAAGCGTGTAACACAGCGAGAACAGCGGGTAGTATAATGCACCCATGAAATATGCAAAACCCGAGTGGCGGGATGATCAGCCCTATAACAGTGAGTTTGACGATATCTATTTTTCGTCGGCGAATGGTGTGGCCGAGTCAATGCATGTGTTTATCAATGCGAATCAGCTGGCTTCGCGATTTACACGGTTGTCGTCGCAGCAGTTTGTGGTTGCTGAAACCGGTTTTGGTAGTGGCTTAAATTTTCTGCTCTGTATGAGAGAGTGGCTAAAATGCGCAAATCCTGATGCCACATTATTTTTTAACAGTATAGAACTATACCCTCTGAGGCTTGAGGATCTGGAACGAGCGCATCGTGCCTGGCCTGAACTGGTAGAGTTTAGTCAGGCATTGCTACAGGTATATCAGGTACCGAGTTATGGCTGTCATCGGTTTGAGCTGTTCGAAGGGCGAGTGCGGCTGAATCTGTATATCGGTGATGTCGCCACGATGCTGGGTGATATGCAACAGTCGGCGGATGCCTGGTTTCTGGATGGCTTTGCACCTGCCAGAAATCCGGATATGTGGGCGCCGGCGATATTACAGCGAATTGCAGCGCTGAGCCGACAGGGAACGAGCTTCAGTACCTTTACTGCAGTCGGAGAGGTTCGTCGCCAGCTGCAGGAAGCAGGCTTTGAGGTTAGCCGGGTAAATGGCTTTGGCAGTAAACGGGAGATGCTAAGCGGCTGTAAAAATGCTGACAGGGTTTTTTCTTCAGGTAGCCAGGAGGCATATCCCTGGTATGCCCGTGAAAGCAGCGCTGGTAGCAGCAGGCGAGTCTGCATTATCGGTGCGGGTATTGCGGGGCTGAGTGCTGCCCATGCCCTGGTAAGTCGTGGGTATCACGTCGAGTTGGTGGAGGCAGCCAGTGGGCTGGGCTCAGGTGCATCGGGCAATCCACAGGGAATGATCATGCCACGGCTGAGTTTGCAGGATTCCGCTGATGCGGAGTTTTATGCGGTTGCCTATTTTTATGCACTGCGAAAGCTCAGGCAGCTGGATCCTGATCAGTCATGCTGGAAAGAAAGTGCAGGGCTGCAATTACCTGCGACCGAGCGTATTCGTCGACAGATTGAACAGCATGAGCAGGACCCCGACTGGGTAGTGTCGGTTGATGCCGCCAGCGCCAGTGAGTTGAGTGGGCTGAATGTGGGTGAGACCTGTCATTATGCGCCGAAAGCAGCCACGGTGTATCCGGCATCTTTACTGGATCTGCTGGTCAGGCAAATGGCTGGCCAGCTGGTACTGCGATTTAATACCCGGGTTACGGATATGTTCTATCAGGATGGATGCTGGCAGCTGCACTGCGACAACGGGGATGTGATCCAGCATGACAGAGTGATAGTGGCAAATGCCTGTGCGGCGCGAGATTTTAAACAGTTTAAACATCTTCATTTAAATCCGGCACGTGGACAGGTAACCCTGCTAAAACCCTCGAAACGCAGTCGAAGTTTGCGCGTACCGGTGTCCTATGAGGGGTATCTGATGCCCGAATATCAGGGGTGTCACCTGGCTGGTGCCAGTTTCTCCATGGATGAGGTTGATACAGCCTGTCGAGAAGAAGATAACAGAGAAAATATACAGGCACTGAATGCCGCACTGGGCCTGGGATTCAATATGGATGATATCTCAGGGCAACGAGCTGCTTTACGTGCGGTGACTGCGGATCGTTGCCCGGTAGTTGGTGCAGCACCCGATGTGGCAAAGTATGAGCAAATATATGCAGATCTTTATAAGGGTAAGGCCGCAAGCCGTTATGAAACCGCAGCCTATCTGCCTGGTCTATATATAAGTAGTGGGCATGGGGCGCGTGGTTTTACCAGTGCTTTCCTCGCGGCGGAACTACTGGCGGCAATGATTAATCAGGAGTGCTTGCCTGTAACAAATCGAGTGCGCTATGCTTTGCATCCAGCACGGTTTTTAATTCGTTCATTAAAAAAGAAAAGGTCGTAATGAATAAAAGCGTATTTCTGCTTGTCTGGTTTTGCGGGTTATCCACAGCAAATGCTGCATGTGATGATCCCGCTGCTCCCGATGTGAACTGGACAGGTTGTACGAAACAGAATCTGGATCTCAGTAATGCTAATTTACGAGGTGCTATCCTCCGGCGTGTTAACTTCACCAATGTGAATCTCAGTGGTGCGCGACTGCAAACCGCCGACCTCAGTTTTTCACAGCTGGATCAGGTGGATTTTTCCCGTGCTCGCCTGGATAGTGCACGTATTAATAATGCAAAAATAAAGCAGTCAAAGTTTACTGATACCGTACTAGAAGAAGCCCGCCTGAGTCGTAGCCAGATAAGTGATACCGATTTTAGCCGTGGTAGACTCAATAAAGCGAATTTTTATGAAGCACGGATCGAAAACGGCGTCTTCAGACAGAGTGAGTGTAAACTTGCTGACTTTAGTCGTTCTTCACTCAAGAGATCCGACTTTACAGCAGCGCGTTGTGAGGCGGCAGTTTTTAATGAGGCCGACCTTGAGTCGGCAGATTTTTCGAGTGCGATGATGAAATCGGTAAAATTTGAAGAGGCTAATTTACTTGATGCCCGTTTTACCGAATCAAATCTAAGTGAAGCTTCAATTCGTGATGCCATCATTGATGGTGCACAATTCGATAAGGCAGACTTGAGTAGTACAACCTGGGTAAGGTATCAGCGCTGTCGCCGTGGTTCTGTTGGTGTCTGTAACTAGTTAGCTGCTAATCTCAGCTTGCTTTTTTGCTGGCTGCTGAGGTTGTGAAACTGGGAAATAGATCCTTATTTCGGTTCCCTTGTCAATTTCCGAATCGATCACAATATGTCCATTATATTCGTGTACGATCCCATGTACCACAGACAGACCCATGCCGCTGCTTTCTCCGTAGCTCCAGTCACTGTAAAAGGGATCGAATATTCGGTTGATTGAATCTTTGCTAATACCACGGCCATTGTCTTTCACGATTAGTACTTCATAGACACCATCGAAATAGTCTGCGCATGATGAACAGCTGGTTGATTCTATATGTACCTGTTTCAGTCCGATCTCGATGATGCCTATTTCACTCATTGCGTGGCGTGCATTTGTACACAGGTTAATGATGATCTGGTTAAACTGAATGGGGTCGAGTAATACTTCCGAGGTCTGGTCTTCAATATGAGTATGAATTTCGATAGTTGAGGGTAAAGTCGGTGTTAGTAGCGATAATGCCTGTGATAGCAGGGGTTCAAGTTTCAGTGGGCGTGAATCTTCAGTAGAGGTAGTGCTGAAAGTTAATAACTGTTTAAGCTGATTGCGTGCTCTCTGAGCCGATGACTTGATACGTTTGAGGTGGTCACCTATTTCAGGGGCTGTTTCGGGAGTTATATGGCTAGCCTGTATCAGTGCGGTGTGGTTTAAGATATAACTGAAAATGTTATCAAATTCGTGGGAAAGTACGCTGCTCATCTGGCCAATAGCCTGCATTTTATCAGCCTGTAGTAGCTGTTTTTGCAGGCTTTCCTTACGTGTCTTATTGCGTAAAGCCAGCAAACCATAGGCAATGCTTTGCCCCAGATTCTGGAAAAGATTGACATCCTGTTTAATATGAATCGAGGTTTCTGATGCATAGGCAAGCATGATGCCAGCTACGTTGTTTTCAAGTATTAAAGGTGTGGCAAGTAGTTCGATATCACTTCGGTTACAGTTTTTGTCCCAGTATTTTAATAGCTGGTAATCGACTTCATTTTGAGTGATAGTTGTTTGCTTATTTATGGCAAGGGATACTAAGCAATGGTTCCATGCGTCACTGTCGTCACATAGTGCGTCTATGTCAAGGCAACTGTGTTTGTTGCCCGCATGAGATACGCAATGGAAGTTGTCATTTTGTTGGTCATTCAGACAGATCCAGATGGCATCAAACTGTGTATAGTTACTGAGGATATCGGCTGTTCTATCTAATAGCTTCTGTTCGGTATCGGCCTGAATTAGCTGTGCATAGATTTTATTTAAAATATCGAGTGATAGATCATCTCGCTGTGGATTTTTGTCCTTAGTTCCTGATAAAAAAGGTAACTTCTCCTCTGAAAACAGTGTATCCGAGACAGATCGTATAATGATAGTAATGATAATGGTACATAGAGTGATAATTCCCAGCATGATTAATATAACAGGGTAGAACTCGGATCTGAAAGGGGTGTTGTAAATATTCTGAGGTATGCTAATGGTTAATCCCCAGTGAATGTCATCGACAGGTGAATGGGAAATTCGGAAACTTTCCTGGCTATTCTTCGGGATGTATATTCCAGTCTCATTGTTAAGCGCAAGCTTCATCGATTCGAGCTCGGCGACAGATGCATTTTTATGATTGTCAAAGAAAATATTAATACGGCCCTGGGAATTAGCCCAGCCAAGCTGAACCCTGGAGTCAATCGGCATGCCTGTTCGGGAGACAAGAATTTCATGTAGTTCTTCAAGATTAAACAAGACAGCATCATGACCTAGAAACTGGTTGTTGTTGTGAATAATGGGCGCGATAGCGTAGATGTAATATTGTCCCGAAAATTGAACAGGGCCGTAAATTGTCGCAGTTTGTAGAGGTGTATCTGGTAGTTTAATCAGGTCCAGGGACAGGTTGTTACCAATATGTAGAATGGCTTTATTTTTCAGGTCGAATCGAATAATTGCAGCAATCGATTTATGCTTGTGCATGGCATCGATTAAAAGTGGTGTTGTGCGTTCATTATGCGTCATCTGGTTGATTTCGCCAGACAGTAGTCTGGCTAGCTGTTTACGCGCAAAGGTTCTGGAAGTGATCTGGTCAGCTGTATCTTTGAGACTTTTCAAATACACATTAATTAGCTGGCTTCGTTGCCGTGTAAGCTGTATTAGCTGGTTGTCATTAACCTGTTTAATATAGTTGTAATAGGGGACGATGACGGATAGCCCGGTAAATATGGCGATGAGTACCAGGCCGATACTAATTACGACTATCAATCTGTAGCGTAATTGTCTGATAATATTGGTTTTTTCTTTCAAACTGTTATGCCTGTCGAACTGTTCGAAGTACCAGGGGCAGCTTGCTATCTGGATTAGTGTATGTATAGCACTTTATTCGGGGCTGTCAGGTGAGTTCTGGCTGTTAGATTCGAAATACTGTCGCAAACGCTCTGTGCGCTGTCGATTCACGCCAAAGTCACTATGTCCTTCGCGGGAGGCGGATCGTATGTGAAGTTGTTGTTGAGTATGGTCAATGCGAATTTCGAGATCATCGACAAAACCAAAGAATCGAGAGGTGTATGTGGCGGCAAAATAGTCCTTTTCGCGATGTGTGATTTTGCCACCCGTTTGCATAATCGACTTATCTATCAGCTGCCTGAGCAGTGACGCATCCATATTGCTGATCGAAACGGGCGGAATACTGTGCTGCGCGTTATCACTGTATTCAGAACATACACAGTTGGGTGAGCTGGGGCATGGTGTGAGCTGGTTATTGATGAGACCGACGGGTTCAGCCTGTTGAGAACGATACGCTAGATATTTGAAGTACAGAATAAATAGTAGAGCGCCTGTTATCACAATGAGTAAAAATGATTTCATAAGGCTGTGCCAGATTTCGGGTTTAGCTAAAGTGCATTACGTATCATGCGTTCATCATAACCATGGATGATCTGTCGGTTAATAATCAGTAAAGGTGTGCCTTTGCCACCCAGCAGGTAAAATCGCTGCATGGCTTCGTCGGATATCTCGATATCGTGCTCAGTATAGGGTAGTTGGTGCCTGGCAAAAAAATCCCGTGCAACCTCGCAGTATTTACACTGCTGGGTGCCGAACATAATGATCTCAGGTGGGTTAGCCGCACGCAATACCAGCGGCTCGTCAGAAATCAGGTTCTGTGCGTTCTTTTGTGCCACATAATAGAAGACAGCAAATAGCAGAAAAATATAAATTGCCGGATTTTTTAACAGCTTTTTCACGATTATGCCTTGATCGTAAATTAATGGGCTTTCATAGCCGCTTCATATTTGGCTTCAATTTCATTTAACTGATCTGCCGGGATAAAATTTTTCCACTCGGACTGTGGGATATTCTGCATCGCTGTAGCCAGGTAGTCGGCGCATTGTGGACACTTGAAGAAAAACACATGCTTGTTCTGGCAGGTGTGGGTGTCGATGGCAAAGTCATCTAGCTCCAGTTCAACATTGCACTTTTTGCAGATGCGTGAGAAGACGTAATTCGATTCGCTCATGGGGGGCTCCCGATATATTTCGTTTCAATGTATCAGAATCTACAGGAAAATAAACCCGCAAACTGCAGCGCTATCCATCACGCCCATCGACTCGCCGGCTGAGGTAGATGGGGGCGTAACGTATCACCCAGATGCCAAGGCAGATCAGCCAGAGGCTGATGGCAAGCAGGTTCAAAGTGTGGTGATCCAGTGCGCTTTCAAAGTGCAGATCCGCGCTTATGCGTATAATCACAGCCAACTGTATGCCCAGAAACAGATACCAGCTTATGCGGTCCAGCACCAGTTGTCGGCCAGAGTGCCCCAGCGTCACCCGGGAAGCCATTGCCACCAGTAAGGATGTGGCAAACCCAATGGTGAGTGCATGCAAAGGAGCACGATCCAGGATGTAGATATCCTGCACAAACATAAACAGGCTCTGCATAAACAGGAGTAACAGACCAATGCCCAGCCACAGGAATGCCATATGCAATACGGCTAGCAGGTGATTGCTGAAACTGCGGTGTATCTGCCAGCGATAACTGAGCCAGCCTGCTATCAGCATCATGCTGCCATCAATCACAAATAACCAGTGTCGAATATAGAGCTGTTCAAGTGTGAAATGCAGCAGGCAGCCTGCGAGTAGAAGCAGGAGTAGTGCGCGTGGTTGATAGTTAATGTAACCCGGAATGACATTACTGCTGAAAAAGGGCAGCATGCGATGGCATACCGTCATCAGAATGGGCAGGAGAAACAGCCAGATACCAATATTTCGTGACAGTTCCAGAAAGCGCCATTCAAAACTGTACATCCAGTAAGCAAAGCTGATGATACCTAGTGCGCCAAAGCCAAGAAAAATTAATAGCAGGCGCTCATAGAATTTATCGTTTGTGGGAGCCTGTCGGAAGCTTTGATACAGTGCGATCATGCCAATGCTCCAGCCCAGTAGAAATATAAGCAGCCCTGAGAGTGCAACTCGTAGGCCGGTGTATAAACCCACTTCGAATATCAGTAAACCGCTGGTCAGCCAAAGCCAGGTTGATATGATGTGCTGTCGTTGAATCAGTTCTCCACCCATCCAGCGAGGGAATACGGTCATTAGAAAGCCATAGATAAAGAAAATAAAGAGGCCATAAAGCATCACCATGCCATGAGCCCAGGTTGCTGGAAAAATGAGCTCGGGTTGTGGCCAGATGTCACTATACCGATAGAGTAGCTCCAGTGACCAGGCAACAGCTGGGAGTAGCAGCTGCAGGGCACCACTGAAGAAAAACAGTCGATGGGGTGCGGCACTGAAGGTGTGCCAGAAAGTTTGTATCATAATCGCTATTAGGCTTATTTACACAATGGCTCCATGCTACTAAGTTCGCAGCATGAAGCAATTAATACGCGTCAATTTTGCAGCGTGAAATAATTAGCTCTCATCCTGGCTCTTGCCACCTCTAGATGGTGCATGCTCAAGGATACGGTCTGCCAGACGCGAGAATGGCAGGCTCTGGATCCAGACCTTTCCGGTACCTTTCAGGGTGGCCAGGAATAGTCCTTCGCCACCAAAGAACATGCTTTTCAGACCTTTTGTCATTTCGATGTCGTATTCAATGCCCGCACTAAAGGCAACCAGGCAACCGGTGTCGAGCCTCAGGGTTTCATTATTTAACTGTTTTTCAATGACCGTGCCACCAGCATGAATAAAAGTCATGCCATCACCTTTAAGTCGTTCAAGAATAAAGCCTTCACCACCGAAAAATCCGGCGCCAAGTTTTCGGTTAAATGCGATATCAATCTGTGTTCCCAGGGCTGCGGCAAGGAAGGCGTCTTTCTGGCAGAGAATTTCTCCACCGACTGTACTCATATCCAGCGCGATAATGCTACCCGGGTAAGGGGATGAAAAACCGACATGCTGTTTAGCCGACCCTTCGTTAGTGAAGTGTGTCATAAACAGCGATTCACCGGTGACCATACGCTTGCCCGCATCGAACAGTTTGCTAAAAAAGCCCTGTTCGGGGTTGGATCCGTCTCCCATGCGGGTATCGAAGCGAATACCGTCCTGCATATAGGTCATGGCACCGGCCTCGGCGATCACGGTTTCGCCCGGGTCCAGTTCAATTTCAACCATCTGCATATCGTGGCCAATAATACGGTAATCGACTTCGTGACAGTTTTTCATCTGGCTTCCTTCATGTTTGAGGTTTCAGGTCTTGGGTTATGGCTATTTTCAGCTGTTAATGTCCTGCAGGGCATCATCGGCCGATTCTCGAACATCAGAGTTCTCATCTTCGAGTCGTGCCTGCAGGAAGGGTTCAGCTGACATATGATGGCTTAAACCCAGATAGTAACAGGCATCATTTCGTACCTGTGGATTTTTATGCTGGCTTAGCTCGCCCAGGGCAGGGATCTGTTTGATCAGGATATCGCTCCCGGCCAGAGATTCCATAATGGCACCAACCCCGATACGTGCTGACAGGCTGGCATCTTTACGGGTCATAATATCAAGCAGACCTTCGAAGCTCTCAGGTTCCGCCTGAATACGGGCTTCTACCTTGTCGAGATTGCCCGATGTCATCATTTCTTCGAAAACGATACCCATATTGGTATCCTGGGCGCTTTTGTCGATCCACTGCTTTAGCTCGCCTTTGGTCTTCATGCCAACCAGCTCATATTCACCCAGTTTGACCCAGGGAACCGAACGCACGTTGAGCTCACGGGCGCGTTCCGGGGCGGTGCTAATGTTCACGACTTCCAGGCTTGAGAGCTCGCCCTCCTTGATCAGCTCCGACAGGCTCTGTAATACGCTGGGGCAATGTTGGCAGCCAGAGGCAATAAGTAGCAGGGCGCTGGGTTTTGTATGCATGATAAATCCATGATTTAATTCAGGTTAATGGGTGCTGTCTGTGTCTGAATTGTAGCAGGCCTCGGATATTAAAATATGTTAATATTTGCAGCTATTTTTAACTATGCTGGAAACAACCATGAGTAAGCTGGTAGCCGTCGTAAATGGTGAATCAAAGATTGAGTATGATCGCAGCATGCCGCTGCCAGAGCATCAGCTCGCCTATCTCGATAAGATGGATGAAAAGATGGAGCTGGGTATTCCCAGTGGGCAGGGTAATATCTTTGCGCCGGATCCAGAACAGAAGGCCCAGTTTGTAGCTAGCCAGCTGATGATGGCTATTAGTAGCGATAATGAACAGCTGATGGCGGCCAGTATGGCTTACCTGGCAAACCGCCTGCCAGAATTAAAGCAGGTTAGCGGCCAGGAGAAAAATGGCGAAATGGAAATCTCACTGATCTATGATAAGGAGTATGCGGAGCCTCAGGCGATTAACTTCGTAAAACCGGATCAACTCAATAGCTAGGAAGTGTAGATGCAAAATTCACGGGTCGTGGTTCTCGGTGCCAGTAACAAGCCCCATCGCTATGCCTACAAGGCGATCAAGCTGTTGCAGGAATATGGCCACCATGTGATACCCGTGCACCCCAGGCTCGAAACGATCGATGGTCTGGTCGTAAAACACGAACTTGCGCAGATTGACCAGTCGGTTGACTCTCTGAGCCTGTATATTGGCCCGCAGCGCATCCTGCCCCTGATCGATGATATTATTGCCCTCGAACCCGGTCGTGTCATTCTTAACCCGGGTACCGAATCAGATGCACTTGAACTGGCCCTGCTGCATAATGATATTTCTTTTGTAAAAGACTGTACGCTGTTAATGCTGGAGCATGGGCGTTTTTAAAGGCTGGTCGTCTTTACAGGTGTCGAGAGTGAAATATCAGGGCGAGAGTTGATTTATATTAATCATGCCCACAGAATCAAGTGTAGCTGTACTCTGAGCAGGCTAGATAAAACTAACAATAATATTTTTCTGCAGGACTCGTTATGTTGTCAGACAAACTGAAAATTTATTTCGACAAAGCTGTAGATGCAGTATTCGCCATTATTCTTGTTTTTATTATGGTTGGAATAGCCATTGGTACCCTGCAGCTGTTTGTTACCACATGGAAACTACTCGCATTTGAAGGTATAACCAATCATTATATTGATATCATCACCGATGTTCTGACACTCTACGTGCTTATTGAGCTTTCACGTTCCCTGGTTGAATATTTCAAAACCCATCGCTTAAGACTAACATTTATTGTTGATGCTGCAATCGTCTTCGTATTGCGTGAAATACTTATTGAATTATTCAAACACGAACTCAAGCCAGATATGCTCTATGCCTATTCGGTGTTCCTGCTTGTCCTGGGTCTGATTCGTATCGGTTCAGTACTCGTGTATCAGCGTGAAAAGATGATTGCAGAAAAAATCACTGATTGATACCTGTAAGCGCTGAACAGCCACCGGAGGTATGCTGTATCTGATATATCAGGGTGGGTCATAGTGGTGTTCCTGGCGAATCGTTGCCATGGGAGAAAAGTTTAGTGGGGTTGTTTGTCAGGTAGTGGCAGTTAGGCAACAGAGTTGTATCGTATTATTTTATAATTCCATGTGCTTGTAAAATACAATATAGGCTATATTATATTGAGTGCTGTTGAATGATATCTTGTTGTGCGAGATATTTTTGTTAACAGTTATAACACTGTCGATTTAAGGGTTCTGAACCTGATGCCGAATTTATCCTGGATCCGCTTCTTTATAGCAGGCCTCGTCTTTCTGGGCGATGTGGCGCTTGCTGCGGATATTAAATCTGCTCAGTCAGACACCTCAATAACGATTAGTGAACCACTATCGTCACCGTTTTCATCTTCCGGTGGAGACTTCGATCCACAACAGTTTCTGAATGTATTCCGTAGTAAACTGCCTGGCATAAACCGTCAGTGCATGGCATGTTTTCAGTCTGATGCTGTTCAGCTCAAATCATCCAGATTTTCAATATCTCATCCTCGTGCGCCGCCACGCTCATATTCTGCTTAAGTTTTAGATAAACCATTTATAAATTTGCTTTCTGCCGATTTAGCTAGTTTTTCGGCAGGAGTACGCTATTGCTCAAAGAAAGGTTTGATTATGAGTATACGAATTTCGGTGCGTCGTATGTCGATATCGCTCGACATGAAAAAAATGATTCGTGAGACCTGTGAAAAATTATCTGGAACCTATGATGATATCCAGGATATTGAGATTTTTATTGATGATGTTAATGGCCCTGATAAGGGTGGCGTCGATAAACGATGTCATGTAAAGGTAAGGGGGGTAAATCATCTTTCACTGGATATTGTGAAAGTGAGTCGGGATATTTATACCGCTATTGATCTAGCATTTAGTCGTCTTGTTCAGCTGCTAAAACAGGAATTTAAATCGCACAAATTCTATATTTCCGTGCCATCGCTGACACATATCGATAAGCGTTTTTTACGGGAGTCTGCCAATGACCAGTGAACAGCCTGATGTCGAGTCTTCGGCGACGGATATGATGGGTGATGCGAGTCTAGTTAGTTCCCGTAGAACCCAGTATGAATATAAGCCCCATACTCCATGGTCGAATGTTTTCTATGGCGTGTTAATGGTGCTAATTATTGTTCTGCCCATGCTGGTTCCTGGCTCAACGCTTAATGGATTGATTCTTTTTAATATGGGGCTGGTGCTGTTTATTTATATTCTGGCACTTATATATGGATTTCGAGTTTCATCGATAAACCGCCGGGGAAAGAAGAAATAAGGACGGGTTTCGAGCTATTGGCAGGGATGCCGTTTTTTTTGCGATGACACAGAATACACCTCTGTTTTCGTGTGTGCCAGAAACTCATAATCGTAAACAGTCGCAGGCTATTTTGCTGTAATGTCGTATACTTATAAGGAGCCTGTTGAGCGGAGTTCTTATGCGTTACGTGCACTTTTTCAAGGACATCGGCATAGATGATATCGAGATAGTAGGTGGAAAGAATGCATCTCTGGGTGAGATGTATCGTCACCTGTCTTCTGCGGGAATACGCGTTCCCAATGGCTTTGCGACGACATCAGATGCCTATCGTCACTATATACGGCATAACCAGCTAGAACAGCGTATCGATAACATTCTGTCAGATCTGGATACTCATGACGTTCAAGCCCTGATGCAGGTGGGGCGACAGATACGAAGCTGGATACTGCATGGCGAAATGCCGGATGATCTTGCCGGTGAAATTGTCAGTGCTTATGAGAAGCTGGGCGAGGAGTATGGTGAATACCCCGATGTGGCTGTCCGTAGTTCTGCCACAGCTGAAGACCTGCCCGGTGCATCATTTGCTGGACAGCAGGAAACCTACCTGAATATTTCCGGACGCAGAAACCTGTTACTGACCTGTAAGCGAGTTTATGCTTCATTGTTTACCGACCGTGCGATTTCATACCGGGTTGATAAAGGCTTTGATCATCAGGGGGTGGCCTTATCTATCGGTGTGCAAAAAATGGTTCGTGCCGATCTTGGAGCATCTGGCGTTATGTTCAGTATTGACACTGAATCCGGATTTAAGGATGTCGTACTGATTAATGCTGCCTGGGGGCTGGGTGAAAATGTGGTTCAGGGTGCTGTGAATCCGGATGAGTTTTACGTATTCAAAACCCATCTACAAAATCATAAACCGGTTATTCGACGACAGCTGGGTGAGAAAGCCATCAAGATGGTATACAGCCATGATACTACTGCTGGGCTATCAACTCGTAACGTGGAAGTGTCTCTCGAAGATCGAAAAACCTTCTGTATTAATGATGACGAAGTACTGCAGCTAGCTCGTTATGCCGTTACCATTGAACAACATTATGGTCGGCCTATGGATATTGAGTGGGCCCGAGATGGCGAAACCGGTGAGTTGTTTATATTGCAGGCCAGGCCTGAAACGGTGCAGTCAGAATTGCAGGGTCAGTATCAGCTGCAATATCGCTTTACTGCCAGCGAGCGACCTGATCCACGCGTGATAGGTAAAAGTGTTGGTAAACGAATCGCGTCAGGCCGTGCCTGTGTGATTGCCGATGCGGCTGAAATGGGGCACTTGCAGAAGGGTGATGTGCTGATAACGGATATCACTGATCCCGACTGGGAACCTGTGATGAAGATTGCCTCTGCCATCGTCACCAATCGAGGTGGGAGAACCTGCCATGCAGCTATCATTGCCCGTGAGCTTGGCATCCCGGCAATTGTCGGCTGTGGTGATGCAACCTTGCGCGTGAAGAGTGGCGAAGATATTACCGTTTCCTGTGCCGAAGGGGATACGGGTTATGTCTACCCTGGGTTAATTCCATTCGAAGAACATCGAATTGACGTGTCCGCTCTTGCTAAACCTCGCACGCGTATTATGCTCAACCTGGCTAACCCGGAGATTGCGTTTGAAACTTCGCGGCTGCCAGTGGATGGCGTTGGTCTGGCTCGACTGGAATTTATTATTAATAACAGTATTCGTATTCACCCCAGAGCTTTGCTTGAGTACGATAGTTTGCCGAGCCGGTTACGATCATCTATTCGAGAGATTATTGCCGGTTATGGAACGCCAACGCAGTACTATGTGAACAAACTGGCGGAAGGTGTGGGTATGATTGCCGCCGCCTTTTATCCACGACAGGTGATCGTTCGATTATCCGACTTCAAATCAAATGAATATGCATCCCTGCTAGGTGGTGACCTGTTTGAGCCGGATGAAGAAAATCCCATGATCGGGTTTCGAGGTGCGTATCGTTATCCGTCAGAAGCTTTCCGTGACTGTTTCAGACTGGAGTGTGAAGCGCTAAAACAGGTGCGTGAAGATATGGGTCTGGATAATGTTGATATTATGATTCCCTTTGTGCGAAGTGTCGAAGAGGCTGATCGTATACAGCAGCTACTTAATCAGTTTGGATTGAAACGTGGTGATCATGGACTGAAGGTTTATCTGATGTGTGAAATCCCTGCCAATGCACTGCTGGCAGATAATTTCCTGCAGCACTTTGATGGTTTTTCTATTGGTTCAAATGACCTCACCCAGTTAACGCTGGGTGTCGATCGTGACTCGGGTTTAATCAGTGGCTTTGATGAGCGCAATGAAGCCGTTAAAGTCATGATGCAGCTAGCAATTGATGCCTGTCATCGTGCAGAGAAATATGTCGGTATCTGTGGTCAGGCGCCTTCCGATTTTCCAGAGATTACTCAGTGGCTGGTGGAACAGCGAATCAGCTCGATTTCACTGAACCCCGATAGTGTTATCGATATGACGAAGGTGGTGCTGGATATCGAAAAAACTCAATCGTGAGGCGTTTGCTCAAGTGGTTTATGTTTGTAGCGTTTACGTAGCTCATAGTAAACAAAGGACAGTAATAAAACCGGCAGCACAAAGCCGATAAAGAACGAGGACAGACTCCACAGCCGATCCCAGATGTCCGTTTCGGTATTCATGCTACGGAAGATCATCCAGCCGATGGGAATGATGGTAAACAGAAGTGTCGGTAGTAGATACCAGACTGAGCCTTTACCAGAAGCCCGTGCCATGTGCCCGGAGTAGAAGGAAACAATAGCGACAGTTAGTGCGGTCACCAGGCCCCATGCCAGACCAAACATGCCGGTGATGATCAGCCCCGCCTGGTGGATAATCAACGCGGCAATCGAAATAGCGATCAGGCCACGTAAGGTTTTATCACTCACTTTTATTCCTCCCTTTCAGGAGTTATAACATGCTTTATAAAACCACGACCAGTTAATTTTCTGTTAGCCGTTAAGTAAAAAACCTTCGACGTGTTCGATGTCTTCCGGCGTGCCGAACAGTACCAGTACATCCCCGGATTTGAGTATGGTATCAGAGTTAGGCTTTACGACCTTGGTGTCGTCGCTACGGTTACGGTGCAGGGTAACGCCCATGGATTCCAGTTTCAGGTCCTGCAGGTTTTTACCAACGGCGAAAGCTTTGTCCTGTATGGTGATGCTAACCAGTCGCTTGCGTACCTCGTCGGGCATCTCGATTCCATCCTGTTCTTCGCTATGAAAAAACTCACGCATGTTCATGTGCTTTTCATTACGCATCTGTTGCATGCGACGCACGATTTTACCCATGGGGATGCCCAGAATTGACAGTACATGGGATGCCATCATCAGTGATGATTCAAGCGTTTCGGGAATGACCTCGGTAGCCCCGAGGCTGGTCAGTTCTTCGTAGTAGGTATCATCCTGGGTTCGCACCAGTACAGGGATATTGGGATTGAGGCTTTTGGCCTGTGCCAGGGTTTTTTCTACCGAGCCGATATTGTCATGGCAGATTACGATAATTGAGGCACGTTCGATACCTGCAGCACAGAGAATTTCCCGGTGAGTCGAATCACCAAAAGCAACTTTGTACCCCGCCTTGGACGCATTCTGGATGAGTTCTACACTGTAGTCCAGGGCGTAATACTTGAAGCCTTCTGACTCGATAATCTGCGCAATATTCTGACCGATTCGCCCAAAGCCACAGATAATCACGTGGCCATTCATTTTGTCGGTGTTGCGGGCAATATTATTCTCGATCTCTTCCCGATTCTCGATATAGCTACCGGTGAGTTTTTTTGCCAGCAGGCCGTTGTACTTGACCAGGAACGGGGTGGCGATCATGGTGAGGATAATGGTCGCTAGTAACAACTGTGATTCATAGGGTGGCAGGATATTAAAACTCACGGCAAGCGCCATAATCGCGAAACCGAATTCGCCGCACTGGCTCAGCACTAGACCCGTACGCATGGCAACCCCGGTGGGGAGCTGTGTTATGTGTTTTCCCAGAACCATGATAATTGCGGTTTTACCAACGATAATCATCGCGGCCAGCAGGATAGCCCAGTGCAGAATTTCCATCAGGCTCCCCAGGTTGAGTAGCATACCGACAGTAATAAAAAACAGGCCAAGCAGGATATCCCGGAAGGGCCGGATATCGTTTTCGATCTGGTGCTTGAATTCGGTCTCACTCAGCATCATGCCGGCAAGGAATGCGCCTAATGCCATCGAAAGTCCAGCGAACTCGGTTGTCCAGGCAGAGAGCAGGGCGATCAGTAATACAGCCAGCGTAAACAGTTCGGCGGAGTGAGCGGAGGCAATTTCATGAAATAGCGGGCGTAACAGCCAGCGTCCGATGGCCAGCATGATCACGGTTACGCCGATACCCATGGCAAAGCTGTAGGACAGCTCGAGCAGGAAATTGCTGTCGCTATTACTGGAAATGGCGGGGATGATCACCAGCATGGGCACTACCGCAACATCCTGAAATAGCAGAATCGAAATCGATGCGTTGCCATGACGTGAGTCGGTTTCCAGTTGTTCACCGAGCTGTTTGATTACGATGGCGGTAGAGGACAGCGCAATTACACAACCAAAAACAAAAGCGGTCTCTTTGCTGGCACCCAGTAGCCAGGTACTGATCGACGCAATGAAAATGGTTGAGGTAACCTGCGCACTACCAAGGCCAACCACCGCACGGCGATTCGAAATCAGTTTGTTTAAGGAAAACTCCAGCCCCAGACTGAATAACAGAAAGGCGATACCGACTTCGGCGAGGAAGTGCATGGCCTCGGAGTTCTGTACCAGTCCCGCGGCATGGGGGCCAATACAGATACCCACCGCAAGGTAGGCGAGAATGGCGGGTAGCTTGATACGCCTGAACAGGGCCACGGCGACAACGGAAATGGCAAGCAGGATTATCGTATCACTGAGGGCGTCATGCATGCGGTAGGCTGGCTCTTGATAATTTAACGTCAGCCAATAAGTCTAGCAGTAAAGCCCTGAATCTGTTGAGATTAGCCTGAATTTTCCGATTGCTTCGGGAAGCAGGCTAGTCGTGTGTGTTAGCTGCTTCGAGGGTGTTCTGCAGCAGCACCGCAACGGTCATCGGGCCGACACCTCCTGGAACCGGAGTGATCCAGGCAGCATGGCTGGAAGCCGCTTCAAAGTCGACATCGCCGCACAGTGAGCCATCTTCAAGCCGGTTGATGCCAACGTCGATCACGGTGGCGCCGTCCTTGATCCACTCACCCTTGACCAGACCCGGTTTACCCACGGCTACGATGAGTATATCGGCGCGACGCACATGGTCTTCGAGGTCAGTGGTGAAACGGTGAGTCATGGTGATGGTAGCGCCTGCTAATACCAGTTCGAGGGCAGCAGGGCGGCCTACATGATTCGAGGCTCCAACGATAACGGCATGGCGCCCCTTGTAGGCTTCACCGGTGGAATCCAGCAGTAGCTTGACACCATAGGGTGTGCAGGGGCGAAGCGCCGGCTTACGCTGTGCCAGACGGCCCAGGTTATAGGGGTGGAAACCATCGACATCTTTATTGGGGTGGATACGCTCGATGATGGAACCTTCATCTAGACCCTCGGGCAAAGGAAACTGTACCAGGATACCGTGGATATCGTCGTCTTCGTTGAGTTCATCGATCAGGGCATCCAGCTGCTGCTGGCTAGTATTCGCAGGCAGGTCATAGGCGCGGGAGATAATACCAGCCTTTTCACAGGCCATGCGTTTGTTGCGTACGTATACCTGTGAGGCGGGATCTTCACCAACTAGCACAACCGCCAGTCCGGGCGCGCGTTTACCCGCATCCAGACGTGCCTGTACGCCCTGCCTGATGGTTTCGCGAAGTGCCTCGGCGATTTTCTTGCCGTCGATGATCTGTGCAGCCATAGTCTTTTCCGGATAAAATGTGCGTGGATTTTCTCATGCTTAGGGTTTGTTCCACAAGTCGGAAAAGAAAGAAAAAAAGACAGTTAATTTAGGCAATTAGCCGTTCCAGCTGTTGACCTGAAAGGCGGATATGCGTAATATCCGCATCCTCATTTGCTGCAACGCAGTTAGTGATGAGGGCCAGGTGTCCATGACAGGAATGTCAGAACATTCGGGGTATAGCGCAGTCTGGTAGCGCGCCTGCTTTGGGAGCAGGATGTCGGGAGTTCGACAAAATTGCCCGGAGCAATTTTGAACATGGTGATGCTTTTTATCACCATGGCCCGAAGGGCGGAGGGCATGGATGCCCGGAGTAATCTCTCTACGGATAGTGCAGTACGGTTTGAAGGCAGGAGTTGCCTGGTAGTCAGTCTACCGAATGACTCAAGTTTCGGGGTATAGCGCAGTCTGGTAGCGCGCCTGCTTTGGGAGCAGGATGTCGGGAGTTCGAATCTCTCTACCCCGACCA
>JBFHWF010000002.1:0-81904 GCA_041589175.1 Gammaproteobacteria bacterium
ATTCGCCTTCATCGCATAGTGAACTTTATGGCGCCCAGCAAGGCCAGCGTTATCCAGGGCCTGTTGCAGGCCCTGTAATTTTTCACTGACACGTTGGGCGTTATAGAAAAACGCAGGCGAGTCGAATTGTTCTGCTAGCTCGCTGACCTTACGCCCGGCAAACGCGAGTTCACCGTCGGCAAAGTGCAGATCCTGTCGTTGCCACCACTCCGGTGTGACTGCAATGGTCATACGGCGATTTTACGAATCTGGATGTATGACTGGTAGTCAGCATCCGCTTCGTTAACGGGCTCGCTATGGCCTGTAATCCAGCCGCGACAATTTGGCGCACCACAGCTGCAGGGGAACTGCTTGTACAGTACCGCTTCGGTTTCCGCGTAATCCATATACAGGAATTCACCTGCCTTGATTGGGCGCAGTGCATGAACCGTCAGGTTTTTCATGTCCAGTGTAATATTGGGATCACAGGAGTGCAGGAAGTAACCTGAGAAATGGGTGTCATACAGGTGACGGGTTTCGTCAATCTGCAGGCTATGCTGGCGTATGTCGTGAATAATCTCACCGGCCATATGCGCAACTAATTCACCTTCATCGAAATCACGATAGGTAATCACCCCCATGCCTGAATGACCGTCTTTGGTCACCACGCTGAAATCAGCCTGCTTAGGGTAAAAGGGGTTGTGATCAAAATGTTCTGGATACATGTCCTGGCTTCACCTTCTTTCAATAAAACCAACGTGTAATAAAAATAACTCGCCGGGTGTTGCCACTCAGCGAATCAGTGTGTGCTTATTCGCGTGATGTTTATACTCTTCGAGTTTTTGCATCGCAAACAATTTCAAACATCAGGTATTGTGCTCGCGGAGTTGTGTATCGATCGCTGATCTACCATATATAATGTGTCAGTATATTTTTGATAATTCATTATCCGAGTCTGTTTTATCTATATAAAATAGATGCTTACGGTGATTTTTCACGTGCTTTCTGACTTTTTGTAACGTGTTATAAATTCATGGATATCTGTTGAATTATTTTAGGTCTGTAGAATTTTCAACCGCAACAAGTGCGGTTGAAATGGCGATAATGTGACCACTGGACATGCCTGTTGCAGGTGTTTATGCTTCTCTGGCATATAGCAGCTGGAGCGAGAGCACTTTAATATCTCATGCAAGACAATACCGACGAATACTGGATGCAGAAAGCGCTCGAACTGGCAGCAAAGGCGGAAGCTGAAGACGAAGTACCGGTGGGTGCCGTTATCGTCAAAGATGGCCAGCTTGTCGCCGAAGGCTGGAATCAACCGATACAGTCCCATGACCCATCCGCCCATGCCGAGATGCAGGCTATTCGCGCAGCCGGCCAGGTGCTGAATAATTATCGCCTGGTTGATACCACACTGTACGTGACCCTCGAGCCCTGTTCCATGTGCGTGGGTGCCATGATTCACGCGCGCATTGCCCGGCTGGTGTTTGGGGCTTATGATGAAAAAACCGGTGCGGCAGGGAGTGCTATCAACCTGCTGAGTGACCCGGTTCATAATCACCGGATGACTGTCCAGGCAGGTGTCATGGAGCCTGAATGCCGCCAGATCCTGCAGGATTTTTTCCGAAAAAAGCGTAATAAAAACAGATAGATATATTGAGCTATTTCTGGGCTCTTATTCTTATTAATTTTATGCCTTAATCTGGTCTGAAAAAGCTTGCTTTTTCCTGCTTGCTGACTAAAATTCCCGCCTCCAAAACACTACTCAGAGTATTTATGGTTCCCAAACGCTAGCGTTGTTTTTAGTCGTCCTCAAGGCAGATTGGAAACAGCGCGTAATTTAATAACAAGCTGAAATCTGTCTAGCTTTAACAGGAGAGACTGAATGCATATTGCTGCACCCGTAGAGGTGGAACTGGAAGATCCCACAGCGGAGATGGGCCGTCTGCACATTGATGATACCAGTGTGCTGGCGGCCCAGAACGAACCCTCACTGGACGAGGCCAAAGATCACTTTATCCAGCGTAACGGCGTCGAGTTTGCCGGTACACATCTACTGCTTGATCTCTGGGGTGCCAGTCACCTGGACGATCTGGAGCGTATGGAAAATGCCATGCGTGAAATCGTAGAAAAGTGTGGTGCCACCCTGCTGCATATTCACCTGCATCACTTTACCCCGAGCGGGGGTATTTCCGGTGTTGCCGTGCTTGCCGAATCCCATATCAGTGTCCATACCTGGCCGGAGCGTGATTACGCGGCCTTCGACGTGTTTATGTGTGGCGATGCCGAGCCGGAAAATGCCGTGCCTGTATTGAAGCGTGCATTCTTTCCACATCGCCTCGAAGTGACGGAAGAACTGCGCGGTCGGGTGCAGAAATAATGAACCGTTACATCGAAACCCTGTACGATGCCTATGGACAGGAATTCGCGGTCGACAAGGTGTACTTCGAGAACAAAACCGATCACCAGCATCTGGTGATCTTCGAAAACGCCAAGTTTGGCCGGGTGATGGCGCTGGATGGCATCATTCAGACCACCGAGGCTGACGAGTTTATCTACCACGAGATGCTCACCCATGTGCCCCTGATGGCCCATGGCAATGTGAAGCGCGTGCTGATTATCGGCGGCGGTGATGGCGGTATGTTGCGCGAGGTGTGCAAGCACGCCTCGGTTGAGCATATTACCCAGGTTGAAATCGACGACCAGGTCGTGGATATGTGCAAGGAATACCTGCCGAACCACAGCGCCGGTGCCTATGATGATCCACGCGTGAATATCGTTATCGATGATGGCGCAAATTTCGTGCGTGAATGTGCAGATAAATTTGATGTGATCATATCCGACAGCACCGACCCCATTGGTCCCGGTGAATCCCTGTTCAAGTCAGATTTTTATGAAAGCTGTAAAAGTTGCCTGGCAGCGGGCGGTATCCTGGTGACCCAGAATGGAGTTGCCTTTATGCAGCTGGATGAAGTGACGACGACCGCGCAACGACTGGGTAGTCACTTTGCGGATCAGTCATTCTACTGTGCGGCTGTTCCAACCTATGTGGGAGGCGTCATGACCTTCGCCTGGGCGACGGATGCCAGTGACTATCGTCAACTATCAGTCGAGCAGCTTGCACAGCGTTTTGCGGCTGCCAGCATTAAAACCCGTTACTATAATCCCGCGATACACGTGGCCAGCTTTGCGCTGCCACAATATATCCTGGATGCACTCGAGGGCTAAGGCATGAGTATTCGTATTGAACCTGTGGCGAATGCGGCCAGCTACCAGCAGCTGGTTGAACAGCATGGAGCGCCGCTGCTGCTACTCGACTGCGATCAGCTGGTTAAACAGTACGAATCTCTGACGGCAGCCTTGCCGGGTGTGGAGCTGTTTTATGCCATCAAGGCATTGCCCCATGCCGCGGTGATACAAACTTTGAAATCACTCGGCGCGGGTTTCGATATTGCCACATCCGGTGAAGTGGAACTCTTACGGGAGCAGGGTGGCCATGCACGGCAGACGATTCATACGCACCCGATCAAGCGTGACGAAGATATTCGCGCGGCACTACGTTTTGGTTGCACGACCTTCGTGGTTGATAACGTGTGGGAACTGGAAAAGTTTGTTGAGTACCGGCACCGTGTTGGCCTGCTGGTTCGCGTGAGTTTTCCTAACCCGGATACACCGATCGATCTGTCGCGCAAGTTTGGCTGTCGTGAAGATGAAGTTGCGATACTGATTCAGAAAGCGCAATCCCTGGGATTGCATGTGAAGGGTCTGTCGTTTCATGCGGGTTCACAAAGCCCGGACTCTCGCAATCATGTATACGCAATCGAGAAGTGTGCTGAAATTATCGAGTCCATTCACCAGCAAACGGGCAAGCATCTTTCTGTTCTTGATATCGGCGGTGGTTTCCCGGTGCAGTACAGTGAGCCTGTGAGTGATATTGAAAACTTCTGTGCGCCGATTCGTGAGACGCTGGCAAAGCTGCCACCCCATGTTCGCGTGATTGCGGAGCCCGGTCGTTACCTGGTAGCACCGGCCATGACAGCGATTTCAAAGATCATGGGCAAGGCGCGACGCGGTGATGCGACCTGGTATTACCTGGACGATGGTATTTATGGGTCCTACTCGGGTATCCTGTTCGATCACGCAAAATACCCGATGACATTGTTCAGCGATATCGAGCAAACGGAAAATGCCGTACTGGCAGGCCCGACCTGTGACAGTATCGATGTGATTGCCGAGGGTATCCAGTTGCCACCGTTAAATATTGGTGACCTGGTTGTTGGTCACCAGATGGGCGCATATACATCGGCTACATCCACACACTTTAACCTGTTCGACAAGGCCAGGATCGTGGCAGTCAACTTGCCCGCTGTAGATGAAAAGCTGGTATTACTAAATACCTAGCCGTCACTGTGGCGCGGTGATTTCAGGTATTTCCTGTCACTGATGATGTCGCTGTCGAGGCTCTTCAGGAATGCCTCCAGCATGTCCATTTCCGTCTCTGTTAAATCTACCTGCAGGAATAGCTCGCTTCGGCGGAAGCGGGCTGGCGGGGGGGTATTATAATGCTCGATCACATCGCGCAGGCTGGCGTACTGGCCAGCGTGCATATAGGGTGCGGTCTTGCTGATATTTCTCAGGCTGGGTGTTTTCATCGCACCCTGGGTTTCATGTCGACTCATGACCATGTGTTTTAATTCATCACAGGGTGATGCAAGCTCACCTGAGTGACTATCATTGTACTGGCTTCGACAGTTAAACGGGTTTTCCAGCAGTTTGCGTGCGCCCTTGTAGCGCCCCCAGTCATGGGGGTGACCGTCTTCAGGTTGTACCGAGATATTATGAAACCCCTGATCGCTAAACAGTGGGCCACTATGGCAGGTGATACACCGAGCTTCCCGTACAAAAATGCGCAGACCATTTTCTTCAAGGGGTGTCAGACTCTTATGCATGCTGGAAATATTATTATTGATGAGTGCCTGAGCATAGCGATCGAAGCGTGATGGACCGGGTTGTAGCTGAGATTCATAGGCAGCAATTGCTTTACCAATCGTCACAAATATCTCATCCACAATTTTCTGTTCATGGGGTTCTATTATCGAATGCCCATTATCGAATGCAGGAATATCAACCAGTGAGCCAGCAAATTCCTCATAGCGTTTACGCAGCTGCGGATCGTGGTATATCAGTTTTACAATCTCCAGTCGACTTGAGCCATGTTCCTTGTCGTCCTCCAGTGGTGCCAGCGCCTGAGACCACAGACTGTCAGCTCTGCCATCATGGAAAAACCAGGTTTGGCCGCTGCTACCAACAATGGTAGGTGTATTACGCTGCCCAGTTTCAATTCCCCTGGCGGTTTTTAAACCATCTGTGAAATATTTTTCCGGTTGATGGCAGCTGGCGCAGGAAATGTTTCCACTGGCACTCAGGCGAGTATCGAAAAACAGGCGATGACCGAGCTCGATGGCACGTGGATTTTTTATAAATCGGTTTGTTGTGTCTACGGGTGGTGAATAGTTACCTAGCCACAGGCTGGAGATTATCGCGCGTTCCTGTTCTGTCCAGCTGGGGCGAGGGCTGGCCGTTACACTGTTTGTTGCACAGGCCAGCAGGTTTGTTAAAACAATACTCGAGAAGCAGAGAAAAAAACGTGTATTTCTAAACATCATGTAATCAGGATTTCTGCGGTAGTGTTAGCTCAAATACGGCACGATCACGCATACCAGGTTGTTTGATATTGATGCGCAGTTCCCAGAGGCCAATCATGCTGAACTTGATACCTTCGATCAGGTATTGCCCATTTCCCAGGTAGTGGCTGACTCGGGGCCTGCTCGGCAGGCCGTGGCGGTGTGCCGGCATGCCACCATGGATATAGATGCTGGCGTTGTCGACAGTCTTGCCATCGACGGTTTCCACACGTACCACCCAGCTATGAATCCTGTATAAGGGGACTGGGTGTACCTGGCTATACAGACTGACACGGTAGTTTCCATTATCGGAAAGTACAACGGTTGACGCTTGCTTACTGAAATTACCCTGGCTCAGAATGTTGTTCAGGGGTTGTCGACTGAAATCCAGAGTCGGTGTTTTATTGGGTGCCAGCTCATTTAGCGCTAGTGTCTTATTGTCACTGGCTATCGCCAGCTCGCTGCTAAATGAGAATATTGCCAGCAGGCTAGTGTAGTAAAAAGATTTCTTAAACATCGGTATGTCTCAATAGTTTGTGCTGTGGTTCAGAACGGGAACAGGCCCGCTTTATGTGCGGGCCTGTGTTGCGTCCAGCAGGCAGTTATCGCCTAGAAGTCACCTTCATCGTCAGGTGTATCTACGACACGAGTCGGGTTTTTGGTGGCACCACGCATTGGCTGTATGATGCCGAAGCCAAATTCCGTGCGACCATCGGGAAGTTCATCCAGCAGGTTGATGCGTGGAAACGTTTTTGCAAACTCATTTGCATCGACTTTGCCCTTCAGACCCTTGACGGATGTTTCAATCACTTCACCGCTACGCAGATCGAGAATACTGATATCACCATTGCTGTCTTTGCCGTCAGAGATATAACGACCTACCGCCTCAACAACATCGAGTGGGTAGATGTTGAACCCGGCAGCTTTACCTGCAGCAAACTGTGATGAGCTTACCCAGGCCAGAGGAGCGCCATAGTGTTCACCTGTTTTGGCAACAATCATCATCTTTGTATCCGCACACGCACGTGTCAGGCCAGGGAATCCCGCTTTCTGACAACTGCCAGCCGTGACGACCTGATTGCGGTTAATGCGATTAAAGTCGGCGTCATAATAGTAGGCACCAATGGTAACATTCGCGGGTAGCTCACCAGCTGCATGGCGATCTTCACCGGTAATGGGATCAACCAGGCGAACATTGGAAACCCGTGAACGTAATTTCGAACCATACTTGTCGAAGTTTGGCTGATATACATCCAGGTCGAAGTTAACCCCCGAATAGTTAAAGAACCAGCCACCACTCCAGCCAGGAATATTTGGCTGTTGTGTACCATTACCCGATAATTCGAAGGTCTGTACCAGGCTACGTGGCCAGCCGAGGAAGTGGCACTTGTTCACCTTGTTATTTCGGTAATCAGAACTGGTTTTATCGAATACACACTTGCCTGGTTCATCGATGGCGGCAGCATGTTCGGCTTCAGGCGAAGAGGGAATCCTGCCCTGGGCGATCATCGCACCAATGGTTAATGAGTGATACAGGTCCTTGATGGTGATAGCACCCACCGGGATGGTGTTGTTATAGCGGAAGCCGCGAATCTCACCCACATCCGAGCCTGACATTGCACGGAAGGTATCGGCATACAGATCGTGCAGGGTACCCTCGATATCAGCCGGCATCTTCAGTTTTTCGGGCTCGTGCTCGTAGGAGAAGCGGTTACGTTCCAGTACGATATCGGTATAACCGACAACGTGGTCGAAGGGTACGGTCAGCTTGTAGCCGTTAAACGGATTGATAAAGCTGTCACCTTCCTGCCACTCACCACCACCGGCGACACTGGTGAAAGGTGATTGTGCATCTTTGATGAGGTCGGCAATTTCGGAATCTTCGGGTACAGACTCATCGATATCGTAACGTGACCATTCCCATTCCTTGAGCTTGCCGTTTTCAAATTCCAGTTCCAGCAGGCCAACCTGCATACCGTCTTCACCTTCTTCGATAATTACCGTCTTGTTACCGTCAACATTTGTGGCAACCACCGGCAGGCGGGTGCGTTCATGGGTGTCGGATGAAAGAATGATTTCGGGGAAACGAACACCTTCAGGCATTACCTGGGTTTCTGCATTCCATAGACTTTCGGGTAATCCGGCTTCTGACATTAACACGACAAGGTCGACACCCTGGCCTTTCCAGGGCTTGCCTGTGAGAGAGTTGATGTATTCAGTTTTCTTGCCCTGTGGTGCACGCAGGATGCTGGTGTACTTGACGACTTCATTGACGGTACGGAAGCCCACGGTAGAACCACGGGCCGGATTCATTCCTCCAAGATCATCCAGCTTTTCAGCGGCGGCATCCCGGTTAGGGTGACCTTCTGGCCACTGGATTGGTTTGTTCTGTGGGAACTTCACACCACCGGCACAGTTAGAAAAGCTTACACCTTTAGTGACATTAGAACTTACCACCTGTGGGCCGCGGTTGGTGGTACAGCCAATAAAGCCGATGCGGATACCATTCACAACTTCTACATGAAACGGGTCGGTAAAGTGCTCACCGGCACCTTTTGCATTGATGCCCGGGCCGGGGTCCTGACCATTGTAGTAAGCGTTTGCGGCAATCGTACGCCAGCGGCGTTTCTCACCATCACTGGAGCGTTTGAAGGCACGCTTAGGATTGAGACCCTTGTAAACCTGGCCACTGGGATCCTCGGGAACCATAAACATCTGGCTGTATTCGTCAGGCGAGATGGCTTTGATATCTTCATTCGTACCAAACAGTTGCTGGTAACGGTATAGTCCGTAAACATATTCCCAGTTACCCGTCGCAAACAGGTCTGGAGATAATGCATCCCAGATATCGACCAGTGCCTTGCCCTGGGTATAGGTGGCGAGGGCTGAACCCTGAATGCTGTCGCCGGTGTGCCCCCATACAATCTTGCCCTTGTGTTTTTTCTTCAGCGATTTGATCACGGTTGCAGCACGAGCAAGGCCGCCTTCAAGCAGACCGGTTGCATCATCACGTTCGTTGGGGTGGGCGTCGGTGTCGCCATGCAGGTCACCGGTATGCATGATGTAGATAGTTTTTTCACTATCCGCAAAGCCCACTGCGGGTAACAATGTCAGTGGGGTAATGGCTGCAGCAAGAATCAGGCTGTTCAGCGTTTTTTTCCTAAAAGTGACAGGCACGATGGATTCCTCCAGTTTGTTCGTTTATGTTTTGCAATCATTTGCCAGCGATCAGGTGTTACAGTTCATATCTTATCGGGCTGCCCCAAACTGCCCGGGCAACGCTATCAGAGGGTTTATTCATCTGCTCGACAATGTAAAAAAATAAGTAATCAGTAAAATGCTAAAAGATTATTGTATTTTTCGTGCATGCACCGTGATTACAGATTGATGTGGTGAGAGGGAAAAATATTCCATCGATATTGCAGATTTTTTGTATTTGTCAGAGTGATGTAATGTTGATTCAGGCTTGTTGGTGGTACAGGGACTGAAGATCAATTGCTTAAATGTCGGTTGACGGCTTGCTAGCTGTGAGCGTGAATTAGAATTATGTAATAGAGAACGTAAAGTGAAATGAAAGACCTTATCGGAAAAAAATATATGATATCAGGCATGGCGATCGAAATTCTGCTGGATGCGGGTGACCGTTGGAAGACCCGAAACCTGACGACGGGTGATGTTGTATATTTTCACAAAGACAAGCTGGAGAAGGCCATACGCCTGGGCAAGGCAGAGGCGTATAAAGCGTCTCCAGAGAAGTAGGTGACGGGATATGATAGTGTCACAAAAATACAGGCGGTATTTTCCCGGGCTGCAAAATAGGGTAGGCTGTGAGCAAAGCCGACGCATAGAAACTCGGCTAATAACAACGATAAACAAATTTACATGATTTAGGTCCCCCTTGCAGAGACTGTATAGCATGTCAGCTAAACACAACGATGAACCGGATCATCGTCTGGGCGAAATGAAAATAAGGCGATTCCGCCTTGCGCTCATTGCCGGCTTCTCGGCAATGTTAATACTTGTGGCTATTGTCACCCTTATTGGCCTGCAGAATATACGTGCACTACAGCAGGACTCTGATCTGATTGTGAGCAATCACATGGCAAAGATTGAGTTGACGACGACTATGTATACCGCAGCACGTCAACGTATGCTGATTTTTCATAAAATACTTATTGTCGGCGACCCCTTCCTGCAGGATGAGTATTTTATGGACCTGCGAGCACTGGCAACAAAATTTGCAGTCGCCAGAATCGCCATGCTCGAAATGCCTCTGAATGAAGATGAGAAACAACTACTCAAGGAACAGGGCAAGTTAACCGGCAAGGCGTTACCTTCTCAGGGTGAAATCAATGACCTGTTAAGTCAGAACAGGATCAGGGAAGCACAGGGCATTTTGATTAACAAGGCAATTCCAGCACAGGATCGAGTGCTGGAAAAGCTGGATGAACTCTATCAATACCAGAAAACAGCAGCGCAGAGTGCAGCTGCAGATGGCAGGGAACGACAGTCAACAGCTATTCAGCTAATGCTTGTAGTGGCGAGTGCGGCATTGGGGCTTGGTGTCTTTATTGCTGTATTCGTAGTAAGAAGAGCCAGCTATGAAACGACCCAGCGGGAAGTGCAGCTGGCCAAGATCAATCATATGAATGATGATCTTAAAAAGATTGCCAGTGAAAAAGCAGCTGCACAGCAAAAAGCTGAGCAGGCGAATATCGCCAAGAGCACCTTCCTGGCAAATATGAGCCATGAAATTCGCACACCACTAACATCTATTATTGGCTTTTCTGAGTCCCTTATTGAAGATGATCTTTCGCCAGGGGAGCGGGATGATGTGGCCTATACAATCCTTGATTCGAGCCGCCATTTACTGGGTGTTATCAATGATGTACTCGATCTGTCGAAGGTTGAAGCTGATAAGCTTGATATCGAAATGATTCCGGTGTCACCCGAAGAAATACTCAATGATGTCGTGAATATGGCAAAGCTTCATGCCGAGGCTAAATCAATCACATTCAATATGGACTGTGTGTCTCCTTTACCCGCTAAAGTCCTGACAGATCCGTTACGGGTTAAACAAATATTATTTAATATTGTTAATAATGCGATCAAATTTACCTACCAGGGTGGCGTGATGCTTCGTGTTCATTATTTGTCGAAAGAGGCAAAGTTCAGATTTGAAATATCTGACTCAGGAATTGGCATGACTCGTAAGCAACAGAAGAAACTGTTCAGGCCCTTTGCGCAGGCAGACGCATCAACCACACGTAAATTTGGAGGAACCGGACTCGGCCTGCACATATCAAGTAAGTTGCTAGATGCACTGGGTGGGAATATACAGGTAGACAGTGAAATCAATAAAGGAAGTTGTTTCACAGTTTCATTACCAGCTGAGATAGTTGAGGCCTCTAGTACAAAGTCACAATTATCCGAATATGCAGATGAGTTTACGGGGCACCAGATAGCTGGCCATGTACTCGTTGCTGAAGACGTTGAAATGAACCAGAAGCTCATTTCGATGTATTTAAAGCGTCTTGGCGCTAATGTCGAAACCGCAGAGAATGGGCTGGTTGCATTCGATAAGGCAATGGAAAAAAGTTACGATCTGATATTAATGGATATGCAAATGCCGGTCATGGACGGCTTTGAGGCAGTTCAGACACTAAGAGAACGAGGCTACAACAAGCCAATTGTTGCATTAACTGCCAATGCAATGAAACATGATCGGCAGAAATATATCGAGATGGGATGTGATGATTATCTACCTAAGCCGATCGACCGCCAGGCGTTTGGAGATACTGTCTCCCGATATCTTAAACAGGTGGGCGTGCAGCAGTCTGATAATTTAGCATCTGATGAAACCATTTTCATTCATCCAAAACTTGCGGGTTTTATTCAGACCTTTATCAGTCAGTTTCCCGAAATCATAAGTACTTTTCGAGATGCAGAGCAGAGTAATCAGCAAGACCTGTTGGCTCTTGAAGCTCATAAACTTAAAGGCCTGGGAGCAAGCTTCGGATTTCCGAGAATTTCAGAACTGGCTGAACAGATGGAGACCGTGCTAGAACAGGGTACAGATGATTTTTCTGTATTGATTGATGAACTACAGAAGGTCTTCGAAGAAATAAAGTCCTGTGCCTGACATCAGTTAGTCAGTACCGTTGTTAACTACTCCGTGTATTCACGTAAAATTTTGCGGTAGTTCTCAAATCGCTCTGCTGTAATCTTCCCATCTTCCAGGGCCTGTTTGATTGCGCACTCGGGTTCCTGTTCGTGGCTGCAGTTAGAAAACTTGCAGTGACCGATATAATCTCGCAGTTCAATAAAGCCATGCAGTATGTCATCAGGTGAACTGTTCCATAATCCAAAGTCACGTACACCGGGAGAGTCAATGAGGTTGCCGCCACAGGGCAGGTGATAAAGCGTTGAGCTCGTTGTTGTGTGTGTGCCTTCACCACTGGCTTCGGAAAGTTCGCCAACACGTATGTCGAGTTCTGGGAGTAGCTGGTTAATCAGTGAAGACTTACCAACGCCGGAAAGCCCGACAAATATACTGGTATGGGTTTTAAGTGCCACATGTAAATCGTCAAAGCCGTGGTCCAGTACATTGCTGGCAGTAATGACGTGGTAGCCGATAGTTTCGTACTGTTTTATGATCTGTTTGAGTTCGTTTCGATTAGTGTCATCCAGCATATCAATTTTATTTAGCAGGATAATCGGAGTTGCTGGCAGGTTTTCGGCAGCCACCAGGTAGCGATCGATAAGGTAGGGGTTCGGTGGCGGCTGCACCGCAGAAACAATTACAATCTGGTTGATATTGGCTGCCATGGGTTTGAGTTTGCCACCAAAGCCAGGCTTCTGTAAGAGCGAGTCTCGCTCATCAACGGCAATAATCACACCTTCCTGTTCGCTGCTAGCCTGCCAGATAACACGATCGCCACAAACAATGGCGCCCAGATTCTGGCGTGCAACGCATCGAAAGAGCTTGCAGTTTTCGTCTTCTATGAGCAGGGTCTGTCCGTAGTTGGTAATGACAAGGCCTGATTGCTCCTGTCCCAGGCCCTGGCTAGTCAGGGCGTCGGTTTTCTGTTGCTGATTTTTTGCGGCTTTCTCGCGGCGCTTATTCTGAATGTTCTGAATGCGCCTTTTTTGCTGATCACTGATACGCCGCTTTGCCATGCTAGACCATCTCTATTAGCGTTAACTGCGACGTGGCGTGTAGCATAGGTGATTTAGAACTTGTAGTAGCGATCGTTAAGAAAGTCGATGACCGAATTGGTTTCAGCCTGCGTCCACTCTGCACGGGCTGCGCCACGCATGCAATTGTTGACCTGGTTTTCCAGTGCCGACATGGTTTTTACCATTTTATCTTCACGCGTGTAGACCTCGTCTCGATGACAGCTGGTACATTTTTGCTCATGCAGGCTTTCGCCCTGGTGGTGTGGCGGAGTATTCGTTGTTTGTGCAATAGCCTTACTCTCGATAGCCGGTGCTGATGTTGAGCTTTCTTCCGCGCAGGCAATAGCACTGAGAGAAAGGGAAATAACGATAATTGATTTTTTCATGGTTATGCTCTGCATAATGGTAATCAGGATTGTTTTGCAAGGTGCGCAATGCGTACCGGTGCAGGAGGGTGACTGTCATAAAAACTGGAATACAAAGGATCCGGAGTGAGCGTACTGGCATTTTCCTTGTACAGGTTAACCAGTGCCTGAATCAGGTATTTTGCATCTGATTGTTGAGCGGCAAACTCATCGGCTTCAAATTCATTCTTGCGAGAGAACATGCTCATTAAAGGACTAAGTAAAAAAGTGAACACCGGCATGACCAGGCTAAATAACAACAGTGCCATATAGGTCGATGGTGTGCTGACTCCGAGAGCGGTATAGAACCACTCTGCCTTCATTAACCAGGCAAGTATGGCTAAACCAAGCAGTGTCATAGCGATGGTGATTGCCATGCCTTTGACAATGTGTTTACGTTTGAAATGGCCAAGCTCATGGGCCAGTACCGCTTCCAGTTCATCGTCATTGAGGGACTCAAGCAGGGTGTCGAAAAAAACAATACGCTTGTTTTTACCAAAGCCGGAAAAGTAGGCATTGCCGTGACTGGATCGCTTCGATCCATCAATCACAAATACACCGTTACTGTTGAAACCGCAGCGACTGAGTAATGACTGAATACGCTTCAGGGTGTCACCTTCTTCCATGGGGGAGAACTTGTTGAAAATAGGGGCAATCCAGCTGGGGTAGGCCCAGGCGATAAACAGCGAGAAGCCGGTCCATACCAGCCAGGTATAGATCCACCAGAGTTCACCAGCCTGTTCCATCAGCCACAGTACCACCCAGATGAGTGGCAGGCCCAGAATGACCGCCACCAGCGCGCCCTTGAAAATGTCGATGATAAAGGTTTTTGGTGTTGTGCGATTAAAGCCAAATTTTTCTTCGATAACGAAGGTTGAATATATTGAGAACGGCATATCCAGTAGTGCCGAGATGAGCATCATGCTGAAAATCACCAGTATGCCGGTTTGTATGGGGGAAAGTTCAAGGCCACGGGCTGCCTGGTCGAGAAGCTCCAGTCCACCGCCAAACGTCCAGAGTAACAGGATAGCTGCGTCGTAGAACAGTGGCCAGCGGCCAAAGGTGACTTTTGTCGTGGTGTAATCCGCTGCTTTCTGGTGCTCTTCGAGAGAAATTTTTTCGGCGAACGCCTCGGGCACAGCCGCACGATGTTGCTGAATATGCTTGAGGTGGCGTTGTGCCAGCCACAGTTTCACTACGATAGAAACGGCAAAAAATGCCAGAAAAACAATTGCAAATGTATGCATTTATGATCCTGCTAAGAGCTTAAGTCTAAACCGATTATCGCTTTTCTGACTAAAATGTTCTACTGTGTATTTTTTGCTTATTCTGTCGGGAGAAATTTATGCCACAAGTGGATTCGAATAATCTGATCTGGATCGATCTGGAAATGACGGGGCTTGAGCCAGCCACCGACCTGATTATCGAGATAGCCACCATTGTGACCGACAAGGACCTGAATATTCTCGCGGAAGGCCCGACGATAGCTGTGCACCAGTCTGATGAGGTTCTTAGTGGTATGGATGAGTGGTGTACGACACAACATGGTAAGTCGGGACTAACACAACGGGTTAAGGATAGCCAGATTTCAGAGGCTGAGGCAGAAAAGCAGACGATCGCATTTCTGCAGCAGTATGTACCCAAAGGGGCATCACCGATGTGTGGCAACAGCATCTGCCAGGACCGTCGCTTTATGGTGAACTATATGCCTGAGCTGGAGGCCTTCTTTCATTACCGTAATCTCGACGTGAGTACCATTAAGGAGCTGGCGCGTCGCTGGTCACCCGAGGTCTATAACGGCTTTACAAAGGAATCCTCGCATCTGGCCATGGATGATATCAAGGATTCCATCAATGAGCTGATCTATTACCGCGAGCATGCATTAAAAATTTAATGCCATGCAGTAAGTTAATTACCGGAGTTAGTCTGTCTCGATCGGTGTATCGGGCCGGTTTCCCCATTCGCTCCATGAGCCAGGATAGCCGCGTACTTTGTCGTAACCCAGATATTTCAGCATCAGGTATGAGAGAGACGAGCGGTGATGACTCTGGCAGTAAACGATGATCTCCCTGTCCTTGCCCAGCCCCTGTTGATCCAGCATGTTCTGTAATGTTTCCCTCGGCAGGAAGCGGTAATTACGTTCCGCATCCAGTCCCCGTGTCCACTCGAAGTGGCGTGCTCCCGGTATCCGGCCGGGGCGCTGGGCATAACGAGCGGTTCCGTTGTACTCTTCGAAGCTACGAGCATCCAGCAGGCCAATATCGCCTTTTTCCAGATGCTCTAGAATGTACTCGGTGTCAGCGACCACGGGCTGGCGACTGAAATCCACCGGATAGTCCTGTGTTGCGGGCTGGCTGGTTTCCTGCTGGTTGCTGAGTGGATACTCCTCTCGGTACCAGGCGATCAGACCACCATTTAACTGGCTGGTCTTTTCGTGCCCGGTTGCGTGCAGGGTCCAGAGCAGGCGTGCCGCCTTGCCACCACCTTCTTCGTCGTAGGCAATAACGTGGGTATCTGGGGTAATGCCGAGGTTTTTCAGGATATGGCCAAACGTCCCGGGATCGGGTAGCAGGCCGGTAAAGGGGCGATTCATGCCAACGATATGACCGTAATCGAGGAACAGTGCGCCAGGAATATGCGCCTGTACATATTGATGATGCGTCGATAAATCAATCAGGCAAATATTCGCTTCGCCCATGACAGCTTTTAGCTGTTCGGGCTCAATCACCAGGGGGAGGTTTTCAGTCATGGGGTTTCCGGTTGTAAAACGGTGTTTCCCGGTGGCTCGCTGCTGAGACCGGGATAATCCAGGGTGTAGTGCAGTCCACGGCTTTCCTTGCGCTGTTGTGCACTGCGAATGATCAGGTCGGCTACCACTGCAAGGTTACGCAGTTCGAGCAGATCCGCTGTCACGCGGAAATTGCCATAGTACTCGTCGATTTCCATCAGCAGTAGATCAACGCGTCGGCGCGCACGTTGCAGGCGCTTGTCGGTTCTGACAATGCCAACATAGTCCCACATAAAGCGGCGCAGCTCTTCCCAGTTGTGGGAAACCACGACTTCTTCATCCGAGTCGGTTACCCGGCTTTCATCCCAGTCCTTGATCGTGTCCCATTGATATGGTGTGGCCCGGTTTTCGATGATGTGGCGCGCGGCAGCACGGGCAAACACCAGGCACTCCAGCAGCGAGTTGCTGGCCATGCGGTTGGCGCCATGCAGGCCGGTGAAGGCGGTTTCGCCAATTGCATAGAGGTTTTCGATGTCGGTCATGCCATTCAGGTCGGTCATTATGCCACCACAGGTATAGTGGGCGGCGGGTACGACCGGTGCCGGCTGCTTCGTCAGGTCAATTCCGTATTCCTTGCAGCGAGCATAAATAGTCGGGAAGTGAGAGCGGATAAATGCCGCAGGTTTATGGCTGATATCCAGATACAGACAGTCCACACCCAGGCGCTTCATTTCGTGGTCGATGGCGCGAGCGACGATATCACGGGGTGCCAGCTCTGCGCGCTTATCGAAGTTCTGCATAAAGCGCTTACCATCGGGCAGCAGCAGGTGCCCACCTTCACCGCGCAGGGCCTCGGTGAGCAGGAATGACTTGGCATCCGGGTGATACAGGCAGGTCGGATGGAACTGCATGAATTCCATATTGGCGACCCGGCAACCGGCACGCCAGGCCATGGCGATACCATCACCGGTGGAGCCATCGGGGTTGGAGGTATACAGGTATACCTTGCTGGCACCACCCGATGCGAGTATCACATAACGGGCCTGGAAGGTTTCTACACACTGACGCTGCTTATCCAGCACATAGGCACCGATGCAGCGGTCATGATCCAGACCGAGTTTTTTGCCGGTAATCAGGTCAACTGCAATATGGTGTTCGAAGATTTCGATATTGCCATTATGCCGGGCATGGTTGATCAGCGTGGTTTCCAGGGCCTTACCGGTGGCGTCCGCCGCATGAATCACCCGCCGATGACTGTGGCCACCCTCACGTGTGAGGTGCCAGGTTTTACGCCCATCGGCGTGTTTGTCGGTGGTGAAGGGAACACCGAGGCTGGAGAGCCAGTCGATCGAATCCGGACCATTCTCCACGGTAAAGCGTACTGCCTCCTCATCACACAGCCCGCCACCTGCATTCAGGGTGTCCTGGATATGGGATTCGAAGGAGTCCTCGTCTCGTAGAACCGCCGAAATGCCGCCCTGGGCATAATAGGTGCTGCCCTCGGTATCCTGTTCCTTGGTGATCACGGCAACTTTCATACTGGTGGGTAAATTCAGCGCCAGACTGAGGCCAGCGGCGCCACCACCGATGATGAGAACTTCGTGGCGAAAGGATTGTCTATTAGTCAACGTGTTGGACATTCTACTTTAATAACAAAGGTTGAGGCTTTATGTCAGTTATCGAATCAGGTATTGTTGCTGGTTTTGGACGTGATGTTACACCAATTCCGGCAATTGCGCCCAAAACAACCATGAAAACCAGCCCTGGCTTACAGAAATTGAATCAGCAAGAATCATCACAGGACGTGTCCACATCTGACAAGGCCCGCTCCAGCGAGCGTCAAATAGACCAGTCACTGGTTGAACGTGTGCAACAGGGCGATAAAAAAGCCTATGATGTTCTGGTGCTAAAATACCAGCATCGCATCATTAAACTGGTGGCACGCTTCATACGCGATGCCGACGAAGTTCAGGATGTTGCTCAGGAAGCCTTTATCAAGGCCTATCGAGCACTGAAAAACTTTCGTGGGGATAGTGCCTTCTATACCTGGTTATATCGAATTGCCATTAATACTGCCAAGAATCATCTGGTATCGGCCAGTCGTCGTGCCACGGAGTCGGCGGTTGATGCGCAGGATGCCGAGCAGTACGACAGTGGTGACTGGCTGCGTGAATACGGGACACCGGAAAAAGAGCTACTGGCGAACGAGATCAGGCAGGTTATTTATAAAACTATCAGTGATCTGCCATCAGACCTGAAAGAAGCCATAACCCTGCGTGAAATGGAAGGCCTGAGTTATGAAGAAATTGCGGAGGTGATGGACTGCCCGATTGGTACGGTACGTTCCCGAATTTTCCGCGCACGTGAGGCGATTGATAACCAGCTCAAACCCCTGCTGGACGGACAGAACAAGAAGTAGGTAGACGCATGAAATCATCAGACATCAAACGAGAAGAACAGTTATCCGCATTGCTTGATAACGGCCTGGATGCCGACCAGTTGCAGGACTTTATGCAGGATCTCAAGCGCGACCCGGTAGATGATGCAGAACGCAGCCAGCGTTACCGAATGATTGGTGATGCCATGCGTGATGAACTGGATGTGTCATCGTTTATGGACATCAGTGCATCGGTACATCGAGCTATCGAGCAGGAGCCTGATTGTGAGCCTGCTCCGCTGAAATCAGTCGGTGTATTGCAAGTCATCAGTCAACGTATGCAGCAGTGGCTTAAACCTCTCACAGGTGCAGCGGTTGCCGCTTCTGTGGCCATGTTGACCGTGTTTAGTTTTAATGCGGTGCAGACAGAAAAGGCCGATGAGTCGTTACAGGTTGCGCAGCAGGCAGTTCCGCAGAAGGTGAGCCCTGAAATTTCACGTAATGTGCGTGTCGCATCCACTGTTACGCCCGTAAAGCGTCCTCTGGAGCAGCAGAAACAGTTGAATAGCTATATGCTGCAACATTCGGGCTATGCCAGTCAGGCAACTATGCAGGGTATGATGCCATACGTTCGTGCGGCAGACCTTAAGGCGCAGGAAACGGTTCTGGAAGCGGGCCTTGAAATGGGGAGTGGAAACTGATCAAACCACAGGGCATTCATCGTCCATGCTAAATCTAATTATGACAGCTAACCCAGGACGCATCGTTCAGCTCCTTATGATAATGGTGTTATGTGCGCCAGTTGCTGTCATGGCGGATACCGCAGCTGAGCGAGTGCGTCTGGCCGAGATGCTGAACCTGCCTGAGCAGTCCCAGGTAGCACCGCTCAGGCAGTCATTATCCGTTGACCGATGGCTCGATAAAATGAGTCAGGCCAGTCGGCTGCAGAATTATCGCGGCACCCTGATTATTCGTCAGCAGGACCGCTTACAGGCGATACGTGTTAATCAGGGGGTTACCGAGGAAGGTAGCTGGCAAACCCTGCAGTCCCTGAGTGGGGAAGCACAGAACATCTTTCGTCAGAACGATCAGGTAACCAGCATCTTTCCTGCCAAAAAGCTGGTGACAATCAGTGGTGATTCGGCACTAGCACCCTTGCATCCTATTCTCCCGCAGAACCGCCGCATACTCACCCGATACTATAGCCTGAGCCTGGGTGGGCAGGATCGGGTCGCAAATAAACTGGCACAGATCATAGAAATGAAACCCCTCGACGGGCATCGATATGGCTATGTGTTCTGGCTTGATCAGGAGACCGGGTTGTTGCTCAAGTGCGACCTGATGGATACTCAGGGCAATATCCTCGAACAACTGATGTACAGCGAACTGGAGTTGCTCGACGAGGCACCGCAACTGCCGCTGGATGTGCAGCATCTGCAGGGCTATACCACTTTGAATCTCCGTAAACACCATCAGCCGGTGGCTGCCAGCTGGCAGGCCGCACAATTGCCTGATGGCTTTATGCTTAAGCGATCTATGCGTTTTACTGCACCCGGCAGGCAACAGTCCCACCACCTGGTATATACTGATGGCATGGCCTCGGTGTCTGTTTTTGTAGAAACCGAAAAGCCAGCACAGGCAGTGCAGGGGCCGTCCCGAATGGGGCCGGTTAATGCGTTTAGTGCTTTGCGGGGTGGTGCCTTTGTGACGGCCATAGGTGAAGTGCCAGGCGTCACCGTACAGATGATTGCCGAATCGATGCAGGTTGAAAGCAATGATTGAAGAGACGGCCGAAGTGGTCGCTGTCGAAGGTGATATTGCCGTTCTGCGAACCGAACGTCAGAGTGCCTGCAATAGTTGCTCGGTTAAAAGCGGGTGTGGCACATCCGTGCTCTCGCGCGTAGTGGGTCAACGCAGTTCACAGGTTGAAGTCAGTAACACCTTGCAGCTTGAGGTGGGTGAACGGGTTGTTGTCGCTATCGAAGAGCAGGCTCTGGTAAAAGGTTCGTTACTGATTTATCTACTGCCTCTGCTGATTATGTTAGTGGCTGGTGTTGTTGCCGAGATGTTATTTGCCCGTGAAGTGGTGACCCTGATTGCGGCCCTGTCAGGCCTGTTGATTTCAGTTGTGCTCGTGCGGACATTGCTGGCTGTTACCGGTTTAAATCACGCTATTCGCCCCCAGCTTATCCGGCGTATACCCTGAATTCATGTAATTAACGAGATGACGAGACCTATGGTGTTTGTAAATCGAATTTTCACTCTGCTAACCATTACGCTACTACTGGCGACCACAGCCCAGGCGGCGAGCCTGCCCGAGTTTACCCGGCTGGTTGAAGACAATGGTAAGGCCGTCGTAAATATCAGTACACGCACGAAGGTGTCGCCTTATCATCATCCCTGGGGGCGTTTTAAGGACGAGCTGGAAGACGAACTACAGATTCCGGAAAATTCACCCTTTGGTGAACTGTTTCGACACTTCTTTGGCGAACGAGGCTTCCCCAGTCAGCCGGAAGATGCAACCTCGCTAGGCTCCGGTTTTATTATTTCGTCCAATGGGTTCATCATTACCAATCATCATGTGGTGGAAGGTGCTGATGAGATTATCGTGCGCCTGAATGATAAGCGTGAGCTGGTGGCGGATGTCATTGGCAGTGATGAGTATACCGATATCGCGCTTATCAAGGTTGATGCCACTGACCTGCCAACCGTTGAAATCGGCAGTTCCGCCAGGTTAAAGGTTGGAGAGTGGGTGCTGGCGATAGGCTCTCCTTTTGGTTTTGATCATTCTGCAACGGCGGGTATCGTCAGTGCCAAGGGGCGTAGCCTGCCACGGGCCAACTATGTGCCTTTTATTCAGACCGATGTTGCGATCAATCCTGGCAACTCCGGCGGTCCCCTGTTTAATCTTGATGGCGAAGTTGTAGGCATTAATTCACAGATCTATAGTCGAACCGGTGGGTTTATGGGTCTGTCCTTTGCCATCCCTGTTGAAGTCGCCATGGATGTCGTGAAACAGCTCAAGGAAAAAGGCGTTGTGAGCCGAGGCTGGCTGGGGGTGTATATTCAGGAGATGACCCATGAGCTGGCACAGGGTTTCGAGCTGGATAAGCCGGCTGGTGCGCTGGTGTCTCAGGTGATAGAGGACAGCCCGGCTGAGAAAGCCGGAATTCGTGCCGGTGATGTGATCCTGGCATTCAACGGTACACCCATTATGAGTTCTTCGGACCTGCCGCCGCTGGTGGGCCGAGTGCCCGTCGGCGATCGAGCTGAGGTTAAGCTGTTACGAGATAATCGTGCTAAAACGCTGAAAGTGGTCATAGAAGAGCTACCGCGTGATGACCAGCCTGTCGCAGAAAGTCGCTCTAAACCCTCATCCTCAAATCGTATGGGGGTCGAAGTGGCAGAGCTGGATGCTGATGCACGCAAGGCGCTGGGCCGTGGTGTACTGATCCGAAAGGTGCAGCCGGGTAGTGTGGCGGCACAGGCCGGATTACGCGGCGGGGACATTATCCTGCAGCTGGACCGCAAAAACGTAAAAAACCTGGCAGATTTTCGTAAAAAAGTTGCCAATTTGCCCACAGGCCGTATGATTCCCGTTCTGGTTCATCGCCAGGGGGCAGATCAGTTCATTGTGATGAAAATCGCTGAATCCGAGTGATCGAATTTACGGTATACGCCCGTCATGGGTGTCACCTCTGTGAAGACCTGCTATTGCAGCTACATGAGCTGCAGCAGGCGCATGGTTTTCTGATCCGCGATATTGATATCGATGCGGACCCCCAACTGGTTGAGCGCTACGGCACACGTGTGCCCGTGGTAACCTGCGGTGAACGTGAAATATGTCATTACTTTCTTGATCAGGCCGCAGTGATGCAGGTGCTGTCAAACCAGGCTAACACTGAATAACATGCAGCAGAACATTCGTAATTTTTCCATTATCGCCCATATCGACCACGGTAAATCAACCCTGGCCGACCGCTTTATCCAGGTCTGTGGGGGGCTGTCAGAGCGAGAAATGGAGGCTCAGGTGCTCGATTCGATGGATCTTGAGCGTGAACGTGGTATCACCATCAAGGCACAGAGCGTGTCACTGGATTATAAGGCGCATAATGGCGTAACTTACCAGCTAAACTTTATCGACACACCGGGCCATGTCGACTTTTCCTACGAGGTGTCTCGTTCGCTACAGGCCTGTGAAGGTGCGCTGCTGGTGGTCGACGCCTCGCAGGGTGTGGAAGCACAGAGTGTGGCGAACTGTTACACGGCTATCGACCTTGGCCTCGAGGTGATGCCGGTACTCAATAAAATCGACCTGCCTGCAGCTGACCCGGATCGGGTGAGCCAGGAAATCGAGGATATTATAGGCATCGAAGCAACGGATGCCTGTCAGGTGAGCGCCAAGTCTGGCGTCGGCATTGATGATTTGCTGGAACGCCTGGTGGAAACCATACCGGCGCCACAGGGGAATCCGGATGGGCCCCTGAAAGCGCTGATTGTTGATTCCTGGTTTGATTCCTACGTGGGTGTTGTCACCCTGGTACGTGTTATTGATGGCAGTGTACGCAAGGGCAATAAGATCAAGATTATGTCCACGGGCCGCAGTTATGGTGTGGACTTCGTTGGTGTGTTTACTCCAAAACGGGAAGATCTGCCCGTACTGGAAGCCGGCCAGGTGGGTTATATTATCGCCGGAATCAAGGAAATTGACTCGGCCAAGGTGGGGGATACGATCACCCTGGCGGATAACCCTGCCGAAGCGCCACTGCCCGGTTTCAAGGAAGTCCAGCCACGGGTATTTGCCGGTATGTTCCCGGTGGAAGCAGACGACTACGATGACTTCCGTGAAGCGCTGGATAAACTGACCCTGAACGATGCAGCCTTACAATACGAGCCAGAAACCTCATCAGCACTGGGCTTTGGGTTCCGGATTGGTTTTCTGGGTATGCTGCATATGGAAATCGTGCAGGAGCGTCTGGAGCGTGAATATGACCTTAACCTGATTACCACAGCACCGACGGTGGTTTATGAGGTAGTGAAGACCGATGGTGAGGTGATTCAGATCCATAACCCATCGGATTTACCGGAAGTGAACTATATCGAGGAAATTCGTGAACCGATCATTCGCGCTAATATCCTTGTGCCTCAGGAATACGTCGGTAATGTCATTAGCCTGTGCGTCGAAAAGCGCGGTGTGCAAACGAATATGCAGTACATGGGCACACAGGTGTCATTGAGCTATGATATGCCCATGTCTGAAGTCGTGCTGGATTTCTTTGATCGTCTGAAGTCGGTGAGCCGTGGCTACGCTTCGTTTGATTACGAGTTCAAGCACTTCCAGACTGCCAAACTGGTTAAGGTCGATATACTGATCAATAGTGAGAAGGTAGATGCTCTGGCGGTGATCACCCATGATGATGCGGCACAGCGTCGTGGTCGTGAGGTTGCTGAGAAAATGCGTGAGCTGATTCCGCGGCAGATGTTTGATATTGCCATTCAGGCCGCAATTGGTCGACATATTATTGCACGTACCACGGTTAAAGCCTTACGTAAAAATGTAACCGCCAAGTGCTATGGCGGTGATGTGAGTCGAAAGAAAAAACTGCTGGAAAAACAGAAGGCGGGCAAGAAACGCATGAAGCAGTTTGGCAAAGTTGAAATTCCGCAGGATGCATTCCTATCCGTGTTAAAAGTGGATAATTGATAATAATTAGATGAATCGGAAACTAACCTGTCGCTTATGAATATTACCTATGATTTTGCATTTTTCCTGTTTGCAGGCACGCTGCTAACGGGGTTTATCTGGCTGTTTGACAGCCTTGTGCTGGCACCTCGTCGGAAGATCAGTAACCCCCATGAATATAGTAGTGAGTCGGTTCATGGTGTGTCTGGCGGTTCAACATCCGCCTCAAACAAGGAACCGATCATTGTTGAGTACTCAAAGTCTTTTTTTCCGGTGCTGTTGATTGTTTTCCTGTTACGCGGTTTTCTGGTAGAACCCTTCAGAATACCATCGGGTTCGATGATCCCCAGTTTATATGTGGGTGACTTCATACTGGTTAACAAGTTTGCCTACGGCGTGAAAATGCCGGTGTTTAATCATGTGCTTTTCGAAGTGGATAAACCGCAGCGCGGCGATGTGGCGGTTTTTAAATATCCGAGGGATCCGTCGATTGATTACATCAAACGAGTAGTAGGCGTTCCCGGCGATCACATTGCGTATTACAATAAAATCCTCTATGTAAATGGTAAGAAAGTCGATAATAAACGTATTGGCGAATACAGCGGCCCGGGCGAGACAAACCGTGCAGAAGAGTACAACGAAGATCTGCTCGGTCACTCACATAATATTCTTATAATACCTGAGCGCCCCGGTTTAAATGCGGAGTACATTGTGCCAGAAGGGCATTACTTTATGATGGGTGATAACCGTGATAACAGTAATGATAGCCGTTACTGGGGTGTCGTCTCAGAGAAATATCTGGTCGGTAAGGCCTTCATGATATGGATGCACTGGGATAGCGGCATAAGCTTCGAACGTATTGGTCAGTCAATAAACTAAGGTGTGAATGGATGATGAGAAAGCAGTCTGGTTTAACAATGATATCCTGGATGCTGGTACTGGGTTTACTGGCGGTTCAGGTAGTAATGGGGCTTCGTATTGTACCGGTTTATCTGAACCATAGTGCAGTGGTAACAGTGATGGACGATTTGCCGAAGAGTTCTGAAATAAAAGGCCAGACGGCCCGCAAGATTATGGATCTCTTTAGAAAACGCCTGAAAATAAATAACCTCTATGACCTTGCTAAAGACAAGAATGCATTTAAATTAAAGCAAATTCAGGGCGGTTTTCTGCTGATTGCAGATTACGAAGTGAGGGGGCCTATCTGGGGTAACCTGGAATTTGTCGCAAGTTTTAAACATCAGGTGGAAGTTCTCACCAAGTAGTATGCTGCAATAACCTATGCCTAGATCCCCGGATATCAAGCAGCTCGAAACAGCTCTGGGTTATCAGTTCAAGCAGTCGGCGCGTCTTAAAGAAGCGCTGACACACAGAAGTGCCAGCGCTAAAAATAATGAGCGACAGGAGTTTCTGGGTGACAGCATCCTCAACTTTGTTATCGCAGAGGCGCTGTTTAAACAGTATCCCAAATCCTCAGAAGGCGACCTTAGTCGACTACGCGCCAGTCTGGTTAATAAAGATGGTTTGTTTCAGGTGTCGACCCAGTTAAAACTTGGGGATTTTCTGTATCTCGGTAGTGGTGAACTAAAAAGCGGTGGTTATCGTCGTAACTCGATTCTGGCTGATGCAGTTGAGGCTATTTTTGGTGCGATTTATCTGGATAGTGATTTTGAAACCTGTAAGTCTATTATCCTCAAGCTCTACCATGAGCTGCTAGAAAATGTACCTGATGCCGATGAGCTTAAAGATCCTAAAACACGCTTACAGGAGCTGCTACAGTCGCGTAAACATTCGTTGCCGGGTTATGAAGTGATTAATGTTAGTGGTCAGGCGCATAACCAGCAGTTCACCGTTTCCTGTCAGGTCGAAAAACTCAAGCTACAAACTGAAGGCACATCCACCAGTCGTCGTAAGGCTGAACAGCGTGCAGCTCGTGCCATGATAGAACTGGTAAAGCATGAGTTCGCCAGGAAAGACTAAATATGAAGCAAGCTGAAGATTTCAAATGTGGCTATGTGGCGATTATTGGCCGACCCAATGTGGGTAAATCAACCTTGTTGAATCGGATTCTTGGCCTCAAGCTGAGTATCACTTCACGTAAACCACAAACAACTCGACATCAGATACTTGGCGTCAAAACGCGCACTGAAGGTCAGATGATCTTCGTGGATACGCCGGGTATCCATAGCGGTGACAATAAGGCTATCAACCGCTATATGAACAAGGCTGCCAGTTCTGTGATACACGATGTGGACCTGATTCTTTTCCTGGTTCAGGCATTGAAGTGGACGGATGAAGATGAGCTGGTGCTGAAAAAACTCGAGCATGCCAGTGTGCCGGTTGTGTTGCTGGTAAACAAGGTCGATAAGGTCAATGATAAAGATCAGCTGTTGCCGTTCCTCGATGAGATAAATAAGAAATACGCATTTTCCAATGTCATCCCGGTATCTGCGCGCATGGGAGATAATGTCGATTCCCTGGAAGATTACATCATTCAGCGGTTACCTCAAAATCCACCGTTCTTTTCAGATGAGGAGTTTACCGATCGAAGCGTGCGCTTCCTGGTGGCAGAAATCATACGTGAAAAGTTGATACGTGAACTGGGTAAAGAGCTACCTTACCAGACCACAGTTGAAATAGAGCGTTACAAGGACGAAGAAAAAATCACGCGTATTAATGCCCTGATTCTGGTTGAAACCAAAGGGCAGAAGAAAATTGTGATTGGTGATAAGGGCGCGCGTCTGAAGAGTATTGGGAGTAAGGCGCGTAAAGATATCGAAAACCTGATTGAGCGTAAGGTGTTTCTACAGCTGTGGGTGAAAGTGAAGGCGGGGTGGTCTGATAATGAGGCTTCGTTGAGAAGTCTGGGCTACGATAATGACTAGCGAAGTACTTGCATCCATTTGTGATCTGTAACCGCTACAGATAAGCCTTATGCGTGTACAGGACCAGCCTGCTTATATATTGCACCATCGACCATTTCGGGATTCGAGTCAGATCATTGATATTCTCAGTCGTGATCATGGGCGTCTGAGCCTGATGAGTCGTGGCAGCCTGTCGGCACGTTCACGTTTAAAGGCCGTTTTACAGCCTTTTATACCCCTCTCTGTGAGCTGGTCTGGGCGTGGTGAGATGCCAGCCCTGGTAAGTGCGGAGCCAATTCAGAAGTCTGCCGCAAATCTCAAAGGTAAGGCGCTTCCCAGTGCCTTTTACATCAACGAGCTGCTGGTTCGTTTGCTGCATCGCCATGATGTACATGATGATGTCTTTCTTCTGTACGAGTCGGTGATCGAGTTGCTACAGCAGGGACAGCCGGTAGAGCCTGTGCTGCGCCTGTTTGAAAAGCAGCTACTCGACTGTATGGGGTTTGCCCTGAATCTGCAGCATGAAGCGGATACTTCAGAGAAGATTCGGCATGATGCGGAGTATGCCTATTATCTGGAACATGGGCCTGTCAGTATCGAGCGAGTGCATGACCATGCCTATCTGGCCAGACTTTCCGGACAGAGCCTGATTGATCTGCGGGAAAACACACTGGAAACCCCGCGCTCGCTACAGGAAGCCAAGCGATTGATGCGCTCTGTCATTCATTATTATCTCGGTGGTAAACCACTGAAAAGTCGTGAGCTGTTTCGTTAGCGATACGTAGTACAGCCGAGAGAAAACAGCGATACCCTGAGTGTAAGCAGGCCTATACGTGTTTCTGGAAAACTTTACAGTATCTCGATTTTGTTGACGATATATTTTACAGGTGTCGGATTATTTTCATCTCATTGATTCTATTGATAAAAATGCTCTTTTATTAATGGTTTCGTGTGTCTTTATATAGTGATCTTCTAAACTCTTACAACAGGCTTAATGTAATGTAAAATATTGATTTTTATTAATAATTTATTTTTCTGGTCTGTAATGTGCATTATTTGTGGTTGCAAGTCTATTTTGCAGTTGGATCAAGGCGAGTATATATAACCGAAATCATCTTCGCTTTAGGGAAAACTCGGGCGGTTTATGGCCCGTATGACGTCACTAAGTATAAACAGGAAAAAATGATGAAATTTAAAAAACACCTGGCGGCAATTGCGCTTTGCCTGTCCAGTATAGCTCCGGCTTCAGCAACCGTGTTACACGAAACAGACGGTAATGTTAACGTCTGGGTTAATCTTATTGGCAATATCAATAACTTCACACTGGCTATGTTCGATGACAGTGTTGTTAATGGTCTGGGAACGCAGCATCTGGAAACGGCTGACAAGCTCAATATTACCTATAACCAGGTCATCAGTTTTTATCCCACTACGGGTGGTTTTTTGGCTCAGTCGCCTGAAAACGCACAGCCTCTGACGCTGACAGGCAACAGTCATTTCGTGTTTGCGCTACGTGATAACCTGGGTAACTGGGCACTCGATAATGGCTATACATCATTAGGTGCAGATGGTGTGGAGCTGTATTTTTCTCATGGTGCAGAAAACTCAGTAGAGAGCAATGTTATTTTAGGCGATGTGCAGGTTGTGCCTGTGCCGGCAGCTGCCTGGCTGTTTGCGTCGGGTTTTCTGAGCCTGATGGCGCTGCGTCGACGTAAGCACTAAGCTTTACACCTCATCGTAGGCTAAAAAGCCAGCTGCTCCCATCCGGGAGGGCTGGCTTTTTAATTGCTCATGTCTTAATAAGGGTCAGGCCTTGATGTCGCCAAGTAGCTGACTGCTACGCTGCTGGTTGCCAGACGAGTTGTAGGTAGTGTCTTTCTCAAAGCGTTTACCGCTCAGCATACCAATTAATTCCTGCTGAATCTGCTGCTGACGGATCATTAAGCGGCCATTGGTTTCATTTTGCTGCTGACAGCGTGCAATCAGGCCGCGGGTAGTGTTCCACTGTTTGATCAGGCGGCTGTCACCGCAACTGGCGATGTATCGATTAAAAGACTGCGGCTGGCCATAGTGCTGACGCTGCTGATCCAGTGACTGCAGCTGATCCAGTAATGTCTGCTTGTTCTGGCAGAGCTGGGTCAGCTGACTGAAGTCCTGCTGGTCGAGGGCGGCTTTTTCATCCTCGAGGCAGCCCAGTAGCTGCTGGCTGTGATTATGAATGGTCTGGAGGAGAGAGAGTAATTCGTTCATGGTGTTCGTTTATTCCAGCAGGGATTTCTCCAGATCGATCATGTTTTCAGCAATTTTAACGGGATCGAGTGGATAATTACCGGCGGCAATTTCCTGTTTTATGGCTTCAACCCGGGCAGTATCGACTTCGGGGATATTATTGAGCGTGTTCTGTAGCTCCAGAACCTGCTGTGAACCTTCTGACAGGCTGACAGTGTCTTCTGCATTTCGGCTAGTGCGAGCGGTTTCCATGCGTTCCTGCGTCTGAGGCTTGCCAGTATTGTTACTGACAGTGCCGCTGTTCGTCCTGTTGATCGGGTTAATCGGATTTGTCATAGCTTGCTCCCGGTGCTGGACACCAGATTACTTTCTCTCTCATGGTCTTTATCGGCTGCTTTCACAATAACTTTAGCATTACTTTAGTTAATGCTAACCAGCCCCGAACCCTGCACTATGCCCTCGATAACGCGTTGAGAGGACAGGTTACGCACGCGTATGCGTTCGCCCTTAGCACCATCCATTAGTGCTTTTCCATTCATTTTTACCGAAAATCCTGTGTTTTCGGAGACAATCGATACAACTTCGCCCCGTTTTACCAGTCGGGCAGGCTTGATGTACTGCGATTTTATCAGTCGTTGCTGAGGTATACGCCTTGTCAGCTCCTTTCCGACTAACAGATTTCTGTCTTTTTCGGTGAAATAGCCGGAGTTCAGGCGGCTCAGGTCCCGTTCGACGAGTTTCAGGTCGGTATTACGGATAATCCAGCCTCTTTCCATGGGGCGGGCACTGACCAGTACAGATTGATATAGCTGTATATTGGCATTAATAAAAACGGTCCAGGGTTTACTGCCCTGACAGCGAACGTGTACGGTGGCCTTACTATTTAGCTTGCTGCCGGGGGCAAGCTCGGTTTGTAGCGGTGTATCACACTGACTGAGTCTCAGCCGGGGATCCAGTCGCCCCATGCTGATCTCGACCTTGCTGTACTGTTGCCTGTCGATTTGAGTGTTAAGGAAGTCGTGTGCTTCCTGGATGAGGGATTCGTGGGATTGATGACGGGTTTCTGCCGCAACACCGCTACTGAGGAATAACGCTACCATGCCTGTGATAAGCGGGTAGCGCCAGCGGTGCTGACGTGCAGAAGCCTGGGTCATGACGAATTCACCTCTTTCAGTAACTGGTCGATATGGGCGGCTAGCTGCGTACTGTATTCCTCGATTTCGGCGAGTTTTTGACAGGCAGTAGCGGTTTGCCCCTGTGATACTAAAGAAGCAATTTCTTTGCCAATTTCATGCACTCGGGCATGGGGAGGCTCCATGGCGCGGAAGGCATCGATGTCACCAAATTCACTCTGCCCACGGTTGTAATACCACTGACCGAGTCGGCACTGGGTATGATCCTTGAGCTCACTGTCCTGCATCATCTCACCACCCATTGCCATATTGGCCAGCTTGATTTTCCAGGTGATATGATCGGCCTTAACAGTCTGCAGCAGTATCTGGTCCTGTTCGAAGGTGGTCATGTAGTTAAACTGCTTAAGAATGGATTCATTGAGCTGCTTTGCATGTAGCAGTACATCGTTAACCTGCTGATTCTCATGTTGTACGGATAGCGTAATCTCGTTCAGTTTGGATGCCATTTCAGCAGATACGGATTGTTGTTCATTGGCTGAGGTAGAAATCGTCTGTACCTGAGCGGTGACATCATTTACAACTGCCGTGACATCACCGAGCGCAATCGCAACCGTTTCCAGGCTATCCAGACTGGTTCCGAGGCTGTCCTTACTGGCGGTCATGGAGTTGCCCACTTCTTCCATGAGGGTGTTCATGGTCGTCGTGACCGTCTCGATTTCTACCGTCGCCTTTTCGGTTTTTGATGCGAGCTGCTTGACTTCATCGGCAACAACCGCAAAGCCTCGTCCGGCTTCACCGGCACGGGCGGCTTCGATGGCAGCGTTGAGTGCCAGCAGATTGGTCTGGTTCGCAATATCTCTGACGATGGCTGTCAGATTATTAATTTCTTCGGTAAAGCCGGCAAAACGTTGCACTTCGTTAAACATGGAAGTAAGTGCGCCTTCAAGGAGATCCATATCTCCCATCATGGAAGATATTGCCTGATTGCCAGATTCGGTTTTTTCGTAGCTTTCATTGGCTCGATCCGCCGTTACATTCGCTGACTGGGAGATCTCGGATGCAGACGCCGCCATTTCCTCTGTCGCGGTTGCAACACTGGCTATGGCATCACTGATAATGATGGCTTCCTTCTGTAATTGCAGGTTTTTGGTAAGAATTTCATAGGTGATTGCCAGGGATTCGACACCGGAGGTGGCAACGTCAGTCAGAACCTGATTGTGTTCATTTATGACACTTGTTACATCAGACAGTGCACTGGAAGTGGAACCATTCGACTGACTCAGCTGTGAAAACTGCTTCATATCGGCTTTTAATGCAGCTTGCAGTAGCGGTAGTGCAAGCTTTGTCATTATAAATGGGCTGGGCATATATGATCCCTTGTTGGTTGTTCTATTTTTATTATGACTACATACCAGCAAAATTTACTAGCGATTCACTACATATAGACTAGTATCTTAACTAAGCCAAATGTTGTTTACCGGCAAGTTCATGTACTGGATGTCGTTGAGTATAGTAGAAAAATCCACACAACAGTATGTGTGAGCGAAGTGTCAGTAAATATCGGCAGGATAACAAAGATGAATGTAGAACCACCTATTGGGAGTCCTAGATGGCAGGCGTATTAGACAGTGTTGATAGCCGCACCCAGCTGGCCGGTCACAACCGGCTGGAATTATTACTCTTTCGACTGGAAGGCAAACAGCGTTATGGCATCAATGTATTCAAGGTGCAGGAAGTCATCCGTTGCCCCAAGCTAACGCATATGCCAAAAGCAGATCGTAAGGTTGTGGGTGTCGCGCATTTACGAAATCGAACGATTCCCGTGATGGACCTTGGGCTGGCGATTAGTAACCAGCCTATTAAGGACCGGGAGAACAGCTTTGTTATCGTCACCGAATATAATCGCTTCATTCAGGGTTTCCTGGTTGCCGCGGTAGACCGTATCACCAACATGAACTGGAAAGAAATCCTGCCGCCTCCCAAGGGAAGTGGTAGTTCGAGTTATCTGACTGCTGTGACCCATGTGGATAAAGAGATGGTGGAAATTATTGATGTTGAGCGGGTGTTTGCCGACATCATGGGGCATTCGGAAGAAGTCTCTAGTAATATTCTGGATGAAGCAAGTGAAATGGATAGTGAAAAACCGATGCATGTGCTGGTGGTGGATGATTCATCCGTAGCGCGTAATCAGGTGAAGCGTGTGCTGGAGAAAGTTGGCATTGAATGTACCCTGGCCAATGATGGACAGGAGGGGCTGGAAGTTTTACAGAAATGGGCGGATGAAGGAACACCGCTGAATGAAAAGATAGCGCTGGTTATATCCGATATCGAAATGCCTCGTATGGATGGCTATACCCTGACGACCAAGATTCGCAAGGACCCCAGAATGGAGGGGCTATATGTTATGCTGCACACTTCTCTGAGTGGTGTGTTTAATAACAGTATGGTAGAAAAGGTCGGGGCTAATCACTTTATTCCAAAATTTAAACCGAACGAGCTGGCACATACGGTGATTAATATTGTGAATAACAAAGACCCTAAAGAGGGGCTTGATCAGGTTAAAGACGATTAGCACACTAAAGCGTTTAAGCTCGATAAAATAATATGAAAAATCTAAACCAAACCGGTGGATCAAATCACCTATGAGCGTAAGTTTTACTCCTGAGGAATATAAAAGTTTTCAGGCATTCCTGGAGAAAGCCTGTGGCATCGTGCTAGGGGAGAATAAGCATTATCTTGTCTCCAGTCGGCTCAATCGCTTGATGCAGGAAAATAATATTCCAACATTACAGGTATTGGTCGATACGCTAGAAAAGTCTTTGAGTAGCCAGCTTAAAACCCGTGTTATCGAGGCCATGACCACCAACGAAACCCTGTGGTTTCGTGATACCTATCCTTTCAAGGTGCTTAGCGAGACGATTTTCCAGGAGTATCGTGATGCACGAAAACCATCTGTAAGAATATGGTCCGCTGCCTGTTCCAGTGGGCAGGAACCTTATTCAATGAGCATGGTTGCTGAGGAGTTTGCCAGGGACAATCCTGGTTTCCGAGTTGAAATCGTAGCAACCGATATTTCCCAGGCGATTCTTAACGAGGCTAAACAGGCGCAGTACGATGGCCTGGCGCTGGCCCGTGGTTTATCCGAAGAGCGTAAGCGGCAATATTTTTCCCAGCTGGGTGATCAGTGGCAGGTGAATGCAAATATTCGGCAACGAGTGAGTTTTCGTGAAGTGAATCTGTTACAGAACTATGCCACCCTGGGGCGTTTTGATGTAATTTTCTGCCGCAATGTGCTGATCTATTTCTCTACCGAATCGAAGAAAGATATTCTCGATCGCATGGCAAAAATACTCAATCCTCGTGGTTTCCTTATGCTGGGTGCGTCTGAATCCATCGCTCAGTACTCTGACAAGTTTGAAATGGTTCGTGCCAGTAGCGGTGTGGTTTACCGTCTTAAAGGCTATTGAGCCAATTACGTTCCCATTGTCCCTTCCCTTATCCCGACGGTAATGTGGCTTGCCGCAGGCGGCAAGAGTTGCCGCTTAATGGTGTTTTTTCTTAACAGCGATTCGCTAAGTTTCTGAATCCATTATAAAAAATATATTGGCATTACCTTTGCAACACTTCTGCACAAGGAGAAACTAATGTCTGTAAATTTTGATAAAGCTTTCGGAGTCCATGATAACGCACTGCTGTTATTCGAGCGTCGTACTCAGCTGCTATCCGAAAACATTGCCAATGTTGATACCCCGGACTTCCGGGCTCGTGATATTGATTTCCAACAGGCATTACAACAGGCACAGTCAAACCGACTGCTTATGCAAACGTCACATGCCGAGCATATTCAGCCATCACAACAGCCATTCTCCGAGCATGTGCAGTATCGTGAGGTTGAGCAAAGTGCGGCGGATGGTAACACGGTTGATCTTCAGAAAGAGAAGGCTGCGTTTGCAGAGAATGCTATTCGCTATCAGACCACACTGCATATTCTGTCGAGAAAGATCAGTGGCCTTAAGTCTGCTTTCAAGGGTGAGTAATTATGTCTGTGTTTAAAATTTTTGATGTTGCAGGTTCCGGAATGAGTGCACAGATGTTGCGCCTTAATACGGTAGCATCCAATCTGGCGAATACCGAATCGGTGGTAACCAATCGTGAAGATGTTTACAAGGCGCGACATCCGGTATTCGAATCTATTCTGCAGCAAACAGGCAGTATGGATGAGGTTGCCACAGTACGAGTGAAAGAAATTGTCGAAGAAGAAACGGCGGCTATACCTCATTACCGCCCCAATCACCCCTTATCAAATGCAGAGGGTTATGTGTATAGCCCGAATATCGATGCGGTAGCCGAGATGGCAGATATGATTTCTGCATCGCGTAGTTATCAGAATAATGTTGAAGTCCTGAATACCGCCAAGCAGATGCTGTTACGCACGCTGCAACTGGGTCAGGCCTGATTAATTAATGCACTGAGGTCACTATGGAAATCAGTCAATACGAAAATATTCCCGGTCTGAGAACTATCATGGATCAGAAGGACGATCAGAAAGATCGTACCGAGCTGGGCCAGAATGAATTTCTCAAGTTAATGACGACCCAGCTTGCGAATCAGGACCCATTCAAGCCAATGGAAAACGGCGAATTCATGGGGCAGATTGCACAGTTTGGTACGGTCAACGGTATTAATGAGCTGTTAACGTCATTCCAGGATCTGGCCACAAATCTGCAGTCATCCCAGGCCTTACAGGCATCGAACCTGATTGGTCGTGAGGTACTGGTACAGCATAACCAGGGGTACCTGCCAGCAGATGGAAATCTCGCAGGTGCAGTTGAGCTGACGTCGAGTGCATCTGATGTGGCAGTTAATGTTTACGATGCGAGCGGAGAAGTGCTGGGGCGGGTCGAACTGGGGGCTCAACCCTCGGGGCTGGTTCATTTCAACTGGGATGGCTCAACATTTAGCGGTCAACGTGCACCCAGTGGACGTTATCGAATCGAAGTTGAGGCTACCTATGGTTCAACCACAGAAGCATTAACACCACAGGTGGTTGATCAGGTGCATAGCCTGACCCTGGGTGGAGTCGGTCAGGAAATGGTCGTCGAATTAAAGAATCTGGGTAGTGTCGGCTTCACCCAGGTTAACCAGATACAGTAATTTGTGAGTCGCAACGCGAGGAGTTAACGATGTCATTTAATATTTCACTCAGTGGTTTGAACGCTGCATCATCCGATCTGGATGTGACCAGTAATAATATCGCGAATGTGGCCACTACCGGATTTAAAGGGTCGCGTGCAGAATTTGCCGATATATTTGCAACCGCACGACTGGGTACAACTTCGAAAGCTGTTGGTGCGGGTGTTCAGTTAGCCAATGTCTCCCAGCAGTTCGGTCAGGGTAACCTGGAGTTTACCGAGAATACACTGGACATGGCCGTGAATGGTGAAGGTTTCTTTGTGCTTCGCCAGAATCAGAATAGCAGTGATATTGTTTATACCCGTGCCGGCGCTTTTCAGATTGATCAGAATGGTCTGGCAACCAATAGTCAGGGACAGATATTGCAGGTGTTTCCGGTAGATCAGAATTCAGGCAATGTTACGACTACGAGTTTGACCGGCACAATTCCACTGCAGGTTCCCAATACCGTAGGTACACCCCAGGCGACTACACAGGTAGACATCAACCTGAACTTGCCCGCAGGAATAAGCCCGGCGATAAACCCAGCTGCACCAGGCGGTATTGATGCCGAATTTACCGCTGCTCTTCCAGCCAGTACAGTAGTGCCGAGCACGACTAATTATCATAATTCAACGTCAGCAACGGTTTTTGATTCTCAGGGTAATTCACACATCCTCACGATGTATTTCATTATGACGGACGATGCCAATAATACCTGGGAAGTGCGTTCAACCATGGATGGCGTCCCCATGCAAATCGGTGGTGCTTTTTCACCGGCAACCATTGATTTTGACTCATCAGGTCAGCTGGACCTTGTAACTTCAACCACCAATGCCGCATTGAATTTCGATGCATTTGCTTTGACGAATGGTGCAGCAGCAATTGACATTACAATCGACTTCACTAACCAGGGTAATACGATTACCCAGGAAGCCCAGGGTAGTTTTACTGTTCAATCATTAAGTCAGGATGGATTTTCAACGGGCCGACTTTCAGGTCTTGAAGTGGCTGATGATGGGCTGGTTCGTGCAAGTTTTACCAATGGTCAAACAACTGCACTGGGTAAGCTGGCACTGGCTCGTTTTGAAAGTCCACAGGGTTTACGCCAGACGGGTAATACCAGCTGGGTAGAAACCGTTGAATCGGGTCCTGTTATTGGTGGTGAAGCAGGAACAGGTAACTTTGGTCTGATTCAGGCCGGTGCACTGGAAACATCGAATGTCGATCTGACTGCAGAGCTGGTAAACCTGATTACTGCACAACGTAACTTCCAGGCTAACTCCAAGGCCATCGAAACAGCCAATAGTATTACGCAGACCATTATTAATATTACCTAATGATGGTTCGGCTAGACAGCTTGAAATGAAGTGATAAAGGTATCGAAAAATGGATAAAGTGTTATTTACCGCAGCGAATGGTGCAAGGCAGGCCTTACAGGCACAGAGTGCGCTTGCCCATAATCTGGCAAACGTAAATACCGTGGGTTTTAAATCGCATTTTAATACCTTCACCAGCTGGCATGTGGATGGCCCGGGGTTAAATACCCGAGTGATGAACCAGCAACATGCCGATCATGTGGATTTATCTGACGGTCCTATGACTACGACTGATCGCGAACTGGATGTAGCCATTAACGGTACCGGCTTTATCGCCGTGTTGAATTCTAAGGGCGAGGAAGCGTTTACTCGCGCGGGCGATTTTCGTATCGACAGTGTTGGACGATTAACCACAGGCGCCGGTTTTGCGGTACTCGGTAATGGCGGTCCTATTGCGATTCCTCCTGCAGAAAAAATTGAAATTGGTCAGGATGGATCAATCAGTATTTTACCGGTAGGGCAGACAGCGGATGCACTGGTGATTGCCGATCGCATCAAGCTGGTTGATCCTGATCTTGGTGAAATCGATAAGGATGCCGATGGACTTTTTCAAAATCGTAATGGTGCAGCTGAACCGGCTTCACCTAACGTGGTACTGGAAAGTGGTGTCATCGAACACAGTAATGTGAATGCGGTCGGTCAGATGGTTGAGTTGATTACCAATGCCCGACAGTATGAAGCGAATGTAAAAGTGATGCAGGAAGCCAAGGCGACTGATGAAGCCTCGGCACAATTGCTGCGTAACAGTTAAGTTTAATTTAGCCTGGAGTAGACGGTATGAACCCGGCACTATGGATTTCAAAAACAGGTCTTGATGCACAGCAGACACGTATGTCTGTTATTTCAAATAACCTGGCGAACGTCAACACAACTGGATTTAAACGCGATCAGGCGATTTTTCAGGATCTGATCTACCAGAATCGCAGGCAGGTCGGTGGTCAGACGACGGAAGACAGTCGAGCGCCAACCGGTATGTTAATCGGTACAGGCGTGCGCGTTGTGGCAACCGAGAAACTCCATAATCAGGGTAATATTATCCAGACAGGTAAGTCACTGGATATCGCGATACTTGGTCGTGGTTTTTTTCAGATTCAACAGCCCGATGGCTCTCTGGCCTATACCCGTGATGGTACCTTCCAGATGGATGCAGATGGTCAGGTCGTCACCTCACAGGGCCTGCTATTACAACCTGCATTAACGATACCAGCGGATACGCAAACTATTAGTATCGGTCAGGATGGAACGGTAACGGTTTTATCTGGAAATAATACGACGCCAACACAGATTGGCAATATTCAGCTGGCAGACTTCGTTAATCCATCCGGTTTACAACCGGAAGGAAATAACCTGTTTACCGAAACCGCATCCAGTGGTGCGCCCACTACGGGTACGCCTGGCTTAACTGGCCTGGGTACACTGGAGAATGGTGCACTGGAAACCTCAAATGTCAACGTCGTGGAAGAGCTGGTGAATATGATTGAAACCCAGCGCGCATATGAAATGAACTCCAAGGTGATTTCGACCACTGACCAGATGCTTCAATACATCAGCAACAATATTTAATGTTGCCGATGCTGGAGATGTAAGATGAAAAAGTTACTTAATTTAAAATGGCTCACACCACTGCTGGTTCTGTTGATGAGTGCCTGTGCCTCCGGCCCGGAAAAGCTGGCTGACTTCGAACCACTGGTCCGGCCCGTAGCACCTCAGCCACCCAGCTATCAGAATGGTTCGTTGTTTCAACAGAATAGTGTCTCATTGTTTGAAGATCCCAAGCCGTATCGAATTGGTGACATCATCACGATTAAATTACAGGAGAGCACCAGTGCCTCCAAGTCGGCGGGTACCAGTTCATCCAAGGAAGATGAATACACCATGACGGCGCCGACACTGTTTGGTCTGAATCCAACACATAATGGTCAGAACCTGTTTGAAATGAGTGTTTCACCGGAGCGTGAATTTTCGGGCTCCGCAGATAGCTCACAAAGCAATAGTCTGTCCGGTGAAATCACAGTGACGGTCGTTGATATCTTGCCAAACAGGAATCTTGTGGTGCAGGGTGAGAAGTGGTTTACCTTGAATCAGGGTAAAGAGTACATACGCATTGCGGGTGTGATTCGTCCGCAGGATGTATCGCCGGATAATACGATTGCCTCATCCAAGCTGGCCGATGCACAGATTGCCTATAGTGGTGAAGGCTTCCTCGCCGATACCAATGAGCAGGGCTGGCTGGGTCAGTTTCTCAATAGCAGCTGGTGGCCTTTTTAAACCAGCATACCATCGATTTGCCATCAGCCTGGATGTTTGAGCCCAACATCCGGGCTTTTTTTTGCCCGTTCATCCGTGGCCACTTTTATCGCTCTTGAAATTTAAGTATTGGCCTCTGTTTTGCAGTAATTCCAGTATATGTATTGATATATCTGGAGAGTGCCAATGCTTTGGCGAGGTTTGTTATCATTTTTCTGTTTGAGTGTCTGCCTGATTGGCTCAGCGACGGCCGAGCGAATCAAGGATATCGCCACTATTGCAGGGGTTAGAGATAATCAGCTGGTGGGCTATGGGCTGGTCGTTGGCCTGGATGGCACCGGCGACCAGACATCGCAAACACCCTTCACCACACAGAGCTTCAAGAACATGCTGCAACAATACGGCATAGTTTTGCCGGAAGGTACTAACCCACAGCTGAAAAATGTTGCCGCTGTTGCCATTCATGCCAGCCTGCCGCCATTTGCGAAAACCGGACAGAAAATAGATATCACCGTGTCATCGCTGGGTAATGCCAAAAGCCTGCGAGGTGGAAGTTTGTTAATGACACCATTGAAAGGTGCGGATGGCAATATCTATGCAGTGGCCCAGGGTAACCTGGTGGTGGGTGGTTTTGGTGTGGCCGGCAGTGATGGCTCCAAAGTGACGGTGAATGTGCCCAGTGTTGGCCGAATTCCGAATGGAGCATCGATTGAGCGCGAGGTGCCCAATCCATTTGCACAGATGGACAAGGTTGTGCTCAACCTGAACCGGAGTGACTTTACCACCGCCAACCGAGTGGTACAGGCCATCAATAACGTACTTGGCCCAGACAGTGCCCATGCGCTGGATGCGGTATCGATACAGGTACTGACACCACCCACAACCACACAGAAAGTCGAATTTGTCTCCTTCCTGGAAAATCTGCAAGTTGCGCCAGACAGTGCACCCGCAAGAATTATTATTAACTCAAGAACCGGCACCATTGTTATCACCGCAGATGTGCGTGTGAAAAGCGCCGCCGTTGCTCACGGTAATCTGGTGGTGAGTGTCACTGCCGACCCGATTGTGAGCCAGCCGGGTGGTGCGCTTAACCAGGGTACAACCGCAGTCGTCGCTCGTGATCAGATTAATGTGGAACAGGAAGATGCGCGGATGTTTATGTTCCGCGCCGGGGTGAGCCTGCGTGAGCTGGTCGATGCAGTGAATCGAGTGGGTGCAGCACCGGGTGACCTTGTGGCCATGCTGGAGGCGCTTAAGCAGTCCGGTTCATTAAGTGCAGAATTGATAGTGATCTGATGATTAGCGAGCCGTCACAAAACCTGTATGCAGACTTCGGTCATATAACCGAGCTAAAAAAAGGTGCCCGCGAACAGGACCGGGAAACCATTCGTGAAGTGGCGCGGCAGTTCGAATCTCTGTTTGTGCAGATGATGCTAAAAAGCATGCGAGATACGGTGCCACAGAGTGAGTTATTTGGTAGTCATTCAGAGCGCATGTATCGCGATATGTATGACAAACAGATCAGCCTGAATATTTCTAATGGCAAGGGCATCGGTCTGGCCAGAGTGATAGAGCGACAGCTGGGTGGAGCACCTGAGGACAGTATCGAACCGAAACCCATACAGGCCTATCTGGCAAGCCCACTGCCTGTAACATCATCGCTCCCACCTGTGGTTGAGCTTTCCAGAATAAGCCAGCCAGGGGAAGGCGCAAAGGTCATGCAGTCAAAGGCTCCGGAGGCTGCTGAAATACAGCAGACCTGGGACACACCAGAGGCCTTTATCGATGACATCTGGCCTCATGCGCAACGTGCTGCAAAGCGTCTGGGCGTAGATCCTGAAGTTCTGATGGCGCAGTCCGCGCTGGAAACAGGCTGGGGCAAGTATCTGCCGCTTCGAGCGGATGGCAGTAGTAGCTTCAACCTGTTTGGTATTAAGGCGGATCATCGCTGGGATGGAGACCGGGTCAGCATCAATACCCGAGAATTCCGACATGGGGTGATGCAGCGGGAAGAGGCCCAGTTCCGTGCTTATGATTCGGTCTCAGAAGCATTTGATGATTATGCAGACTTTATTATGCAGAGTCCGCGTTATCAGAAGGCGCTGGAACATGGCTATGATGCCGATGCCTATGCCCGGGAACTACAGCGGGCGGGTTATGCGACAGACCCTGATTATGCAAAGAAAATCAACAGGATACGAAACGGTGAGCTGCTCAATGATCAGCTTTCAACATTCAAGAATTCGGCCGAAGTGCCGCTAACCTGAGTAGCAGGTAAGCAAATTGGCCATGCCGAAGCGATGCTAAAGAACAGAGAGCAATGACAGGAATCTTAAATACATCAGTGAGCGGTCTTAAGGCGTTTCAGTCTGCCCTTAATACCACCTCGCATAATATCGCCAATGTGCAGACGGATGGCTATAGTCGCCAGCGCGTCGAGCTGGATACGCGTCCACCACAACAGTTTGGCAATATCTTTATTGGCCAGGGTGTGGGTGTTACCGATGTGCAGCGTATTATCGATGAGTTTGTCACCGCTAATATCCGGGAATTCAGTTCATCGTTTAATCGCCTGGAAATGATGGAAACCTTTGCCAGTCGCCTGGAGAACCTGATTGCCGATGAAAATGGCAGCCTGCTACCCGCACTGGACGATTTCTTTAACGCCGCCAGTGATGTCGCTAATGACCCCAGCTCGCCAGCACCGCGGGTGACATTGATCGCTGCGGCGGAAAATCTACAGGCTCGGTTCACCTCTCTTTCAACCGAAATGCAGAATCTGGATCAGGAGGTCGACCGTCGCATCCAGTTTGAAGTGGCAGACATCAATGCCATCACAACTGAAATTGCACGAATTAACGATAATATTGAACGCATTAGCAGTACGGATAACGAGCCCGCCGATTTGCTGGATAAACGCGATCAATTACTGCAACAGCTATCTGAAAAAGTTTCAGTGACAGTCGTTGAACAGACAGATGGAATTATTAATGTACTCGTTGGCTCCGGGCAATTACTCGTAACGGGAGCGATCACCAATCAGTTATCAGCAGTGGTTGATCCGAATAATACGGATCGGCTGGGAATTCAGCTGGTAAGTAATAGTGGTAGTGTAAATATTACGAGCAGTATCAGTGGTGGCTCGCTGGGTGGCCTGCTAGATTTTCGTGATAACGTGCTAACCGATACGCAAAACAGTCTTGGGCGAACAGCGATAGCACTGGCAGAAACCTTTAATAGTCAGCATCGTGATGGCTATGACCTGAATGGTAATCTGGGCACAGATTTTTTTAGTGTGAGTGCACCACAGGTGCTGGGCGCAACAACCAATAATCCAGCAACGGGTACGCCTACGGCGGTAATCAGTGATGTGACAGCACTTACTATTTCTGACTATCGTGCAGACTTCGTCGGTGGTAATTACACCATAACACGTCTTAGTGACAATGCCGTAGTGGCGGGTCCTGCAGTTGGTCCAGTGTTTGCGAATGTGGATGGTGTGGATTTTGATTTTACCGGTATAGGGGCAGTGGCCGGTGATTCCTTTATCTTCCGTCCAACACGACAGGGTGCAGAGAGTTTTCGCACGCTGATTACCGATGTCAATGATATTGCCGCGGCATCACCGATACGCGGTGTCGATACCACCGCTAATATCGGTGATGTGACAATTTCAAATGAAACCGTGACTGATGTGACTGATGCTAATTTGCTAAACACGGTTACCGTGACCTTCAATACACCGGCAAACACCTTTGATGTGTTTGATGTTACGGGTGCCGCGCTGTTAGCCGGTGGCGTTGCCTATACCGATGGTATGACGATTAGTTTTAATGGCTGGTCGGCAACTTTAAATGGTAGTCCACAGCCCGGTGATGTACTCACAATCGAAGAGAATACCGGCGCTGCAACAGATAACCGTAATGCACTATTCTTTGCAGACCTGAGTAATCAGCAGTTTATCGGTGGTAATACGGCAAGCTATGAACAATCATACAGCGCAATGACAGCAAACGTGGGTGCGGTGACTCAACAAATCAAGATTAATCGTGATGTGGAAGAAAGCATGCTGAATGCTTCCGTGGCAGAACGCGAGTCCATATCAGGCGTGAATCTGGATGAAGAGGCGGCTAATCTGATTCGATTCCAGCAGGCTTACCAGGCATCCGCCAGGGTTGTGCAGACAGCGCAAACTATTTTTCAGACATTACTAGATGCAACCTAGATATAAGAGATTGATACCATGCGTGTTTCAACTTCACTGATTTACACTCAAAGTTTGCGGAATATGTTGCAGCAACAATCTGAGGTTATTCGTACACAGCAACAGCTGGCAACAGGTAAGCAGAATCTTGTGCCGTCTGATGATCCAAGCACGGCTTCTAGAATTCTGGATTTGAATGATGCATTAAATAAGATTGGCCAATATGAAGAAAATGCAAACTTTGCGGTACAGCGACTTGGTGTAGAAGAAAGTATCCTTGGGAGTGTAGAAAACCTGTTGCAGAGAGTCAGGGAGCTGACTATTCAGGCGGGGAATCTGGCGACCCTGGATCCAGTCTCCAAGGTTGCAATAGCGGATGAGATTAGAGAATTAAATAATGAGCTCTTTAATCTGGTAAACACGAGAGATGTCAACGGTGAATACCTGTTCTCTGGTTATCAGACCGGTACACAGCCATTCACTATTGATGCTTCGGGAAACTATGTTTATAACGGTGATCAGGGGCAATTGGAATTGCAGATAGGTGAAAATCGAAAGATCCTGACTAATGATTCAGGTGCAGACGTATTTCAATTGATCCGTAATGGTAATGGTTCATTTATTACTGATAATAATATAGCAAACACAGGGAATGGTGTGATATCGACAGGCAGTGTGCTGAATCCATCGGCATTTCTAAGTGATGACTATACGATACGATTTACTAGTGCAACAACGTATGAAGTTGATAATAATACTACTGGTGCAGTTAATATAATCGGAGCTCAGGCATATACAGATGGTGGTTCAATTTCATTTGATGGTTTGGAAGTGTCGATATCAGGCACACCTGCAGTTGGTGATAGTTTTACTGTTAACGCGAGCCGTAACCAGAGCATTATGACGACGCTACGAGATTTGAGTAGTGCGATAACAGGTACAACGAGCTCACCAGCGGGTAATGCACAGTATATTCAAAGTATTGCGTCAGCGCTTAATAATATTGACCGTGGAATGGAAAATATTATTGAAGTGCGAACTCGTGTAGGCGCGCGCCTCAACTCGATTGATGCGCAACGTGATGACAACGATGCTCGTAAATTGCAGTTTACATCGGTGAAATCTGATATCGAGGATTTGGATTTTGCGGAAGCGATTAGCCGTCTGACGTTTCAGTCTACTGCGCTACAGGCTTCACAACAGACATTTGCACGTGTCCAAGATCTTTCCCTGTTTGATTTTATTTAGCGTGCTATCAATTTCGATATATAGTTCAGTTCTCAGGAATTATCGAGATAACTGTTAATAGCGGATTTTGATTTTGCTGCTGATGATTTTTTGTTCATCAAAACTTGTTGATGGCTCTTGGCTATTTCAATTAGGTGGTTATTTAAATCAGCAATGGTTTCCAGTTGATTGCGTATTTTTTGCTGTATTGAAGAGGTTTCGTAACTTACTTTATCATGTATATCACGAATAATGGCATCTCTCTGCTCAATTAGAGAGTGAATCTCATTCCATTCATCATTTCTAGCGTTATCAAGTGCATGCTCTGTAAGCTGGTAGGCTTGTAGAGAGAGGTTGATAAGGTGGCTATCCATTTCCTAAGGGGTTGCCTGTGCGGCTGTCTGGCTTTTCTCTGAGCGGAATGTACTCGCCTCTGGAGTGTTTTCGATAGAATCCCAGGCTGATTTTATTTCATTCAGAAGGTCGAGGGTTTCTGTTAAGTGTTCGGAGACGTTGTCATTGTTTGCCTGTAGCAGGCGCATTTCCATGTAAGCATAAAGGTCGTCAAGGTTTGCAGCGATTTCACCGCCTTTATTCATGTCGACGCTATTACGTAAGCCATTAATAATGGCAATTGCCTTGCTGATCATTTCACCTTTCTGAGCAACCTCATTACGCTGCATGTGGCCTTCAGCGGCTTTGATGCGCACAATGGCACCATCAATTAGCATCTGTATTAACTGATGTGGGTTGGCGTGATCAATCTTGCTTTGCAGGTCCATGCTGCCATATTGTTGAGCTGCTGAGAGATTGCGTTTCATGTTGTTCTCCAGGTTAATCAGGTCAGTTATTACTTTTTGACACTGTTTGGTTTGGGTAAGTTACTAATTGCCTGTGTCAGGAAGTCACCGGATGCTGTGAGTTGTTGTACCAGATTGTCCATGGCAATAAATTGAGCGAGTAGACGTGCTTCATAGGCTTCCATGCGGTCAGCAAGTTGTGAGCGTTGTTCACCTATATCATTGATGCTGTTATTTAGTCCATCGGTTTTGGAGTCAAGTATTCCATTGACCTTGACATAATCATTAATGACGTCATCCAGTACCGTGGCTATACCATCATTGGCAGTGAACAGATTTGTTAGTGTATCAAGCTCATCTTCAATAACTGAGTTTAGATCGCTAGTATCAATGCTCAGTGTGTCATCATCGTTTGTTGTGATGCCGATTGCAGCCAGTGAACTGAAGTCGCTATTGCTAATGCTTTTTACCTGAGCGGTTATATTACTTCGTACTGTGCTCAGAATACCTCGTGCCAGTGCATCGCCAAGCAGAGCGCCACTGGTTCCACCTTCGCTATAGGCAGTTAATGATTTCATGGTTTTTATGAAGTCATTGTATTTGTCGACCATGCTTTCAACCGCTGATGTGATTTTTTCGGTATCAAGAGAAGTCGTAAGAGTATGATCGACAGCAGGGTCAGCCTTATGTAGTTCCAGTGTTACACCGTCTATGGCATTCTCAATAGTATTGCTACTACTGGTGACGCTCAGAGTATCGATTAAAATGATGGCATCCTGAGCAGGGTTAAGCTGTGTAAGGTTGGTAACACCAGAGCCGGGGAGTGGGTCATATACAAGCTGTTGCAGATCGCCTTCGCCACCATTAACTGCTGTCACGGTTATGGCATTATCACTTCCAGTCCCATCAGCTGTTAAAACCAATCGTGTTTCTGTACCACCGACACCATCATCCACATTGACGAGGGTCGCAGATACACCAGTGTTAGTTGCTGCATTATTGATGGCATCACGAATGCCAGCTACCGATTTGTTACTGTCATCTATTGTCAGTGTAAAGGCGTCAGTGCCAATCTTGATGGTGAGGCTGCCAGTGCCTACCACTGTGGATGAGCTGGCAAATCCAGATGATGATAGTTTGTGTGATTCAGCAAGTTGGCTGACCTGGATCGTGTAATTAGCAAGTACAGCCGATGTGTCAGCGGTTGCGGTAAAAATGCTTTTATCTGAAGAACTTGCCTTACGATTATCGTAGCTGCCTGTTGAACTCAGTGCAGTCAGAGTTGAGCGTAAATCAGACATCGCACCTTTTACAATTCCGAACGAGGACAGTTGAGTTTGTAACTGAGCTTCCTGTCTATCCAGAAATGCGGTTTTTGGCGCAGACTCTGCGTTGACCAGGTTGGTTACTAGCGAGTTTATGTCCAGTCCAGAACCGATGCCGGCAGATGTGAGCATGGTGTGATACCTCTTCGAGATGCTCGAGTGAAATGTTTATGGTCCAACTGTAAAGTATAGCAAACAACTTCTACTTCACAGTTGAAGCAAGAACAGTACCAATACCGTCCATGGTATGGTTTTCCAGTTAGTGCATCTTCCTATGCCTGATCTCTAAATAAGAGACCTTGTATTTCTTCAAGGTTTTTAATGCGTTCCAGAGCTTCCTTTGAGGGAATCTGTCGTATCACTTCATCCGTTGAGGCGTCAGTGACAGTCACAACAGTACGACCACTTTCCTTATCTACTCTGAAGTTCAGATCACGTTGAGTTTGCTGAACAAAGTCATTCAGCCTCTCTACTACGTCATTCAGACGCTCTTCCATGTTTTCGGTAACTTGCTCGACGGCATCGGTTTGCCGCGGAGCTACATTACTGTCGACAGGGTTGCCGCTTTGAGTGACAGCAGGTGTTTCACTGTTTGCATTTTTTGCAGGCGTAGCAGGGCTCTGACTGGGGACTGTCGAGGTATAATTAGTAACCATATTATTCATGGTGCTAACTCCTGATTATCGTGTCCAGGGGAAGCAGGTTTTCACCCGCTTCCCCATGTCGAGATCCCTACGCTTATTGCAGTAGTGAAAGAACGTTCTGAGGAATCGCATTAGCCTGAGCTAGCATCGCGGTACCTGCCTGTTGCAGAATCTGCGTACGTGTCAGGTTTGAGGTTTCCAGAGCAAAGTCAGCATCCAGTACACGAGATCGTGCAGCTGAAACGTTGTTGGAAACATTCTCCAGATTGGCGATAGTTGATTCCATACGATTCTGGATCGCACCCAGTGTCGCACGTTGTGAGTCAATGCCCTGAATCGCCGCGTCGATAATGGAGATCGCAGCCTGTGCACCTGCAGCAGTACCGATATCAACACTGTCAACCGAGGTAAAGGTAGAAGCAAATGAGGCAGAAGCGAATACCGTCGCGTTAGCACCACTGACGCTGAAAGCAGATGCGCTGTCAACACGCAGCTGACCAGTAATACGTGTTGAGTCAGTTGCACTGGCAGCAGCGTCTACCAGGTTAGTTGTTTCTGCCGTTGTGGCTGTACCATCGTAGTTCAGTGAGGTAACGGTAATCGTACCTGTACCATCATCTGCAGTACCTACGTCCCAGTTCGTGATGGTAATGTCATCGCCATTAGTATTGGTCAGGTCTAGTGTAGAACCATTTGAAACCGCAGTGATACCTGTGGTAGCTGCCTGCAGGTTAATAGCATCTGCCAGGCCTTGTAGGTCAGATGTGTTGGTGACGTTGACACTGATGGATACACTAGCACTACCACCACCGTTGTTAGCGGTAGCCAGGTCGAATGCAACTACGCCTGTGGTATCCAGTGCGCTAAGTCGAACCCGTGTAACGGCGTCTGCAGATACACCGGTTGAGCCAGTGTCGGCGTTTATAGCGGCAGCAATTTGGCTTGCTGCATCTGTTGCAGAATAGTTGGCTACTGCTGAACCCAGTGAACCGGCTACCGTGAATGTTGTGCCGGCGACTGTGCTTGCAGGAATGGCTGCGGCTGCAGCTTCAACTGCACCCAGACCTGAGCCGTCTGCATCGAAACGGTGACTACCGATATCGGTGGCGCGTGCTGCAGACAGTGAAACGTTAACGGTTTCATTGGCAAATGCACCTACCTGGAAGGCTTCACCTGAGAAAGTGCCATCCAGTACATTTCTGTTGCCGTATGTGGTGGTTTCGGCAATACGGGTTAATTCCTGTTGTAGCTGGGCAACTTCCTGCTGTAGTGCAGCACGGTCAGAGCCAGAGTTACTGCCGTTAGCTGACTGGATTGACAGCTCACGCATACGTTGCAGGATGTTGGTAGATTCTTGAAGAGCACCTTCAGTGACTTGTGAAATGGAGATGGCGTCATTTGCATTTCGTACAGCCTGATTAAGACCACGAATCTGAGAGGTGAAACGGTCGGCAATTGCCAGACCTGCAGCGTCATCTTTTGCGCTATTAATACGCAGACCAGTAGATAAGCGTTGTAGCGAGGTTTGCAGTGAGCTTTGGCTTCGATTCAAGCTGCTCTGGGCAAACAGAGAAGAAATATTAGTGTTTACGATTTGTGGCATGGTTGATTCCTCCCTTCCAGTAAAACCCTGTGTTTTAAAGGAAGTAATGGTTGCGCTTGTTAGCGTAAAATCGAGCTAAATGCTTCGTTCAACCAGCTTAGCGGCGGCCAGTGGAAAAACTTTAAGAAAAAAAATCTCAAAACGCCTTATTGACCAGTGAATCGGGAAAATTTCACCTCTAATCTACTGATATTTATAGCATAAAGCATCTCGTCCTGGTGACAGACGGTCACTCTGCTGGTCGTAAAGTGGCTTTTATCGGACAAACTGACGCATCATCCGCCGTGGCGCGTTAGTTATGGAATAGTGCTGGCTAAGTTTATGAATTTATGAGGAATATTGGGAGACAAAATTTTGACATTTGGCGTGTATCTGCTTTAATCCACATCAGTGAAATGAAAAACCGCAGGTAACCCATGGCAGATAGCCAGCAGACACGTCCCATACTCCTGGTCGAAGACGACCCCAGGCTATTTAATGAAATCCAGTCACTGATGACATTCCTCGATCTGGAGGCTCGTTTTGTGAATGAGCTTGATGCGCTTCCCGGGGCGATGCAGCAGGGTGATTTCCGGGTTGTTATGCTGGGTCAGTTCCATGGGGATGCCGACAGGAGCAGGGTTATCGAGCTGGCGGCTGCTGCGAAACTGCCGGTAATTCTATTTAATATAGATAACAACCTGCTGGAGAAGTACCAGTCCCAGTACGATCAGGTGGTATCGCTACTGGCTATGCCGCTTCGTTACGAGCCGGTGATGGAGGCGCTGGCGCAGGCCGATGCCCTGTCGCCCCAGGCAGATGCCGCCAGTGTCACCAGCCAGATCGCCCAGGTGCCCAAGCTGGGGGGCAGTAGCGCTGCCATTCAGTATGTACGAACCATGATCGAGCAGGTGGCAAAAACCGATGCCAGTGTATTGATACTGGGAGAGTCCGGGACCGGCAAGGAAGTAGTGGCACGCAATATTCATGCGCTTTCCAATCGTTGTAAGGGTGGTTTCGTGCCGGTGAACTGCGGTGCGATTCCCGCTGACCTGCTGGAAAGTGAACTGTTTGGCCACGAGAAAGGCGCCTTTACCGGTGCGATTAGCTCGCGTCAGGGGCGCTTTGAGATGGCCGAGAAGGGCACGCTATTCCTTGATGAAATCGGCGATATGAGCCTGCCCATGCAGGTCAAGTTGCTACGCGTACTACAGGAGCGAACCTTCGAGCGGGTGGGGAGTAACCGCAGTATCCAGGCAGATGTGCGCATACTGGCAGCCACACACCGTAACCTGGAAGCCAATATCCGTGATGGTAAGTTTCGAGAAGACCTGTTTTATCGATTAAATGTATTCCCGATCGAAGTCCCCTCGTTAAGAGAGCGCCTTGAAGACGTGCCATTCCTGCTACAGGACCAGATCGATCGGCTGGAAGCGGAGAACCGTGGCTCGGTTCGCCTTACGGCGGCGGCCATGGAAATGCTTAGCCTGTACCAGTGGCCCGGTAATGTGCGTGAACTGGCCAACCTGGTAGAGCGACTGTCTATTTTATATCCGGAGAGTATCGTTGACGTGCAGCACCTGCCACCACGCTACCAGCAGGCGACACCGTCTACGCTACCCGCTGCACGCACTGCAACCGAGAAGCCACCCTTTAATCCGGCACTGATGTTTGCCGATATGGATGATGATGAGCTGGATAGTACGCCTGCTCCAGAGCCATTGCCTGCTGATCTACCAGAAAGAATCAGTGCGGGACTGGCCGAGCCCGCTATCACGCCAGAGTCAGCTGCACTGGGCGAGGAGGGAATCGACCTTAAGGAGCATCTGGCCAGTATGGAAGTTGAGTTAATCAAACAGGCACTGGATAAAACCGATGGTGTGGTTGCCCATGCGGCGAAACTTCTGAAGATGCGGCGTACGACTCTGGTTGAGAAACTTAAGAAGTACAATATTAAAGCCAGTTAGGCTGCTTTTAGCCTTTAGCGGGAAACCTGGTTGAAAGCATTTCTTTGCTAATAAACACAAATCGTTAGTAAGTGAGTAACTAGGAGCCTAACTAGTGAGCGCGGAGTAAAACCCACAAGCATGCAATATATATTAAAACTAGATCATTAATAGGTGTTTTTACTCCGCCCCCCCCTATTTTCGATTGCTGATTTTTCCTTAAGACTCATCCCATTACCTATAGTGTGAAACCCTGATCTGGGGTTAATGAAGGGAGCTTGGTTGTTGAACGTTGTCACAAAACTAAATAGCACGGGTAGAACAGGAGTTTTCACTGTTTACTTTTTGGTTGCAACTGATTAGTTTTGAAGTTTGATTATTATAATGCAAGGAAATTGTTGTGATTAGTGCAAATGCAATAAAAAAACAGCTCGCTTCTGCTTCGCTGATAACCTTATTTACGTATGCTGGATTTGTAAATGCTTCAGACATTACTTTCGATCGTTTACCTTCGTCTATGGATACGGGTGGTGTGTTTCATAGTGTAACGGATTCAGGCTATACGGTTGAAGCAACAGGAAACTGGTTCTGGATCAGTACGGGTACTTCCTGTACGCCGGATTGTGCTGATAACGGCACGCAGTATCTTGCTACGCAGATTGGCCCCGAACCGATCGCTGTTTATAAAAACGATGCAGGATTATTTGACCTTGTTGCTTTCGATTATGGTGAAACGCATATTGGAAATCGTAGCGCGGCAAGCTATATCAATGTGACTGGTTTTGTTCAGGATGGTAGCGTTGTTACAGAAACTGTTTATCTTGATTTCGTTAATGATGGTACTGGGCCATTAGCAGATTTCCAGACGGCTGTATTGCCTGATACCTTCCGTAACCTGACAATGGTTTATTTTGCCACAGATGAACACTTTAAAGTCTTTTCTCTCGATAACATTGTTATGAATGACCTTGAGGCTGAGGTGATGATTCCTACCCAGTGTGAGATGGATTTTCCGGATATTCGTGTAATCTCAACTGGTGGTGGTCAGAGTGGTGCCGTGAATCAGCAGATTCAGGTTGTATTCACAGGGCATATTATGACGCAAACTGGCTTGACGACTGGCGGTAAAAACTCAGTCAGCATTTGTCCTGGAACAGTTGTCAATTATGAAATATTGTCAATACAAGGAGAGGCCAGTTGTACGCTGAATGGCCTACCATTAAATTCGACTGGACGATTAGCAACTGGGCAGGTGATGATCTGTAATAATAAGCCAACGGGTCAAGATACAGATCGTTTCTCGATTAAAAGTGGCAGATAATTTCAGGCACACAGGCTAGATAGATAATATAAAGGGGCTGCCTAACAAGGCAGCCTTTTTGTTTATATCGGCTAAGAACGAGTAATGGAAATGGCAAAACCATAAAAAATCTAAGCTATCAACATGCGCTTCATCGATGATTTCGTTCGCATGCAGCAGGCGGCAATGTCCTGCCTCATAAGCCGAAATATTGACTCGGCTTTGCCGCTATATACACAAGTCGCTGATAAATAAGGATAAAAATTTCTGGCACAATAAATGCTGCATTACTGCTAAGTTGAATACAGGTGACACAAACACGTCATGCAGAGTGCAGTCAAAACATCATCTAGCCTATTAACGGAAGGTCGTCCCACCCCACGGGCCGATGCTACCGAGGTGCTGGATGCAGTGCCCCAGGACCCCACCGATAAGGGTGCTGCACAGATGGACCCTGTACAACTTGTTGCCGCCTTCGAGCAGTTTGGGCGGCTATCCGAACAACTTCAGCAGTCCTACCATGACCTGGATCAGCGCGCTGAGCGCCTGACGGCCCAGCTGGCCTCGGCGCAGGATGAACGTATGCGCCAGCTTGCAGAAAAAGAAGCGCTGGCGCAGCGTCTTGAAACCCTGCTCGCAGCGCTGCCTGCAGGTGTGTTACAGGTTGATGAAAAAGGGCTGATTCAAAGCGCTAACCCGGCTGCAGAACAATTACTGGAACAATCACTGGGTGGTCTCCACTGGCAACAGGTTTATGAAAGTGTCTGTGCGCGGCATACGGATTCAGGTCTGTACCTGCAGTCCGGTCGTGTGCTTCGGGTGAAAACACAGCCACTGGAAGCCGGGCAGGGGCAGATTATCCTGCTGGATGATATTACTGAGCAGCGCATGCTGGAAGAACTTGCTAACCGAGAAAACCGACTGGCAGCCATGGGGCAGATGGCAGCGGGGCTTGCCCACCAGCTGCGCACACCACTGGCATCCGCTGTGCTCTACGCATCTCAGCTACCGCGTTATATTCCCGCCGAGGAAAAGCCTCAAAAGGCGGTACATAAAATTCGCACTAGTCTGCGTTACCTCGAAAAACTGATCAATGACATGTTGATGTATGCCAAGGGTGGCGAATTTTCAGAACAGCATTTTGCTCTTGATGATCTGCTAGTGACATTCAATGCGCGTATTGAAAATCGCTTACGGGAAAACGCGGCGAAGCTAAGTATTATCAGTAGTGAAAACGACATTAGTTTGACTGGCAGCCTTGATGCTCTGGTGAGTGTGCTGATGAACCTGGCAGAAAATGCCATCGAAGCCAGCGAGCCGGAAAATTGTGAGATGGAACTGGAAGTGTACCAGCAGGCCGGTTACCTGATCCTTGTGCTGCGTGATAACGGCCCGGGCCTGACGCACGAACAGCAGGCGAAAATTTTCCAGGCATTCTATACCCAGCGCGAAAAAGGTACCGGGCTCGGTCTTGCTGTCGCGCAGTCGATCGTGCAGGCCCATCATGGTGATTTACTCGTGCGCTCACAGCCCGGCAAGGGCAGTAATTTTTACGTCTGTTTACCGCTGCAACGGGGTGAACAGTTTCTTTCCAGCGGTGAAGACATTGCCGCCGACATCAAAGCGAATAAGCCGGAGTTCATGGGAGGTTATGCATGACTCAAATGAAGCAAGCCGAAGCGATTAAGCAGCAGGCGGATATCCTGGTTGTGGAAGACGACGCGGAACTGCGTGAAGCTATCTGTGATACCTGTGAAATAGCTGGTTACGAAGTAATCTGCGCCGAACATGGACAGGCCGCACTGGCACGCCTCGCGGATAGCCAGTTCAGACTGGTACTGACCGATATCCAGATGCAACCCATGGACGGCTACGATTTATTGCGTCATATACGAGAATACCAACCCGAGTTGCCGGTAATCGTAATGACGGCTTATGCGAGTATCGAGAAGGCCGTTGATATTATGCGCATGGGTGCGAGTGATTATCTGGTAAAACCTTTCGAGGCGGAGGTATTACAGGAACTCATTGATCGCTACATGCCCGAAAAGCTGTCAGCAATTGATGAAGCCGAGTTAATCGCCGAAGATCCCAAGATGCAGTCGCTTAAGTTACTGGCTAGCAAGGTGGCACAGAGTGATGCAACGGTTCTGTTGCATGGTGAAAGTGGTGTTGGTAAAGAAGTATTCGCACAGTTTATACATAATCAGTCAAGTCGACGTGATTATCCTTTTGTTGCAATTAACTGCGCGGCAATTCCAGAAAATATGCTCGAGGCGGTACTGTTTGGTTATGAAAAAGGTGCCTTTACTGGTGCGCATCAGTCAACGCCTGGTAAATTCGAGCTGGCACAGAATGGCACACTGTTACTCGACGAAATTTCCGAAATGGATGCGGCTCTGCAGGCAAAACTGTTACGTGTGTTGCAGGAAAAAGAAGTTGAGCGACTGGGATCTCGTAAGCCGCTGAAACTGGACGTTCGTGTACTGGCAACCACCAATCGTAATCTCAAGCGGGAGGTCAGTGAAGGGCGGTTTCGTGAAGACCTGTTCTATCGTCTGAGTGTTTTCCCGATGCAGATTCCACCATTACGTGATCGTGTCGCCGATATTATTCCTATTGCCGTGCGATTGTTAAATAGACATGCAGGAAATCGTGACAATAGTTTGCAACTAAGTCCAGAAGCACAGCAGAAGTTATTGAACTATTCCTGGCGTGGTAATGTGCGTGAGCTGGACAATGTCATGCAACGTGCCCTGATTTTCCGCGAAGGTAACGAAGTCAGCGCGATGCATATCCATCTGGAAACTGATGATTATGGGCAGTCGGCAGAAAGCCTGACAGCAGATAATACAAGCCAGAATTCTGAACTAATGCATGGCCTCAAGGATCGTGAGCAACAGTTAATCCTGGAAGCACTAAAGGCTGGAAACGGTAGCCGAAAATATGCGGCTGAGCGTTTAGGTATAAGTCCACGTACATTACGTTATAAGTTAGCACGCATGCGAGATGCAGGTATTACGGTTTAAGGTGAGGTAGTTTCGATGAGTAACAATATTAATGTTCAACAGTTACTTGCGCAGATGCGCGTCATGGAAGCCCAGGCAAAGGCTCAGATAACCGAGCCAGGTGCCATTAACCAGGCAAACAATGTAAATGGCCCCGACTTTTCCGAGTTACTGGCAAACCAGATTAACCAGGTAAATGACACTATGCAGGCATCTGGAAAAATGGCTGCGGCATTTGAAAAAGGAGAGGCTGATATTTCCATGGCACAGCTGATGGTGCAGATGGAAAAATCCAGTGTCTCCTTCCAGGCAATGACACAGATTCGAAACCGACTCCTGAGTGCCTACCAGGAAATTATGAATATGCCGGTTTAAGGCTGTAAACGAGAATAGTTAATCGGACAGAATTATGGCAGAGCAAGTTGTTGAAACTCCACCCGGCGTGATGATGGTTCCCTTGCCCCGCATCATTGGTGCGGTGCTTGGCGTTGTCGTAACCGTACTGGTCAGTATTGGTATTTACAGCTGGGGAACAACGCCGAATTACGCTTCATTGTATACCGGGCTGGAACCCGGTGATGCGGCTGAAGTCGTTGCTGCTTTGCAGGCTGCAGGGATTGAGTATGAACTGAACGCTGCCTCTGGACAGGTCATGGTTGACAGTAGTCGTGTACACGAAGCACGTTTGAAAATGGCTGCCCAGGGTCTGCCTAAAGGCACAGCGATCGGTGTTGAAATGCTGCAGGAAGAGCAGAGTTTTGGCACCTCGCAATTTGTTGAGAGTGCACGCTATCACCATGCTATGGAAACCGAGCTGGCACGTACTATTAGCACCATGCGTAATGTTAAATCAGCGCGAGTGCATCTGGCCATTCCAAAACATTCCGTATTTGTGCGCAAGCGTGAACAGCCCAGTGCGTCTGTTGCTCTCAGCCTGTATGGTGGACGAAACATGGAGCAGGGGCAGGTCAATGCGATTGTGCATATGGTTGCTTCGAGTATTTCCAGTCTGTCTCCAGAACATGTCACGGTAGTTGATCAGAATGGTCGCCTGTTATCGTCGGGTGATATTTCCGGTAATGTGGCAATGACCGCAAAGCAGTACGATTATACCCGCCAGGTCGAAGAAGATTATGCGCGTCGTATCGAGCGTTTGCTGGAGCCCATTATCGGGCTGGGTAAAGTGCGAGCCACGGTTAATGCGAATATCGATTTTACCCAGCAGGAAAGTACCGAAGAGCTGTTTAATAATGCTAACCAGGTGGTGCGCAGTGAGCAGTCATCTGAAACCAGTCGATTTAACAAAGATGCGACTGCAGGTGTTCCCGGTGCACTGGCAAATCAGCCACCGGAAGGTGGTCAGCTACAACCCGGTGCGGGTGAACTCGATGGTGAAGCTGCCACTGCCGCTCGACCCGCCCCTCTCAACACTAGCAAGAATTCAGTTCGCAATTATGAAGTGGACCGTACCATTCGTCACCTTCGTCAGAGTACCGGAAAGATTATGCGCCTGAGTGTAGCCGTGTTGGTGGATGATCGTGTCAGTGTGGCAGATGATGGTAGTACCACTCGTACACCATTGAGTAATGAGGAAATCACGCGAATGAACACGCTGGTACGTCAGACCATTGGCTTTGATGAAGAGCGTGGCGATGAAGTTAACGTGATTAATGCATCGTTTACTCCGCTGGATGAAATTGGTGAAGTTCCTGAAGGTTCATTACTCGAAAATCCATGGATACAGTTCGCGCTTAAGTGGATCTGGCCGTTTATACTTATACTGATCGTTATCTTTACTATTCTCAAACCCTCGATCAAGGGATTGACCAGCTATACCCCGCCAGGACATCGGCTTGAGTCGGAAGGTGAAGAAGCCGGTGAGGGCGGTGCTAGAGCCGGTGGCAGAGGCGAAGCTGGCGAGGGTGGTGTAGAAGGTCTGGAAGGCCCCGAAGGTGTCGCACAGCTGGAGCATATGGGTGAAGGTGGTATTCCACTGCCGAAGGACCACGACGAAAAAGTTGAGTTTGCCCAGAATATGGCAAAAGAAGATCCCAAGAAGGTCGCCATTGTTGTCAAAGACTGGCTGGCCAATGAAAGTTAATGAGAGGTAGCTAAATAATGGCAGATGAAAAACTACCCGCATTAACTGGCGTACAGCGAGCCGCTGTGCTGTTAATGGTCATCGGTTCGGAAAACGCCGCAGAAGTATTGAAGCACATGAATCCCAAGGAGGTTCAGAGCCTCGGTTCAGCGATGGCTAATCTGCAGAATGTAAACAAGGCGACCATGGAAAAGGTGATGGATGATTTCATCAGCGAAGTTCACAATAAAACCTCGGTGGGGATCGGTTCCGAGGACTATATTCGCGAGATGATGGTGAATGCGCTCGGCGAAGATAAGGCCAATAATATGATTGACCGTATTCTTCTCGGCAGTGGCAATAAGGGGCTCGAGTCATTGAAATGGATGGACGCGCGCTCGGTTGCAGAGGTGATCCGTCTGGAGCACCCACAGATTATCGCCATCGTGCTGGCCTATCTGGAGCCTGATCAGTCGGCAGAAGTTCTGAAAATGCTACCCGAGCGTGCGCGCCCGGATATTCTGATGCGTGTCGCTTCGCTGGAAGGCATCCCCCCCTCGGCACTGCAGGAACTCGATAAAATTATGGAGCGGCAGTTTTCAGGAAACCAGAATGTCAGCCAGAACAGCATGGGTGGTCTTAAAACTGCGGCGAATATTCTTAACTTTATGGATTCCGCTATCGAAGGCTCGATTATGGAAACCATTGGCGATATCGACCAGGATATGCAGGAAGGTATCTCGGAACTCATGTTTGTATTCGATAACCTGAATGAGGTTGATGATAGAGGTATACAGGCACTGTTGAGAGAGATTTCTACAGATATTCTGACACTCGCACTGAAGGGTGCCGATGAAGGCCTGAAAGAAAAAATTCTCAAGAATATGTCGAAGCGTGCGGCAGAAATGCTGCGTGAAGACATGGAAGCCAGTGGTCCCGTACGCCTGAGTGAAGTCGAAACCGCTCAGAAGGAAATACTCAGCACGGCACGCCGACTGGCGGATGAAGGTGAGATTATGCTGGGTGGTGGCGGTGAAGAGTTTGTATAAGGTTCAGGCGGGCAATGCCTGATCTTTAAGGTGAACAGATGCCAAAAAAATATACGGTAACAGATGCAGATATACAGCATTACCTGCCCCCGGAGTTGACGGGACCAATCGTTGGCATGCGGGAAGACAGTGTTCGCCCCAAAACCGTAGAAGAAATCGAAGAGATTCAGAAAAAAGCCTACGAGGAAGCCTACCAGGAAGGTTATAAAAAAGGCTTCGAAGAAGGCAGCCAGAAAGGCTACGAGGAAATGCAGATTGAAGTAAAGGCATTTCGCGAAAAGGCCACACAGTTAGAATCAATCATCCGCTTTATGAATCACCCCCTCGAGAATATGGACGAGGCAGTTGAGCAGCAGCTTTCGAACCTTGCCGTTGAGCTTGCAAGGCATTTACTGAAAAAGGAAAGTAGCCTGGAAGCCGAACATATTTATGCACTGGTGCATGAATCGCTGGAGTATCTGCCAGTGCGTTCGCGTAATGTTTGTGTGCGCCTGCACCCGGATGATCTGGCATTGCTTAATCAGGCAGAAATCGATATCGATAATCAGAGCTGGAGCTATGTGTCCGACAATAATATTACCCCTGGTGGTTGCCTGGTGGAGTCGGATGCTTCACATATCGATGCCAGCGTAGAAACGCGTCTGCAACAGCTGGTAGAACAACTGGATCTGCATGAGTCGGGAGAAAATACCGATGCAGATGAGTGATCATTATCAGAAGTGGCAGTCTAATCTCAGCAGAAAAAAATCCCTGCTAAGCTCCCCGGAACCGATAGTTGAAGGACGCCTGACGCGAATGGTGGGCTTAACACTTGAGGCCGTTGGCTGTGAGGCAGCTGTAGGCACTAGCTGTGATATCGTTGCACCGGGAAATCATCATATTGAAGCCGAAGTGGTGGGGTTTTCCGATGAGAAAACTTTTCTCATGGCAATGGGTGAAAGTCGTGGTCTGGTGCCCAATGCACGCGTTATTCCGGTTGGCCATTCCAGTTTCGTGACCATCAGTGACGGATTTCTTGGGCGAGTTATTGATGGTCGAGGTCGTCCACTGGATGATCAGGGGCCTATTCGCATCACCGCAAAACATGCCATGGATATGCCGCTGGCAGGTAAGCCCGTAAACCCCCTCTTGCGTGAACCCATCAAGCAACCGTTAGATGTTGGCGTGCGTGCGATTAATGCACTCCTGACCGTTGGCCGTGGCCAGCGAATGGGGCTATTTGCCGGTACCGGCGTGGGTAAGAGTATCTTGCTGGGGATGATGACAAAGTATACCGAGGCCGATGTGATCGTGGTTGGTCTGATCGGTGAGCGGGGACGAGAGGTGAAGGAGTTTGTGCAGGATATCCTTGGGCCTGAAGGCCTGCAACGAGCCTGTGTGGTTGCTGCACCTGCAGATGCTTCACCGCTGGTGCGTATTCATGGTGCGATGCTGGCCACCAGTGTCGCCGAGTACTTCCGTGACCAGGGTAAGAAGGTGCTGTTGCTGATGGATTCCCTGTCGCGATTCGCCCAGGCACAACGGGAAATTGGCCTGTCGATATCTGAACCACCCGCGACCCGAGGTTACCCGCCTTCGGTTTTTGCTCGTATTCCCCAACTGGTGGAGCGTGCGGGTAATGGTCAGGCAGGTAAAGGCTCAATCACGGCATTTTATACCGTGCTGACAGAAGGAGATGATCAGAATGACCCTATTGCAGATGCTGCTCGCGGTATTCTTGATGGGCACATCGTATTATCTCGTCAGCTTGCGGATATGGGGCAGTACCCGGCTATTGATATGGAATCTTCGGTAAGCCGTGTCATGCCGATGGTCACCGAAGAGTCTCAGTTACAGGCGAGTAACCGGGTCAAGCAGCTATACTCACTGTATGAACAGAACCGTGACCTGATAAATGTGGGTGCATACCAGGCGGGCACGAATCCGGCCATCGACCAGGCGATCATGATGCAGCCACGTATTCAGCAGTTCCTGAAGCAGGATATGACCGAAGCGGTTAATCTGAGTGACAGTCAGCATCAGCTCGATCAATTGATTGCTGAAGGTGACGCGGTTAGCAAGATTAATGAAACGGCATAAAGTTTGAATGTATATAACCTGAGAGGCATGTGATGCGCTCGAAACGCATGCAATCCATCGCACATATTGCGGACCAGCAACAGCAGGAGGCTGTGCAGGTGTATGTGGCTGCGCAGCAATCGGTGGTAGAGGCTCAGCATCAGCTCGAACAGTTACTTGATTACCGTATTGAGTACAGTGAAAAGCGGGTCAGCTGCCATATGTCGATTCACCAGTTACGGGATTACCAGCTGTTTCTCGACAAGCTGAACCAGAGTATCGAGCAGGCGCATCTTCAGATTGAGCATCGAAAGCAGCACTGCGAAGCCCAGCGCCTTATCTGGTTGCAGACGCGTACGCGAAGCAAGGCGCTTGATGCAGTGATCACTAAATACCAGCAGCAGGAAGCGATGCTGGAAGCGCGTATCGAACAGAAAGAACAGGATGAGTTCGCCAGCCGTATCCTCGGCAGAAGACATAGCCAGAAATAACGATTAACGCAGCCAGTATAAGTTGGCACGTCAATTGCGAATCTGTGTATGAAATGGTTTACAACACAGGTTGGAACAATGGATACACAACAGCTTTCAGTTCTTCAGGTGGCAAAAACTCCCTCCGCAGCATCAAGGTCGACAACCGGTGTGACATCGACGGGGCAGGGTGAGGCAGAGTCACAGCCACAAGTATTCAAAGACCATCTTGAGCAGCAGCTAGAGCATCAGCTAGAGCAGCAGGTCGAAGCACCTGTCGAGTCCGAATATCTACAAAAAACTGTTGATAATCAACAAGATAAAACAATGCATGAATCACCCGCTTCGACACTTCTCATGAACAATGAGGATGCCCTGGTGATGACTGCAGAGCAGCAGGCAATCATGCTGGATAGCAGAATCAGCACGGCGCTGAGTAGTCAGCCTGATTCACCTGAGCCGGGCTTGCCTGAACTCGATAGTTCAGCAGAATTGGTGATTCCGGGGCTAGCGACAGACATGCCATCTCAGAACGCAGGCTTGCCGCTGGGTGGCAATGCATTGCCGCAGGATCACATACCTCAACTCAGTCAGTCACCCGCACAGATAGTTTCCAGAGGTTTGCCATTTAAAGCTGCTAGTGACACAACTGTGATGACAGGCTCGCAGCCGGTGATCACAGGTCAGGCCACTGGTATACAGCAGGCTGTCTTAGCACAGGCCAGTATTGTACAGGCGCAAAGTGAATCGACTGATGTGCCAGTAACACAGTATATAGCACCGGTGTTGAAACCAGTGGTAGCAGCACTTGAGGGCGGGCTGCGTCAGGCCGAGGGTAAACCTGCACTGGATGCCATTTTCAGTCAGCTGTCAGCGACACAGGTGCTGAATCAGGCCAGCCTGCAGCAGCGAGTACCAGAACTGAACCAGACAATGAGTCCACAACTTTCAGTATTTAATGCCACACCTGTGATGGATTCACCGCTGATGGCCAATGCTCAGACAGGTTTAAGTATTCCTGCGTCACTTGGAACTACGCAATGGTCACAGCAGATGAGTGAGCAGGTAAGTATGATGCTAAGAAATGGTCAGCAGGTCGCAGAAATCAGATTAAACCCGGCACATCTTGGGCCGATGGAAATTCGCCTGACAGTGAATGATGATCAGGCGAGTGTGAATTTTATTGCCCAGCATGCACCAGTACGTGATGCAATTGATCAGGCATTACCCCGTCTCAGGGATATGCTTGAGCAGCAGGGGCTGAATCTTGCGGATGTAGATGTAGCGACTCATTCTGATACACAGCAGCAACAGGCAGAGGAATATTCAGCACAGGGTTCTGATGACGGAGAAGTTGTAACAGATAAGCAGGGTGAAACTCAGGGAGATGTGGTACAGCGAGTGATTGATAGTGGATTAAGTCTCTATGCCTGACGATGCATACTGGCTTCCGTCAGTAAGCTTAATGTCAGGTGAAGCAGTTCAGCAGAGTCGACGGGCTTTTTCATAAACCCCTTAATATGTAACTGTTCAGCACCTTCAGCAGTTATGGCATTACTATGTCCAGTGCATAGAATGATGGGTAATTCGGGGCGTAGTTCCAGCATCTGTGAGGCGAGTAAATCGCCGGTCAACCCGGGCATAGTCTGGTCGGTTATTATCAGATCAAACTGGTCAGGGTCGCGTTTAAAGGTTTCCAGTGCTTCTATCGAATCACAGTATGCTGCCGTTTCAAAACCGGCGTTTCTAAATAGCTCGGCGATAAATGAGGCTACGCTATTTTCATCGTCAACAATCATGAGTCGCTTGTTGGCGATTATTGACATGTCAATCGGCAATGTCTCACGCGTTTTTTCTTCGTTAACACGTTCCAGGTTAAATAACAGCTGAATCTGTGTTCCCTGCTGAGTATACTGTTCATCGATTCTGGAGCTGGAAATAATTATATGGCCGTTACTGCTATGAACAATGTCATTGGCGATTCGTAATCCGGAGTTATTGCTATCGGCTGACTCGCTTTCAAGTAAATCTGTAATACTCTGTTTGCTAATACCCGGTCCATTATCCTGTATGGTAAGCACAGCATATGAATGATCCAGAAGTTTGCCGCAACAGGTGCAATGTTTACCCTGAATGTTCTGACAATCGAGGTTAATAGACAATGTTCCCTTGCCGTTCATGGCGTTGCGAGAATTAATCAGTAGATGCATTAGCAGTTGGTTAAACCGTGATGCATTAATAAATACAGCAGGTATATCTGGAGCTATCGATGTTGCAATTTCCATGGATGATGGCAATGCCGAACGTAGCATTTTGAGTGTGTTTTTTAGCAGTGAGGGCAGCACAATCGCCCTCGAGGATGATTCCTCCTGTAAATTTATGTTCTGTATCTGCTCAATAATATCCCGAGCTTTGATTCCAGATTCGCGTATATGACCCAGATAGCTGGCTAGTTTTGCATCTGTGTTGTTTAAGTGTTCAATAGCAAGGTCAGAGAATCCCAGTATGCTTGCCAGGATGTTATTGAAATCATGTGCGATGCCGCCAGCAAGCATGCCCAGGGCTTCCATTTTCTGTGCCTGGTGAAGCTGGTTTTCGAGTAATTTCTGCTCTTCCTGTTGCTGAAGCTGAACGGTTATGTCGTCACCTGCAAAGATGACAGATATTGGTCGCTTATCATCACATATAACAGTGCTTTTCCAGCGTATCTGTCGGCACTGATTATCATAGGTGATGATTGGAAGTTGCTCACTGGTGTGTGATTCAGTGTCTGGCGTTAGCTGACAAGTCAGTAACTGGTGAAAGTGATCACGAAAAGTTTGCCTGACCTCCTGTGGTATGAAACTGTCAATAAAATTCATTCCAGCCAGGTCGTTCTGCGTGCAACCAAGAATATGTGAAGCATGCTGGTTGGCTAGAACGATGCGTTCATGATTGTCCAGTACGATAATGAGAACCTCAGCCACATCAATATATCGACGCGAAAGTTCACGCTCATATTTGAGAGAGGCTTCCATGTGTTTTCTATTTATCGCTTCAGCAAGAATATTCGATATTGATTGCAGAAAATTCAGTTCATCGAATTTAAGTTTGGTTTCGAGTGGGCTGAATAAAATAAAAATTCCAAAAGGGTAGTTCTTTTCACCAATCAGTAGGCTGGTGAAGGATTTGTAGCTGTCTTTTATTAGCTCGTCGGGGAACTCGAACCGATGTTCAGCTTTTATGGATTCGCAGGAAACTGGTGTGTCGCTACTCATAGTAAAACCTATGAGGTTGGATCTTGATGCCTGTATTACGGTTTTTGCAGCTTTTACCTGTGGCGTATTATATGCGGCTTTTACGAGAGCGGATTTACCATTAATTGCTAGTTCAAGAATGATACCGGAAGACATTCCAAGAGACCCACAGACAACGGCGAGTGTCTGCTCAAGTAGATCTGTTACTGGTATATTGCTAAGAGACACCTGCCCCAGTATTGCAATAAGACCCTGTCGATGCGCTCTCTGTTTGAGCCCGTCGATAAGCTTTTTTCTAGGTCGTGAATCTACCAGTTGCCCAATGTGGAACTGTTTATCATCTATCTGTGCCGGCGTGAAGGTGGCATCTAGCCAGATTGTTTCACCATCGCTGGTGATGAATTGAAGCTCACCCTTCCAGGTTTGTCTCGAATTTAATGTGCTGGCAAGAAAATCGTAGTTATTATGCGTGCTTTCAACATGAGTAAAATCTTTGATTGGGCATCTGGTCAATGCCTCCTGAGTGGTGTTTAGAAGGCTGGCAAAGCGTTGATTGCAGTAGTGTATATTAAGCTCATCATCAAGAATACAGATGACAGAGTAATTCAGTGTCTGCTCTATCAGGTGCGATTCTAACTGCTGTTCAAGTTGCATATTACTCGATAGGGAGGCCAAGTATAGTGTTGACGCTTTCCCTGAGCTCTTTTACGGTAAATGGTTTTTTTAGTGTTGTCTCAGCACCTACCAGTTTGGCTATTGGAAGGTAATCGAAACGACCTGTGATGCCTCCACCCCCAGATATCGCCAGTATGCGCATGTCAGGATAGGCCTTGCTGAATTCCATAATCATGTCTATGCCATTTTTTTCTGGCATTACAAGGTCTGCTATTAGCAGGTCAATTTTATTGTCTTTACAGATGGTTTCAGCATCCGCAACATTTTCAGCAGTGTGAACCTGATGATGCTCAGATAGTGCCTCATCGATAAACTGAAGAATTGATGTGTCGTCATCGACGACAAGTATTGTGCTCATTGTATGGAACAGCCATATATCGTTAATTCAATATTAGAATAGCTCAATATCACCATTTGTCATCGATTGCTGAGATATTGGGTTCCGATTCATTCTAAGATCAAAATCTTGTATTTCAGAGAGCGTTGTCTGGAAAATCTCAACCAGGGCGTCGAGATTGAGGCTGCTATCAGTCTGATTATCAAGCGACTGGTTGATAGTTGCATCCATGCTGGAAATCAGTAGTAACTTCTGAATGCGTGTGTCCATATGGCTGGACAACTGGGTAACCATGTCTTCAAACTGTAAAGATTGAATAGCGAGGCCAACATGTCGATTTAAAAGGTCTGATATCTTGGAAATTTCGGACAATTTGTTCGAAGTTTCTATGTTCCGGGCTTCGATCTCATGCATCATGTCATCCAGATGCGTTTTGTTAGAAATCGTCATATTCATATCACTTGATGCCATTCGACCAACCTGTGTGTTGGCGATTGATATCGTGTCCGCTGTACTGGTGAACTGTTCACGAATCTGGTCGCTAAAATTCTGGCTTCTCTGAGATAGTGATCTAACTTCATCGGCGACGACGGCGAAGCCACGACCCTGATCGCCTGCTCGGGCGGCTTCTATGGCAGCATTCAGTGCCAGCAAATTAGTCTGGGCACTAATGGAGTCCATTTCATCCAGTAGTTTCAGAACTTTCTCGTAATCATTACGTACCTGATTTAATGAGTTCACAAGCTCCATGCTCTGCTTGCTCATATCAGTAATGTTTTGCATGATGGTTTTCAGAGTGTCGGCAGCATCTACGGCAAGCCCCTGAATCGTCTTGTGATTATCAGACTCATTAGATACATCATCGACTAGTGAAAATACCATATTTTTCTGTTGCATCGATTCACGTTCCAGTCCCTGGAAACTCGCAACAAGGCCCTTAATAGCGGTATTCAATAATGACTGAATCTGTTCGTTCTCTGTTTTAACGATTTTGACTTCCTGTTTGCACACAGAGTGAGTTTCGGAAATCAGTCTTGCCAGTTGTTCACTATTGTCGATGGTGGAGGCGCTCTGCCCAGAATCTATCGTACTGCTGGATGTACTGCTTATGATGATGAGAGCTACGGCTGTTAGAAGAGCAATGCTTCCGTATGCAGTAATACCCGTTGGGAATACACTGTACAGTGCGATACAGATGATCGCTATGATTATAACGCTCAGGTGTTTCTTGTAATTTCTCATATTGATAATTAACGAATAAAGTATCAAGCAATAGCTTGTGGATATTTAATCATCAACAGGTTAATTAATGTCGTTACCTATCGATGGCCCATGAAACTCCGTGCATCCTATCTGTTTTGCAAACTCTAGTTCTTTTGGTGTGGAAATATCAGCACCAATTATTGTTATGTTACGGTTTTTATAAGCTTCCAGCATTATTGATATGTTATTGCTGTTATTGAGCGAAATATATGTTAGTGGAATATCGATCTCAATCGCATCACATCGACTGTTTTTGATGATATTCAGTACATGTAGTGAAAAACTGAACCTTTCTATGTGCATCCTGGTATTAAGCTCTGATACTGCATTATACAAATGCTCATAGTCTTTTCTGTAAAGTTGTGACTCGCTGAATACGCATTCAACCTGCGCCTCAGATATTTTCTCTGAACGCAGAGTATCTCGAAGCATAGATACGAACTGTACTGGATTTGCATTAAAAGGCTGAATATAGATAGCCAGTCTGTCTGTTTTGTTATCGTTTTTGAACTGCTTGCAGGCACGTTCTATCAGAATTCTTGCATGACGCAGCTGCAGAGGTGTGTCCGGGCTGAGCAGACGTTTATTTTTAGCTTCGAGCTGATTAAACTGGACTAGTTGTGTTACCGGCTGCTCATAATCAATCGATAGTCGATAACGTATGCTGACTCTATACTCGTTGTTTTCAATATCAGTTGCCAGATTGGTCGCGTCCCGAATAATACTGGCAGGTGTATTATGATGTGCGCGTGATATACGGTGCTTTAGTACAGACCAGTTAATTGGTTTGGTAATGTAATCATCAGCACCTGCGTTGAAAGCTTCCTCAACCGAGTTATCATCGTCAAGGCTGGTGATAATGATGGTGGGTATATCAGCATAGCGCTCCTTAATTTTTCGGCATGCCTCAAAACCGTTGAGTTCTGGCATAACCGCATCCAGTAGCACCATGTCTATATGATTCTGCTCAAGTAATGTTAATACTTCCATGCCATTGGCAGCATCATGGGTGATGTACCTTTCTTTTTCCAGTATATGCTTCAGCAGGAATCGTACAGATGGGTCATCATCGGCGATAATGATATGCGGTCTATCGTGCTGGGCTATGCTTTGTCCATTCAAACTTATGATTCCTGACGCAATGACTTAATGCGGTGGCCTACGGAAGAGGAGGGGATACCGTGACAGACCCTGTTTAATTCGAGTCTAGTCGCTGACGGTGGCTTTTCAAGTTTGTCTGTGCAATTAGGCATGTTGTGAGGAATTCAAATAAAGTCAATAAATACAATAAGATAGAGTTATCGATTGGTTTTTTATTAGAACCTCATTAAAAAAAACAATCTTAATGAGGAAAAAATCCCGATGCCACCTGAATACTCAGTTGAAGATATCAACAGTCACTAATAAGTCGATAAAAATCATACTAAAAGAGTGTCTGGATGAATGGTTAATAGCGGAATCTTGGTCTATACATATCCTAGACACAGCACTATTAGCTGGAATAGTCGGAAACAGAAATGTGAATTTAGGGGAATATCCATAATGGCGAGTATATTGGCGGTTGATGACTCATCATCTATGCGGCAGATGGTGTCTTTTACCTTGAAAGGTGCCGGCTACCAGGTCACTGAGGCTGCTGATGGGCAGGAAGCACTGAATAAGGCGAAAGCACAACAGTTTGATCTCATCATAACTGACGTAAATATGCCGGTAATGGATGGTATTACATTTATACGTCATCTACGCGGTGAAGCGAATTATCGATTTACCCCCATGCTCATGCTAACAACTGAATCTGCTGCAGACAAAAAGGCAGAAGGTAAGGCTGCGGGTGCAACTGGGTGGATCGTAAAACCATTCAATCCCGATCAGTTACTGAATACCATTAAGAAGGTACTGCGCTAGTTTATCTGTAGGAGTCCACATAAATGTCGATAGATCTGGCTCAGTTTCACGAGACATTTTTCGAAGAAAGTTTTGAAGGGCTGGATGTTATGGAGTCAGGCCTGCTCGAGCTCGAGCAGGGCGAAGTTGACCTGGAAAACATCAATACAATCTTCAGATCAGCTCACTCAATCAAAGGCGGCAGCGGCACGTTCGGTTTTACCGCAGTAGCAGATTTCACACATGATATGGAAACCCTGTTAGACCAGATGCGCAATGGCGATCGCCAGGTAACCGCTGATATCGTAAATGTACTTCTGGGTTGTGTTGACACGCTTAGAAGTATGCTCACTGCGATCAAGGATAAGGAAGATGTTGACGTCACCGCTGTCGCGGAAATGTCAGCAAAACTGCAGGCCATTCTTAATGGTGAAGTGGTACATGACGGTGCACCTGGAGAACAGGTCAACGATACGGTTGTTACGAGCAAGGAACAATCTACGGGTGATGGCTGGAATATCTGTTTTACGCCTTTTCAAGACATTATGAAGACTGGCAATGATACTGTCAGGTTGATAAGAGAGTTAAGAGAACTGGCTCAGGAATCAGAAGTGGAGGCCATTACTGATAATTTGCCAGCGCTTGAAGAAATCGATCCTGAAGGGAGTTATATCAGCTGGAATATACGCCTGTATGGCCAGGATATTAATGAAGAAGAAATACGTGAAGTCTTTGCGTGGGTCGATGATGAATGTGAACTTGAGATAAAGCCTCTGGTTGTTGGTGCTGCATATACAGGCCCGGAGCGACGCGATGACTCACGCAGGCAGGAAGATGCACCTGACAGACGTTCTACAGACAGAAGAAGTAAGGCCTCAGAATCATCATCGATTCGCGTTAATATCAGTAAGGTTGATGAACTGATCAATATGGTCGGTGAACTGGTTATAACACAGTCAATGTTGAGCCAGTTTGGTGATGATGAGTTCAATGAGCAGCATCTGGAGCGGCTGAAAGATGGATTATCTCAATTAGAGAGCCACACCCGCGAACTTCAGGAAAGCGTCATGCGTATTCGGATGATGCCTATCAGCTTTGCATTTCAGAGATTTCCACGACTTGTGCATGACCTGAGTACACAGTTTGGTAAGAAAATCGAACTGGTTATGTCGGGTGAAAATACCGAGCTAGACAAAACTGTACTCGAAAAAATTGGTGATCCACTTGTGCATCTTGTTAGAAACTCACTGGATCATGGTATTGAATCACCAGAATCACGGATAAATGCAGGCAAATCAGAAACCGGTGTTATCGAGCTTAAGGCTTATCATCAGGGTGGCAATATTGTCATAGAGATAAGGGATGATGGTGCTGGCCTCAATAAAGAAAAGATACTGACTAAAGCGCGGGATAATAACCTGATAGGTAATGATGAAAGACTATCAGATGAACAGATATACGATCTGATATTCAGGCCAGGTTTCTCCACAGCCGATGTGATTAGTGATGTATCGGGTCGTGGTGTAGGAATGGATGTTGTCAGGAGAAATATAAGAGAACTTGGGGGTGCAGTTGATGTCGCTTCAAGTCCAGGTGAAGGATCAGTTTTCACAATTCGTCTGCCGCTGACACTTGCAATACTCGATGGGCAGCTGGTGGGCATAGGTGATGAAACCTATATCCTGCCTGTTATCTCTATCGTTGAATCCCTGCAGGTGAGAGAAGAAAACATTAATGCTGTTGCTGGTAATGCTGAAGTTTACAGGCTGAGAGAAGAATACATTCCTATTGTCAGATTGTATCAGATATTTGATATTCAGCCGGCCTCAGAAAAATTATCGGATGGCTTGCTGGTAGTCGTTGAGGCAGAGGGTAAGAAAATAGCTATCTTTGTAGATGACCTATTAGGGCAGCAGCAGGTTGTAATAAAGAGCCTGGAAACAAATTTTAGAAAAGTAGAAGGCGTATCCGGTGCAACCATACTGGGAAATGGCACGGTGTCCCTGATAATTGATATTGCAGGGCTCATAGAATTGTACCAGAACGATATTGCCGGTCTTGCACCCTCGGTAAAAGGTGCGGCTTAGTGAATGTGGAGTTAATAAATGTCGGAAATAGCTGAAGAAATAGAGCACCAGGAAATAGCGAATGAGTATAAAGAGCTATTAACATTTTTTCTGGCTGGTGAGGAGTATGGCGTCGATATTCTGCGCGTACAGGAAATAAAGGGCTGGGATACCGTTACAAATATACCCAATACACCTGAATATATTCGAGGTGTTATCAATATACGTGGCAGCATAGTGCCAATTATTGATATGCGACTGAGGTTCAATCTGGAGAAAAGAGACTACGATGCAACAACTGTCGTGATCGTGCTCAATGTCATGCGTGGTAATAAAGAGAGTCGAACCATGGGTATTGTCGTTGATGCGGTTTCTGATGTTTATAACATCCCGCTGGATGATGTTAAAGCATCACCAGATTTTGGTACTGCTGTAGATACAGAGTTCGTTACTGGTCTGGCAACAGTTAATGAAAAGATGATTATCGTGCTTGATATTGACCATATGCTAAATGCAGCCGAGCTGGAAGTGATTGATACGATATCTGAATAATCGAACATATGATTAAATGACAAGAAAGATCGCTGTAATCAATCAGAAAGGTGGCGTCGGTAAAACTACGACTACTGCAAATCTCGGATATTTGCTTGCGGAAAATGGATCGACTGTAACATTAATTGATCTCGATCCTCAGAGTAGCTTGACTGTAAGTCTGGGTGTTGACTGGAGAGAGCATAAAGGTATTGAAGACGTGCTTTTGCACGGTGAATGTCTTGAAGATGTAGTCGTTAAAAAAAATTCACGGCTAAATCTGGTTGCTTCTGGTAATCACCTGGGGCAAGCAGAGCATATAGATCAGGAGTCATCAGCTATTGCAAAAAAATTGAGGGATGTAATTGCAGGTATAGAAGATGACTATGTTCTTATAGATTGTCCGCCATCATCTGGGTTTCTCATAGTGAGTGCACTATATGCAGTTGATGAGGTGCTGATACCGATTGCTGCAGATTATCTGACATTACATGGTCTGTCGCATTTGATAGGAACGATACAGGGGTTCGAGCAGCGCATTGGGCATAGCATTGCTAAGCGATTCGTAGTGACTCGCTATCATCCTAGAAGAAGGCTGGCGAATGATGTCAGGGAAAAGTTGCATGTATATTTTCCAGGTGAGGTGCTAGAGACCTGTATCAGGGAGTCTAGCTCGCTTGCTGAGGCGCCAGGATTTGGTAAAACGATTTATGAATATCAGCGTAATTCTAATGGCTGTGAAGACTATAGAAAACTGGCCGCTGAGTTTGCAATGATTGAGATGTAAGTATGCCAAGAAAGAAAAAAACAATGATAGGTGTTGATCCTCTGGCCTGGCTTAATGAGGAAAGTGAATCACAAACTGTTGTGACTGAGTCAGGTAGTAATACCGATGAAGAAAATATAATGTCACAGTCTGATCGTGATCTAAAATCAACTATGTTGGGTTATGAGTTCGATGAGTCAGAACTCATCAAGGGTTTTGAAAGAATTGTTCCATGTATGCAGGAAGTCGAGGATGCTGTCTCAACATATGTAACTGGTTTGAGAAGTGACTGGGAAGATTCTGAAATTAAAGAGATACAAGCGCATTCCATGTCGGTAATTCGATTCATTGTTGATCATCATGCAGACGAAGATATTTTGCTGTCACATATAGCGGCTAATAAAGGCTTGTTTAGTAAAGTCGTTAGTGCGGATGAATACAGCACGGATAATATGTTAGCGGCAGTCAAGAAGGTTGTTGGGAGAGGATGGACGAAAGCGATTAATGCTGCCTGGTCGGGTATCGTCAATGTGGTTATTGAGCATGTTGAAGATGATGAGCATAAGGAGAAATCGATAGATGTGCCTGAAGTTGTTGATGTGAAAACGGATGTACCTGGTAACCGTATAGAATTGCATGAGATACAGGATATTAGTCGATCTCAAGCGCTAAAGAATGAGTTGCTGAGTCTCGTAAATGAGAATGATGAAATCGAAATTGATGGTAGCAGGGTGGAGCGAATCGATGGTACTGCGCTACAGCTCCTTTGTGCATTATACAGATATGCGCATAGTAATAATATCTCAATACACTGGGCAGGGTGTTCTGAAGCGCTCATTGAATCAGCTAATGCTGTAGGTTTAAAACAGCTGACTGGTATTGATTAAGTTTTGGAGTATGAAGATGAGTGGAATAGTGGCAGAAGACTTAAAGCCCCATGACGTTGATGTTTTAGAACGAAGTTTTGATCAGGTTGCGCCCCATGCACAGGACCTTGTTAGCAGGTTTTATGAAAGGCTTTTCGAAAAATATCCTGATGTAAGGCCAATGTTTGAGGGTACAGATATCAATGCTCAGAAACAGAAATTGCTTGCCTCTTTGAAGCTTGTAATTGGGAATCTGAGAAAGCCTGATGTGCTTGAGGAGTCTCTGAAAGAGTTAGGTCGACGCCATCAGGGATATGGTGCAGTAGAAGCGCATTATCAGGCTGTGGCAGAAACATTGATAGGCGTAATGAAAGAAATTGTGGGTAGTCAATGGAATTCTGAAATAGAACAGGCCTGGACAAAGGCATTGTCGAAAATAGCTGAGATTATGCTTGGTGCTTACAGTAGCAATGAGCAGGATGAAACTGGAGAGAATGAAATGAATGACATGGTTATTAATGAAGAAAGCATGCAAGAGCTTGCTAGATTGCGCTCTGCTGTAAGTGGTGCGATGCAGGCGATGATGATGATAGATAGAGATTTTAATATTACCTATGTCAATCAGGCGACCACGGCTCTTCTGAAAAAACATGAACATGTTATGCGTCAGGAATACCCCGGGTTTGAGGCTGATAATATGTTAGGCAAGAATATAGATATATTTCATTCAAACCCAGCACATCAAAGACAGTTGTTGAGTAATCCTTCGAATCTCCCATATTCTACAGTGATTCATGTTGCGCACCTGTCTTTCAAGCTCAACGTTACGGCGATGATCGATGACGAGGGTAATTATATAGGTAATACACTTGAGTGGGCTGATGTAACGGATGAGCTGGAAAAAGCAAGCCAGGCAGCTCGATTACAGGGAGCAATCGATGCATCAATGCAGGCGATCATAATGATTGACAGGGATTTTGTTGTTACTTACGCCAATCAGTCGAGTATAGATTTACTGTCGAAATATCAGATGCAATTAAGTGCAGTGTATCCAGGATTTAGTCCTGCTAAATTGATTGGTAGCTGTATCGATATGTTTCATAAAAATCCACAGCACCAGAGAACTATGTTGGCAGATCCTTCTAATCTACCCTATCAGACCGATATCGAGATCGGCGACCTGAAGTTTTCCTTGAATGTTACAGCTATCATGGATGCTCAGGACAGATATGTTGGTAATACGCTCGAATGGTCTGATGTTACTGAAGTCAGGCAAAAGGAGATTGAGGTAGCCAGATTGCAGTCTGCCGTGGATGGCGCTCAGGCAAATCTTATGATCTGTGATACGGATATGTTCATCACCTATGCAAATCCTGCTGTGATTGAAATGATGGCGGCAAGAGCAGATAAACTAAGGAAGATATTTCCTGGCTTCGATGCACGAAACCTTGTCGGCCAGAATATAGACCAGTTCCATAAAAACCCAATGCATCAGCGTAGCTTGCTAGGTAATCCGGATAATCTACCGGCGCAGGCAGAGATTAGTGTTGCTGGGCTTGAGTTTTCTGTTAATGCAACAGCAATTGTCGATCATCAGGGCAATATGATGGGGAATATGGTTGAGTGGAGAGATATCACTGATCAGAAAGATGCAGAGAGACAGATTCAGAATCTTATCGATAATGCTGCACTCGGCCAGTTAGAATCGCGTATTGATGCATCTACCTATGAAGGGTTTATGAGGAATTTGTCGGATGGAATTAATCAGTTGATGCAGTCGATTGTTAAACCACTTCGAGAATCTCAACGTGTCATAAAAGAGATTTCAGAAGGTAATCTTACAGAACAGATGCAGGGTGAATATTCGGGAGAATTTGCTGATCTCAGAGATGCCATCAACAGTACGACTGATGTGCTGGCAGATATGGTTGATCAGATTGTTTCTGGTTCGGAAACCATCCTGACATCGGCAGATGAGATCGCCAGGGGAAATGCGGATCTTAGTCAGCGAACCGAGGAACAGGCCTCGAGCCTTGAGGAAACAGCCTCAAGCATGGAAGAAATGACATCGACGGTTAAACAGAACGCTGATAATGCAAAACAGGCTAATCAACTGGCTTCTGATGCACGCCAACAGGCCGAAAAGGGTGGTGAAGTGGTGCAGCGTGCAGTTGAAGCAATGGGTGAAATTAACAGTAGTAGTAAGAAGATAGCCGATATCATTGGCGTTATCGACGAAATCGCTTTTCAGACCAATCTGCTTGCATTGAATGCTGCGGTTGAAGCTGCCAGAGCGGGAGAGCAGGGTAAAGGATTCGCTGTTGTTGCCGGTGAAGTCAGGAACCTGGCACAGCGTTCAGCGGGAGCGGCCAAGGAAATTAAGGGGCTTATCAATGACAGTGTAGAAAAGGTCGAGGAAGGTTCGAAGCTGGTAGATGATTCAGGTAAAACTCTCGATGAGATAGTCGAGGCAGTGAAGAAAGTCAGCAATATTATCGCGGAAATAGCTGCAGCAGGAATAGAACAATCGGCTGGAATAGAGGAAGTAAACAGGGCGATTGCTCAAATGGATGAAATGACTCAGCAGAATGCAGCACTTGTCGAAGAAGCAACCGCTGCTAGCGAATCGATGAACGAAGAAGCCAAATCAATGAACAGCCTGATGGACTTCTTTGATATTGATGAAGAGGAAGAGCCTGTTATTGTCAAGCCCAGGCGAAGAAGGCGCAGAAAACATGTTGAACCAGAAAGGACTCGACATCAAAGTCGAAAGCAACGTGTCAGTTCAGCACGAAGTCGGCCAATTCCAGCAGATTCAGACGATGAAGAATGGGAAGAGTTCTAAAGGGTATAACCGCAAAGTTGTGATGTGATGCTATGGGTTCTTTGAGTTTTGAGGAAAAAGAGTTTCCTTTTACAGATAAGGATTTCAGGTTTATACAGTCTCTGGTTGGAGAAAGAACTGGTATTGTTCTTACTGATATTAAACGTACTATGGTATACAGCCGTCTTGCCAGGCGCATACGTAAGGTTGGTGTAAATAGTTTCGAAGAATATTGTGAGCTGCTTAAGGCGGGTGATGAATCTGAACTTGTCTCGTTTACAAATGCGATTACCACAAATCTCACATCATTTTTTCGCGAACCGCATCATTTTGAATTTCTGCGTGACTCATTATTCCCGGAGCTCGAAAGATGCAAAATGAATAAAAGGCTTCGTATCTGGTCTGCAGGATGCTCATCTGGTGAAGAACCATACTCAATTGCAATGACCGTAAAGGACTATTTTAAGCATAAGACAGATTGGGATATCAGAATACTTGCTACAGACCTTGATCATGATATGGTCGCCAGGGGTGCGTCCGGTATCTATGATGCAGACCGTGTCACTGGACTGGATAAGGGGCATATAAGTCGATATGTGAGAAAAGGTAGTGGTGAAAACAAAGGGAAGGTAAAAATGAGTGGGGAGCTGCGGGATATAATAACTTTCAAGCAGCTTAATCTGTTACATGAGTGGCCTTTCACAGGTCCATTTGATTTTATCTTCTGTCGTAATGTTGTTATCTACTTTAGCAAGGATACTCAGATGGAACTATTTGACAGATATGCAAATATGATGACCGAGGACGCGAATCTATTTATCGGGCACTCTGAGTCACTTTTTAAAGTTACCGATCGATTCAAATCACTTGGTCGAACAATATATCAGAGAGTTAAGTAAACAACATGCATGAGGGACGTGTCAATTTGCTCAATAAAGGTGATCACGAATTACCTGCATGTATAGTGGGATTAGAGCATATTAACCGTTACTGGGATAAAAAGCATAATGTGTTTTCAGCAAAGCTTTTGCCAGGTGAATACTATGTCAGTAAGCATAATGAGATGATAAATACGGTCCTGGGATCTTGTATAGCAGCATGCATATGGGATTGTAAACGTGGCATAGGGGGAATGAATCACTTTATGCTACCACTGGGGTGCGAGGATGAGCACTCTGGTCGTGAGCATATGACTTCAGCGACCCGATATGGAAACTTTGCAATGGAAATTCTCATTAATGAAATATTGAAAGCAGGAGGTAGCAAAAATAACCTTGTGGTTAAGTTGTTTGGTGGTGGTCGAGTCATCAAGAGTATGAATAGTATTGATATAGGGCGAAAGAATATAGATTTTGCACATGATTATCTAGAATCGGAAGGTATTTCGATTATTTCCGAGGATACAGGTGATATCTATCCCAGGAAAATACTGTTCTATCCTGCAACTGGCAGGGTGAGGATGAAGAAACTGTATACATTACATAATGATACCATTCGTAAACGCGAAGAGTCCTATCGGGATAAGATTGATCATCAGCCAGTTGCCGGTGATGTCGAGTTGTTTTAGGTCTGAATATGAGTCGTAAAGTTAAAGTACTTATAGTTGATGACTCCGCTCTGGTAAGACAGATGCTGACGACTATGCTTGAATCATCACCATTGATCGAAGTTATAGGTACTGCTCGTGATCCTCTTGATGCCAGGGAAAAGATAAAAAAGCTCAACCCTGATGTTTTAACACTAGATATAGAAATGCCTAAAATGGATGGAGTGACCTTTCTTAAAAACCTGATGCGTTTGCGCCCTATGCCGGTAGTTATGGTGTCAACACTAACAGAAAAGGGTGCAGATATTACACTTGAGTCGCTTGAAATAGGTGCGATTGATTACGTAGCCAAGCCAAGAACAGACTTGCAAACAACATTGACCGATTATACCGATGAGATTATTGAAAAAGTATTAACTGCATCTCGTGCCAAGGTTCAGGAATATGTCACCTCGCCGCATAAGCTGAAGGTTAAGCCTAAATATGATGCCGGTAGCATTATTGATGAGATTGATGGTAACCAGCAATTTAGTACGACTGATAAAATTGTAGGTATAGGTGCTTCTACAGGTGGCACAGAAGCGATAAAACGGGTTTTAACGATGCTTCCTGCAAATTCGCCAGCTATTGTCATAACTCAGCATATACCCTCTTCCTTTAGTGCTTCATTTACCCAGCGTGTTAACCGTATGTGTGAAATAGAAGTTAAAGAACCTGAAGATGGTGAGCTGATTAAGCCAGGGTATGCGTATATAGCACCTGGTGATAAACACCTCATTATTGAGCGTAAAGGTAAAAGCTATATATGTCGACTCAATGATGGAGTTCCGGTTAATCGTCATAAACCTAGTGTTGATGTAATGTTTCGGTCGCTTGCTCAATCAGCTGGCCCTAATGCAATGGCTATCCTGCTCACTGGTATGGGTGATGATGGCGCCAAAGGTATGCTGGAAATGCATCAGCAGGGTTCATATACAGTCGCTCAGGATGAGGATACCTGTGTTGTTTGGGGAATGCCGGGTAATGCCGTTAAATTAGGTGCGGTTGATAAGGAGCTACCTTTACGAAAAGTATCAACAGAAATACTACGCTTCTGCATAAAATAACTATGAAACTGATTATATTATCCATTCTTATCTCTATAGCAGTCGTTGTTTATGCACTTGTTTCAGGTGTTGGGAGCGCTGCTGTTCTTATGGTGAGCCTGATTAGTATTCTCTGGCTGGTGGTATCCGTGTTTAGCCTGAAGCGTAATCAGGATTCAGGCGAAGACGGTAATGTTGTTCAGGGTGATGATTCCTCAGAGCTTGTATCCCATATGGATAATCAGTATGCGAATCTTGCAGATGAGCTTGCTGTGATTTCCAGTCATGTAGAAGTGTTGAGTTCGGTTGTTTCTGAAGCAGTAGCAGGGTTATCAACCAGTTTTACCACCCTGTCAACGGAGTCGTCATCTCAGGAGGCGTTGGCCCGCGAGCTTATCGATCTTATGCACTCTATGGATGCAAACGAGGATCATGCCAGTTTTATTGAGGATACCCGTGAGGTACTGGATTATTTTCTGGAGCACATCACAGAGGTTAGTCGTGGTGGCATGACTATGGTACACACGGTTGATGATATCGAGAATCAGATGGACTCGGTTAACGGTCTACTCTCTGAAATTAGTGACATAGCTAATCAGACAAACCTGCTAGCCTTAAATGCAGCAATAGAAGCTGCTCGTGCTGGTGAGGCGGGTAGAGGCTTTGCTGTTGTCGCTGATGAAGTGAGGGCATTGTCTCAGAAATCAAATGCATTGAACGAGAAAATTCGTGATGTTGTAGAAAATTCCAAGAGTAATATTGCTCGTGCCAAGGATATGGTTTCAGAAATTGCCGGTAAGGACCTTAGTGTAGCTATGCAGCATAAGCAGAAGGTCGATCAAATACTATCAGAGATGGACGGTACTAATCATGTTGTTAATGATAAACTTGATGAAATCAAGAGAATAACGCTGAATGTAGAGCATGGTGTCGCAATAGCGATACGCTCATTGCAATTTGAAGATATTTCCAGGCAGAAATGTGAGCAATTAATTCAACACCTTGATCTGGTAGAAAAATTGTGTCTACAGATGCGTTCTACTTTGTCAAATAATAACGATGCCAGTGATGCTATACTTAGGCTGAGTGATGATATTTACAGATTCAACTCTGAGCTACACGAAGTAACAGAAAAGGCCAGGGTGATTCATTCCAGAACAGCAAGTCAGGATAATATGGATGAGGGCGATGTTGAACTGTTTTAACAATATGAGGATATACGTATGAGTGTAAGTATCAACATGTCTGATGATGCCAAAACAGCATCTATCAGAATCAATGGGCGATTTGATTTCAGTTTGCACAATGATTTTAGAAAATCCTATAAGGATCTCGATCTTACATCAGGTGAATATATTGTCGATCTGTCAGGTACAGATTATCTGGATAGCTCAGCTCTGGGGATGTTGTTATTACTCAAGGAGCATGCTGAATCACAGAATGCAACGGTTCGATTGATTAATTATAATGATGAGATCCACGAAATTCTCACAATTGCTAGCTTTGATAAGTTATTCACCATGGCTTGATGCTTACAGCGCATGTTGCACTCCGAAAAAAACATCCTCATTGTTGATGATGATTTAACCAATCGGCTGGTTTTACGTGCCCTGGTTAGTGAGCTCGGTTACAGCTCGATCGAGGTTGAAAACGGAGAGCAGGCGGTTGAAGCTGTAGAAAGGCATCATATTGATATTATTCTGCTTGATGTAATGATGCCTATTATGAATGGTTATGAGGCTGCGAAAATTATTAAAAGCAGGCAGGGACGTTTTATACCCATCATCTTCCTCACAGCTATGACAGACGAATCTGCTCTGGCAAAATGTATCGAGGCTGGTGGCGATGACTTTCTCACCAAACCATACAATCATGTATTACTCACCTCTAAAATAAACTCAATGCTGCGAATTGCCGGCCTGTATTCCAAGATCGAAGAGAAAAATCGAAAAATACAGGAAATAAACCTGCAAATGCAGCAGGAAATGAATGTTACCAAAAAGCTGTTTGACAAGATTACCCGACACGATATCAGGGGTGAGAGTACTGGTTTACAGTATTCTATGACGCCCATGTCGATGTTTAATGGTGATTTAATTGTCGCAGAGCAGAACCAGACCACCGGGCTCGATATTCTGGTTGGAGATTTCACCGGTCATGGGCTTTCTGCTGCAATCGGTGCAATACCCGTCTCAGATGTTTTCCACAGTATGACACAGAAGTGTTTTGGCTTTGCAGAAACACTATCAGAGATAAACCTGAAGCTGAATGACCTGCTGCCCACTCAGATGTTTATGGCGTGTGCCTACCTGAGCGTGGATCGAAGTAATAATGTGATCAGTGTAATCAATTGCGGACTTCCTGATATCTATCTGTACCGTGATAATAAAATTGTAAAGGTGTTTAAGTCGAACAATATACCATTGGGAATCAGTGATATTTCTTCGACACAGCTAGAGGTGGAAATGCTACCTCTCGAGTACGGAGATCGTCTCTATGTAGCAACAGATGGAATAATGGAGGCCACTAATCCAGACGGTGAAATGTTTGGCTTGCAACGCCTGAAAAACACATTTGAAAATAATACTGACTGTACTCAGCTGTTCGAGTCAGTTCTGAGGGATGTGACCGATTTTTGTGCTGGTGCGGCTCAGAGTGATGATACAACACTGCTGGAGCTATGGCACAAGGAAACGGTTGAGTATCCTTATGAAGTCGATTCTAAAAATGAATGTAGAATTCCTTCAGAGTGGTCTATGCAATTTTCTATCGATATTGCAGGTCTAAGGCAGTTTGATGTGCTGCCCTATATTATGCACGGTGTAAATCAGCTTCAGCCACTTGAATGCGGTCGTACGAGCATGCATACCGTTCTCACAGAAATGTTCACAAATGCCCTCGACCATGGTGTTCTCAAACTTGACTCTTCTATGAAAAATACGCCCCATGGTTATATGGAATACTACCAGGAGAAGCAGAAGCGCCTGGAAACGATGACAGATGGCTATCTTCAGATATCGCTTCATCATGAATTCAGGGAAGATGGCGGTGGTCGTCTCAGTATGCATATGATCGATAGCGGTGACGGCTATGACTTCAACTCAACGAGTGAGTGCGATAAAAACCAGTTCTCAGGGCGGGGTCTCAAACTGATATCTTCCTTGTGTAACCATATGCAGATATTGGGTAAGGGTAATTCGATTATGGCCTACTATGAGTGGGACTCTTACGATTAATCATACGTGCTTTGCTCTTACGTTGATGAGCATCCTCTCCAGCGTCAGCCCCGCTCACAGGGCGGCTAATTAACACAGCGTCTTATCAGAATCTCCTGCAAACCCCTTGTTTTTGCACTAAACTCCATGTTGAAATTATTTGGCATTTATAACTCATTGATATATAAGTAAATAAAATCAGCTCTGTAAAAAACACTTGCTTTTATATGGTGAAGAATTAAAGTGACGGTCAGAATGTTAACGTGTTGCCTGTTTTTGCCTGATATTCACAGGAAAATGAGACAGTGTTCACTACACACGGCCAACTGGAGAAGAGTATGTCTAAGAGTCATGACCAGGATATTGACCAGCAGGAAACCCTTGAATGGATTGATGCGATTGAAGGTGTTTTAGAGAGTGACGGGGCTGATCGTGCCCATTTTCTACTGGAGCAGATGATCGACAAACTGCGCCGTTCCGGTGCGAACCTGCCCCATCGTGCTACCACGGCGTATGTGAATACCATCCCGACTCACCTGCAGCCATCCCTGCCCGGCGATATCAGCATCGAACGTCGTCTGCGAGCCCTGATCCGCTGGAATGCCGCAGCGATGGTAGTAAAGGCAAATCGTAAGGCGTCTGAACTGGGTGGCCATATCGCCAGTTTTGCCTCCGCGGCGACACTCTATGATGTTGGTTTTAATCATTTCTGGCGGGCACCGAGTCATGAGCACGGCGGTGATCTTGTGTTTTTCCAGGGGCACTCAGCACCAGGTATGTATGCTCGTGCTTATCTTGAAGGCCGTCTTACGGATGACCAGCTGGATAATTTCCGCCAGGAAGTTGATGGCAATGG
>JBFHWF010000003.1:0-77118 GCA_041589175.1 Gammaproteobacteria bacterium
ATCAGAAGATGGGGTAGCAGCAGGGCATGAGTCAGCCGTGACTACAGATCAGGTTGTCAAAACCGATACCGCAGTACAGGCTGTAGAAAATGTTAGTAGTGTTTCGCAGTCTGTCGTGTCGAGTTCAGCAGTGCTCGAAGCTGATGAAGAACGGGTAGGTCTGCAATCAGATAATCAGCAGATACATGTTACGCCTGATGAACAATGGATCGAGAAATTACAGCAACCAGTATCCGAAAAGCTTGTAGATGAGCTGCCAGAAACACTGCCAGAAACACTGCCAGGGCAGCAGCAGGAACAGCAGCAGGAACAGCAGGATAAGATTCAGCTGTCTGAAGAAACCGAGATCAAGGTATCAGGTGTATCCCCTGATACTGGCGTGAAGCTGCAGCAGGCAGGTTCTGCTCCTGAACGCACGAATGAGCAGACGCAGCCAGGTACGAGTAAACGGCGTTCGATGATAGAAAAAAAACTGGCTGTGAAACAGAAGCGGCATATACATATCGTTGTGAAGGGCGACACCCTGTGGGATATCGCAGAACATTATGTGAATAACCCCTGGCGCTATCCAGAGCTTGCAAGATTGAGTAAAATTAAAAATCCTGACCTGATTTACCCTGGTCAGAAAATAATTATTATCCTGAATTATCGGGATTCACCTTCTCGTAGTCAGTGATTTTTTGTCTGCGAGTATAAAGCGCTTGGTCTGGAGAAACAGCTTTGCATAGAATTATACTGCTATTGTTAATTCTTCTGGTGCTGGTATTTTTTATCTATCGCTTTCGGCGTTTAGGGTCGGCCGATAAGAAAAAAGCGATGCACATGATTCTGTTTACGCTCGCGGGTGCGGTACTGGTTTATCTGGTGTTAACCGGAAGACTGAACTGGCTGGTGGCTGCTGTGGGTGCAATATTGCCGTTACTACCACGACTGATGCGATTTCTGATTGGCATGGCACCAACCCTGTTGCCTTTCCTGCGTCGATATCAGCAGAATCGGCAGTCGAGTATGCAGACGCGGTTTGTGCGCCTGCGAATGAATATACTCACGGGTGAGCTGGATGGTGATATTCTTGAAGGAGAGTTTAGTGGAAAATCGCTTCAGTCTTTATCGCTGGTTGAACTACAGCAGCTTCTGGAAAAACTACGGGAGCAGGATGCAGAGTCAGCAGCTTTACTCATAGCCTATCTTGATCGAGTGCATCCGGAGTGGTCTGGAGGTGAGTCGCAACAGCATGGTTACACCCCGAAAGACGGGGATATGGATGAACAGGAGGCGCGTGAAATACTGGGTGTGTCTGAGGCGGCGTCTCGTGATGATGTTATCGAAGCGCATCGTCGCCTGATGCAGAAGATGCATCCTGATCGAGGTGGTAGTGATTACCTCGCTCAGCAGATTAATCGTGCCAGAGATCTGTTGCTGAAATCACTTTAAAGTCGCACCACGTAAAAGCTGATCAATTGGGTTGGCCTGGCTTTCACCGAGCTCGATGATAATGGTTTCCTCCATGGGGATCTCATCGGCTTCCATATGCGGAAGTATCTGTGTGATCACCTGCAAAATAAGTAACATACCCTGCTGGTTGGCCGCGTCATCGGTCTGTTGCGATTGTGCCTGTAAGTCTGTGGCGTATTCTTTGATTGTTTGTACACGTTGAGTTACAGGCATCTGCTGTATGGCAGGTTTGAATCCAAGATGTAACTCGCGGATGCCAGTGTCAGTATTATCGTTGATTGAAATGGAGAGGGGGCCCTGAATTTCCATAATTTTTTACCGGTAGTATTGAGTTAGTGTTGCTGGTTTTTTCTATGCTGCTTTATCTGTTCGTAAGCTTTTCTGATTTCGCTGGTTTTTTCGTTGGCGATTTTTATCATTTCCTCTGGCAGGCCTTTCGCCACCAGTTTGTCAGGATGATGCTGGCTCATTAATCTGCGATAGGTTTTCTTTAAATCCGTGTCGGATATTTTACTATCGACACCCAGCACTGCATAGGCCTCATCTACGGGCCGTAAAGCTGTGCCAGCTTGTTTCTGGTAGCTGCCCTGGGCAGATACCATCTGAATTAACTGATCAAGGTGATCGACAGAAAAACCGATGTGTGTAGCGATGTGTTTAAGAGCATTATATTCTGCTGGCTCAAACTGCTGATCAGCATAAGCGGTTGATATCAGAATTTCCAGGAACATCTGCAACAGACTGGTGCGACGGTGACACTCCTTGCGAAACTGTTCGAGTACTTCATCAAGAGCAAAATCGGGCTGCTTACCCTGGTTGAACAAGTCAATAGCGGCCCTGCGTTGTTCCGAAGATAGATTCATCTGGCGCATGATGTTTTCGGCCATTTGAATCTCGCTTTTTGATACCTGGCCGTCAACTTTTGCCAGATAGCCCATCACCGAAAAGCTGGTCGTAAAGAAAGCCAGTTGCACACGCTCGGTGTCTCCAGCATTCAGGTCGATAATGTTCAGGCCGCGGTCCAGCTGGTGTCCAACAACCACACCCAGCAGGGCCCCAATGGGGCCGCCCAGCATAAAGCCAAAACCACCGCCAACAAGTTTACCCCACCAGCTCATGATTTGTTGTCGTCTGCTTTGGTGAGTTGATGTAATTCTTTGCCGAGGTGTGTTTCTGTGTGTACAAGTGGTTGAGGTTGCAGTGCAGGATCGTCCGGGAACAGGCGCAGTAAGTCTGCCATGGTGAGTGATTCACCTTTGCGATCATATTCTTCCCAGATGCTTTCCCAACGCTGATCATCGAAATAAAAGCCCACCGGTAACAGGGCAACGGGCTTGTTGTTGAAGTCGGTAATGACCTTGGGTTCAATGAGTTTGCCAGCCATATTATTTCCACCACAGGGTTAGAACGGGCATATAGGATATCATAAGTAACCACACGAGCATGATTGCCAGGAAGGGTATGGCAGATTTGAAAAGCGTAAGGATGGTTTTGCCGAAGCGTTGTGAGGCAATGAACAGGTTGATGCCCACTGGCGGCGTCATATAACCTATTTCCAGGTTGGCAAGGAATATAATGCCCAGGTGTACCGGGTCTATCTGATAGCGCAGAGCGAGTGGCATAATCAGAGGTACAACAACGACGATGGCTGAAAAAATATCCATCATGGCACCAATGATTAACAGAAAAATATTCAGCAGTAACAGGAACTGAAGTTGGCTGCTAATATGAGATTCAATAAAGGTCAACAGGCGCGAAGGTAACTGAGTGTCGATCAGCAGGTTAGTTAAGCCCATGGCTACGCCAAGTATAATCAGAATGCTGCCTACCAGTTTGGCGGTGTCAATCAGAATGTTGGGCAGGTTTTCTGTGAGTTTGATTTCTCTGTATATCACCGTTTCGATAAAGAGTGCATAGGCGGCGGTAACTGCAGCTGCTTCAGTTACCGTAACAAAGCCACCGAATATGCCGGTCATAACCAGAACAGGTAGAAATATATCCCATATCGTTTCCCTTGCGGCTGTCCTGAGGCGCTTCCATGAAAATGGGTGAGGTGGTGCATGCCATACCAGTGCGGATTTAAAACTGTAGAGTGAAAGCATGATCAACAGAATGAGTCCGGGAACGATACCGGCAAGGAAAAGGTCGTCGATGCTGGTGCCAGAAACAATTCCGTATAGCAGAATGGCAAGGCTGGGTGGAAAGAGTAATCCAAGAGAGCCTGATGATGTTAACAGGCCCAGGGAAAAACGTTCCGAGTAATTAGACTGCATAAACAGCGGGTATAGCAGTCCACCAAGAGCGATGATGGTAACGCCCGATGCCCCGGTGAAGGCGGTGAAAAATGCGCAGGATACAATTGCCGCCATGGCAAGCCCGCCGGGCATCCAGCCAAGCAAGGCATCGAACAGTTTAATTAGACGTTGTGGACCACCGCCAGCTGCCATGGTCATCCCTGCGAAAGTAAATAGCGGGATTGAAATAAGGTTGGGGTGACTTGCCAGGCGATATAACTCGATGATAAGCACTACCGGGTCAAGTTCGGATTGTATGCTGGCATATAGACCACCCGCACCCAGGGCAACGAACAGGGGTAATCCAAGTAGCGCAAGAATGATGAGAATAATGAGCAGGATAATCATTCGATGAACGCAGTATCCCGGCTGAAGACTAATAGAAAAAAGTGCAGGCTAAGCGTGAGAAACCCCAGGGGAAGTATTAACGCCATATATAGAGCTAGCTGTTCATTGTCGGGTGCGTACTGACTCTCATCGATCCAGAACTGTAATGCGTACCAGAAAAAAATGGCACATACGATGCTGCTAATGGCGATGAGGGGCTTTTTCAGTCGGTCGCGAAATCGAGGTTTTATGGCAGAGCTCACACAGTCGATTTTTATATGTTTATTGCCCTCTGATGCCAGGGCGGCACCCATAAAGGTAACAAACAGAACCAGGTGGCGGGCAATGACATCAAGGTCTGCAAAACCCAGCTCAAAAAAATTTCTTAAGACAACCTGGCTAAGTGCAATGATAAGCAGGAGTAACAGGCTCAAGCCTGCCAGAATTTTTTCTAACTGGATGAGCCCAAGGCGAGTGCGAAATAGTAAGTCTTCAAGCGGGCGCATAGCTCATTATTGAAGCAGAGCCTGCTGGCGGTAATTTTCGAGATGCTTTCTAGCCTGCTGAAAGTGACCCGCAGGAATATAGCCAGATTCAGACAGTGTTTCAGCAGCCTGATCACGAATGTCCAGCATTTCCTTCATTTCGTTTTCATTCCAGTTCCACATGAATTCGATACCGCTATCTTTCAACAGGCTGATGCTCTGATGATTATCGCGCCTGGCATCCTGGTTAATCAGTTCGGCAACCTGTTTGCCACTTTCTTTTAACAGGGCCTGTAAATCGGCAGGCAGGCGCTTATAAAATCGCTGGCTAACAACCAGACTGCCAATTGCATTGGTCATAGGAACCATAGAAGCGTACTTCAGTTTGGTATGCCACTGCATGGCGAGTGCACCGAAAGGTGAGTTATAAACGGTATCGATACTACCATGTTGAGCAGACAGCTGGGTGTATACATCCATAATGGAAAGTGGCACTGGTGAAACGCCCGCGGCGTCGGCAAAAGCCTGTCCCATAGGGTCACCCTGCCATAGCCAGATATGACGTTGCTTCAATTCGTCCAGCGAGTTTATCGGGTGCTTGGAAAAAAAGTGCAGGAAACCCACTTCAGGCCAGCCTATTAATTCGAAGCCCTTGTCGCGGAAGCCCTGCTCTATGTCCGGCATGATTTGCTGGCGAACATAGTCCGATTCATCGGTGTTCTGAAACAGGAACGGCATTTCGAGGACGCGAGCCGGTGAATAAATTCGGCCAATGCCATAACCGGTGAAGAAGGCACCATGTAACTGACGGCTACGAATTTTTCGAAGGACGTCAGGCTCATCACCCATAACACCACCGGGGTATATTTTTATCTGCAGGCGTCCATGGCTTTTCTGCTTGAGTTCTTCCGACCACGTCTGAATACGATTCATCCAGGCGGTATCAGGTGGAATCAGCGTGGCAAATTTGAGTGTGTGCGTATCACCAGCAAGTGCCAGTCCATAACTCGACATGATTAATGTCAGCCCCCCAAGCAGGCGGCAGAGATTTTTTAAAACCATTCTGACTCCTTATCCAGCAGGGAGCTGGCTTTTCGTTTTGCGATCTGATTGATGAGTGCGATATCCGGGTTGTTAATATCCTGACGAGCACGCAGTGCCGTCAGGCGTTGATGAAAACTGGACTGGTCAAAACGCTGGCGATCAAGATATTCGGCCTGCAGCAGATCAACGATCAGCAGCTGATTCTGATTAAGCTGTCGTGCCGTTTCGAAGTGCTGTTGCGAGAGTTCGAGGTTTCCACCCAGCATAGGTGAGCGGCTTCCATAATACACACCGAAGAACAGGTGTGGGCCCGCCATAAAGAAACGTTCATCGAGTTCCATGACCCGTTGCATTAATAATACGGCACGGGGCATGTCAGCCAGTGCTGCGGCCAGATGGCGATTAAGGTCAATCCACTTGGCCCAGTTAGAGGCCGCCCAGAACAGCGCCGGAACATCATCCCGGTCGGTATCATCGATGGCCTGTTTCAGCTGCTGTAAATCGCCCTTGAGGAGCGAGTCAGTGATGCCGATACTGGCAAGGTTATAGCGTGCATGACGAAGGCCACGTTGATAGAAATGTGCAGCACGTTGTGAATTATCATCCTCAACAAAGCCATAGGCATAGCCATAATAGGCTTGCGCTGCATAGTTTCTGAGGTCGGTATTGTCAGGGTCGTTAATCAGCATACCTTCCATGAGTTCAATATTGGGAGGCATCGCGGCTTCTGCCAGTAGCAGGTCCGTTTCTCGATTAAGGGCAAGCATGCCGCCTTCGATCATTGGCATGGATGCCTTCACGGTTAAGCTGGCCATGGAGCAGGCGTTTAGCTGAATTAAAATGAGGGCCAGACAGAGGCCTTTTATTATTCTCATAATGTTATAGGTATTGTATGGGCGTTAGAGTTCCCTAATTTCGCCCTACTATAGCATCGCCGCCTCCCCAAAGGCTATGCGCTGAGGACGTAATCGACCGAAATCAGACAGGTCTTGGGTGTTCGTGCCAGTTGATCAGTATGTTCTTGAGTCGACCTTCCATTACTTTCAATGGTTTCAGCGGCGTGCCGTTCCACAGGCGCGGAAACAGGGTGCGACGGGTTGCAAACGATAGACCATCGACCTGGCGGTAATCACGGCTGAAGTGGCTGCCGGCACCGACTGGGCTGATGAAATCAGCGCTGTAGTCGTTGCGACTGAGTAACCCCTGCTGGTCAAAGAAAAATACCTGATGCTTGCTATGGGTGGGTATGTGGCTGGGAAAGCGAACGTGTAATGTACTCAGGACGCTACCATCCTGTGCGTAACTGTCGTCACCCTGATGACATTCGAAACCCTTGTTGTTGAAAATGTAGGGGCTGCAACTTGAGTTCCACAGGGCATAGCCCAGGAAATAGATCATATCCAGATGATCCCAGTGGAGTCGGGGTTTGGATTTGAGGTCTCGGGCATCCTGGAAGTTGCGTTCGGTATAAATCTGGTCATTGGTATTGTAGATATAAACATCGTAGCCATCGAAAATGCCGGTGTGGCCTTCTTCCGGAAAGTTGTGAAAACTGACATAGGGGCGATCGGTGAAAACATTGGCGACGATACCGGACAGCCAGGGTGACTTGAAGCGGGTGATGAGCACAGGGCCAAAAATATCCAGTTGTAGCTCTATTGATTCAACCCGCCGCCACAGGTCGAGACCGCCATGGGCATTGCATATGCGGTTGATGAGGTCTTCAGTCATGGGGATACCCTCCTGGTTAAGGTCGCCGCCGCTTGTCGTTATATAGGTCATTATTGCGGGTCAAGCATGTGGACACTGTCCACATGCTTGAATTTAATGATAGACTGCAGAATTGTCAATCAAAAACCATATAACGCGGTGTTAGATGTTGTGGTAAGTGCATGACGAGGGGATATGCAAGAAAGTCGTTATCATCATGGTGATCTGAGAAATGCGCTGGTCAGTAAGGGTACCGAGTTCCTGAATGCCCGTGGCCTGGCGGGTATCAGTCTGCGGGAGATAGCCCGCGATCTCGGAGTTGGTCACAATGCCCCTTACCGGCACTTTCGTAACAAACAGCAACTGCTCGAGGCCATTGCTGAGGCCGGATTTCGTCAGCTGGCTGGAAAAAATACACGCCTGGAGCTGGAATATGCCCATAACCCCGAAGCCCAGTTATTCGAAAGTGCCATGCATGTGGTGCAAACAGCGGCTGAACAGCCCAACCTGTACGAACTGATGTTCACCGGGCATCTGCAGTCAGGAGCCTGTGGAGAAGCGTTGCAACAGGCGGCAGATAGTGCCATGCAGAGCCTGGTGCGTATTATCAGGAATGGCCAGAAGCTGGGCGTTTTCCGTGCTGGTGATGCGCTGACACAGGCATTGAGTGCCATGGCTCTGATCCAGGGCTGCTCTATGATGATCGCCACGGGTAAAATTCGTCCTCAGCTATCAGTGGCTAATGCTCCGGTAGACTGGCCTGCACACACCAACCTGTTGCGTAGTATCGTGCTGCGGATGATGGATACCTTCTTTCAGGGGCTCAAACTCCCCCAGGATGGCTAGTCAATTGCAGTGCTCGGCTATGCTATAATGCGCGTTTTTGCAGCGATCAGGTGTTTTGCCCGTGTCTTTAGAGCTATTGTCCATTGTTGAGCTTGGTGGCTATCCCAATTTTGCGCCCCTGTATCAGCGCAAAGGATTTGCGGTTGAGCAGGTTGATAGCATGCGCAAGGCAAGCAAACTGTTGAAAAAACTAAGTCCGAAGGTGGTTGTGGCGGAATTTAACTTTCAGTCGGATTTTCGAGATCGCACCAGTAGCCTGGAAACGTTGATGGCAACGGTACAGAGAATCCCTGACTGTCGTGTCATCGTGTTCTATGAAAAGGAACAGCAGCCACAGCTACAGCGCCTGTTAGATGTATTCGAGGTATTTGCAACCGTGCCTTTCCCGATAGATGAAGATGTATTAGCTGGCCTGCTAGATCAGGTCGTGGAGCAGGCAGCATGAGCCTTGATGGATTATTCTCACCCCGCGCTGGAAGACGTGAGCGCATGTTGAAGCGCCAGTACCAGAATCCGCTCTTTGGCGATATGCAGATTGAGCCCTTCGATATCCAGGATGCAAGACGTCAGGATGCGGAAGATGTTGAAGCCTTTATTGGTGAGTTTCGTGGGCTGGTCGAACAGGTAACCCAGCTCAAACCCAATGCGGATGTTGAAGATGTGCTGTCTCTTAAGGAGCAGCTGGATAAAGCTTACGAAACCAGTGCCGGGCTTGCCGGAGATCAGGACGAGCTGCGGCAGATGATCATACGTCTGCTAGGCCTGCTGATGCAGGGCATGTGGAAGGCCGTGGGCAATGATGCACAGGGTATTTCCAAGCTGGAGATGGAAGAGCAGGCCCGGCAGGCACACTTTAGCCTGCTGCAGAAACCTTTTATTGCTGACCTGTTGTCGCCGGAGAGCCTGATTGATGAAACTCGCCTGGTGCCCAGTCTGCTGAGTGAAGATGCGGAAAGCGTTGCGCTGGCAGTGCAGCTGTTCGAGCCCGAACAGCAACAGCTAATATACCAGCAGGGGCTGGAGCTGCTGGATTCACTGGATGCGCAGCACCCGCGGGTCGCCGAAGCGCGTCAGCGACTGGATGAAATTGCCATGCTGATGGAGAGTGCGAACCGGCAGCCAGGCTGATATACCACTGTATTTGTATGTTGAAGTGGGGTAGGAAAATCGTGTACAAAGCCCCACATTATCGAAAGTTTAAGATGATCGAGTAAAAGAACATGAGTAAAGACCCAGGATTAAGACCCGAGCAGGGTGTGCTAGATACCTCGACCGATGAGGAGGCAAAGGCCTTTCTACAGGAGCAGCTGCGCAATTTGCAGTTCGACCTGTCCATGGTTGGTAAAGATGATGAGCCGGGTAAGGCTGCAAAGATTCGCCTTGATATGTCTAATGCCCTGTTGGGCCTGGAGCAGAATGAGTCTGCCTGGAATGAAGCGCGTCAGGCGTTTGATGATTTTATAGGCATCAGGGACTGGGCCAGCGCGATAGAAGCCTGTGACATTATGTACCAGACAGAACAGCCATCCTCTATTCTGGCGCTCGCGCATGGAGTCTGGCTATCAGTGACCTATCCGGTTGACCCGGAATACACCATCAATATGCTGAATTATGTGATTGATGAAACACCAAATGATTCGGATGGCGCAGCGGTGGCAGCGGCTACGGCGCACTACATTGTGGGTATTCGAGCCGATGACGAAAAGCATGACAGCCTGGCATTCCTTACGACGAATATGATCACCAAGGTTGCCCAGCGCCATTCCGATGTGAAGAGCCAGGATACGCTTGATTTCTGGATGGAGAAAATGGAGCTGAATAACCCGGAAAAGTTCCTGCCCCGTATGAGTACGGTGGTGGATGCGATCGCCAATGGACGCTGGTGGATCGACCGTGATGCGCTGCGGGAGGAGCTGCCGACGCAGTAAGTTCAGGTGTTGCGCTCACCAGAGGGGTGAGCGCAGGCTTTATTACTTGTCGTCGTCGGATGACTTGAGGCCATGCAGTTTGACAACATTTGCCTTGGGCGTATCGCCTTTATATACCGGGCGATGCAGGCTGGGCTTACCAAGGGCTTCGCAGATTTCCTTCTCTCGTGCAGAAATCAGGATAAAGCTCTGGCGAACGTCTTCCATGGTGCCTTCGCTCAGCGGGTGGCGCATGCCGGGATCAGGTGTTATTTCTCGAACGACGCTTGATAATACCTTGCGCAGGGTTACCAGGATATCGAGCTCTTTTTTCAGTTCTGTTTCCGAAGTCATGTGAAAACCAGTCTTTCATGTTGTCTACAAGGTCGCCAATTATACCTGTTTCTGTTGAATAATTTACCGCAATATTCGTGTTTGATATAATACCCGACCAATTTACTAAGTTTTTGTGAGTTAGAACATGCCTTACTACGTATTCAAAGTACAAACCGCCGAATTTGCCATGCTAAAGCAGCTGGAGTTGATGAAGGAGTTCGAGAAGTTCAAGGAGGCCAAGAACTTTGCACGTGACCAGCGGGCGGAAATGGCTGAAGGTGACAGTGCCGAAATCAAGGTGATCTTTGCCGATAATCAGCTGGCAGCTGAAGAGATGTTGATGGAAAAACGTGAAAAGCCGATTGTTATGGAGCACGAGAAGTAAAATCGTTCCATGGATGAAGATAGTTACAAACAGGCCTATGAGCGTATCAATACGGCGCCCTGTGTTTTTGAAAAAGGCATCCTTTCGCAGAAATGTCACTGTGCTTATCAGCAGGTCTTCAGGTTAGCAGACCGTCATGGGGTTGCTTGCCAGGATGCGCTGCGCCAGCAGCACTGTGCGGTGTTTCTTGATCACCTGCGTCAGCAGACTCGATTTATCTTCAAGATTGATATTGATGGACCATTGCCGCATAACAAGGAAATCAAAGTACAAAATGGCGGTATGCTGGGTATGCAAAAGTTAATGCTGGAGGATGCCAGTAGTGAAGAGGTGGAAGACATTGCCGCCCTCATTCAGCGAGCAATCCAGTTGTATGGTGATATCAGACAGGTTCCCTATAACCTGATCATGCCCAGTGTGACTCAGTACCAGACGCGTCCCAAGCGGGGGCGAAATCGTCGATAAGACCTGAAAATTCAAGGTCTTCCATCCTCATTCGTATGAAATTTTTGTTATAGTTAAAGATCCGGCGTGAGCGCTCACACCGGGGATTATGAGTCTAATTTCATTGCGAGAGAGTGTTATGCGTCGAGCAAAAACCGTAGAAGAATATGTCGCGCTCATCCAGGATGCGCTATACGAAGTTTCTGAAGTGAGAGCGGCCATTGAATTCGATGAGGAAGGTATGGGTGAGGCGCCAAAATACATCGATGATATTGAGGATGTTCTCAACACAATCTATAACCAGATGAAAACCGGTGACTATTGCTGGAATACGGGTGACCTTCCCTACATCCCGATTATCCGGGAGCTGGATGATGGTGTGATACCTTTCCGTCCTTTGCTGATTCGCATAAACGACACCCATAAAAATGGTCTTGAGCCGGAAACACCGGAAGGGCAAGAGTAGCCTATGGATCACCCAGACGAAAACCCCTGGAAAACACTCAGTACCAAACCGATATATAACAATGCCTGGATCAAGCTTGAAGAACACCAGGTTATTAATCCGGGTGGTAAACCCGGAATCTATGGCAAGGTGAGTTTTAAAAATGATGCAGTGGGTGTGATTCCCGTTGATGACGAGGGTAATACCTGGCTGGTCGGGCAGTTTCGCTATACGCTCAATGCGTGGTCGTGGGAGATTCCGATGGGAGGTTCGCCAAGGCATGAAGATCCATTAGCAACAGCGTATCGAGAGCTGGAAGAAGAAACCGGACTGAAAGCTGGCAGTATGCAGCAGCTACTCTATTTGCATACCAGCAACTCCATCACAGATGAGCAGGCGTTTCTGTATCTGGCAACACAGTTGAGTCCAGGGGTGCAGCAGCTTGAAGATAGTGAAAGTGATATTCAGCTTAGAAAGCTTCCCCTTGATGATGCAGTAATGATGGCGCAGAGCGGGGAAATCACAGATGCACTGAGTGTGGCCGGTCTTTATCATCTGGCGCTGAACCGACAGCGTTATAACATAGCCTGACGTACACAGGGAGGCGATTATGCCGCAGGGCTCAGAGAATGATCGTGTGCCTGTCGGTGTTGCTACCCTGGTATTTCATCAGGGAAACCTGTTGCTGGGTAAGCGCTATGAACAGAATCAGTTCGTGGGGTGGCAATGTCCAGGTGGATTCATGCAGCAAGGTGAGTCGCCAGAGCAGGCATGCCGTCGAACCTGTATGGACAGGGCGGGTATTCGTATCAGTCAGTTAACGGCAGGCCCATTTAGTAATAATGTGTTTCACCAGGCTGCCACGGTGCCACATAGTGTGACACTATATTTTACAGCTATGTTTGATGAAGTTCTGGATACAACACGTTTTACAGATTCACAGGTGGCCTGGCAGTGGTTTGAATTGCAGCATATACCCGGTGAACTTTTCCTGCCGCTACAACAGCTAGTGGAAAACACTAAACTGCAACGTCTGAAGCCCTGATATACTGCTTTCATGGATGAATTGAACTATAACTAGAACAGATAAAATAATTGGCGAGAAGCCCATAAAAAATGTTACATCAGGAATATGAGCGAACAGAATAAGCAGACAACACAGGCGCTTTCGATGCAGGAACTCTGGGATTCTTCGATGCTGGATGCGGGTAGTGCCGCATGGCTGGAAGCGCTCTATGAAACCTATCTGCATAACCCCAACGATGTCGACAGTCACTGGCGAGAATATTTCGGTACCTTGCCGCGTATCAATGGTGTGCTGCGAGACACCGTTCATGCAGATGTGCGCGAGCAGTTTCGTCGATTAACGGAGCATCGGGGTGGTACGGTGTTGCCGCCCTCACAGTCTGCATCGGCAGCAAGTCTGGAGCATGAGCGCAAACAGGTGCGTGTATTACAGCTTATCAATGCTTACCGTTTCCGCGGGCACCAGAAAGCAGATATTGATCCACTTGGGAGAACACACACGCAGCCGGTAGAGGATTTGTCACTGGCGAGTCATGAGCTGGGCGAGAATGATCTGCAAACGGTATTCAGTACAGGTTCTCTGTACGGTCCAGAGGAAACCACGCTAGAAGAAATACTTGAGATTGTTTCAGATAGTTACTGTGGATCAATCGGATCAGAGTACATGCATATGACCGAAACCGGAGAGAAGCGCTGGATCCAGCAGCGCATCGAAACGGTCAGAGGCAAAGCAGATATGGATGTGCTTGCACGTACACAATTGCTACAGCGGCTCACAGCAGCAGAAGGGCTTGAAAAATATCTGCATACAAAATACGTCGGACAGAAACGTTTTTCCCTGGAAGGTGGCGAAACGTTAATACCACTGATTCATGAGGTGATACAGCGTTCGGTCAGTCATGGTGTTAAGGAAATTGTGATTGGTATGGCGCACCGTGGCCGTCTGAATGTGCTGGTTAATGTCATGGGTAAAAAACCGGCGGAACTGTTTAGTGAATTTGAGGGTACCAAGTCACATGGCGAGTACATGGGTGATGTGAAATACCATATGGGTTTTTCATCCGATATGCGAACACCTAAAGGTGATGTTCACCTTGCACTTGCATTCAATCCTTCGCATCTGGAGATAGTTGCACCTGTTGTTGAAGGCTCGGTGCGTGCAAGGCAGGAGCGTAGAGACGATGCTGAAGGTCGTGAAGTTGTACCTATACAGATACACGGCGATGCAGCATTTGCTGGACAGGGTGTCGTTATGGAAACCCTGCAGATGTCACAGTCCAGAGGTTACTCAACCAAGGGTAGTATACATATTGTGGTGAATAACCAGATTGGCTTCACCACCAGTAACATACAGGACAGTCGTTCAACACATTACTGCACTGATGTAGCAAAGATGGTTGATGCGCCCATTTTTCATGTCAATGGTGATGACCCTGAAGCGGTCATGCTGGTTGCGCAGATTGCGCTCGACTATCGAATGGCGTTCAAGAAGGATGTTGTTATCGATATGATCTGTTACCGGCGGCATGGCCATAATGAGGCAGATGAGCCTTCAGCCACGCAGCCGATGATGTATCAGAAAATTCAGCAACTAAAAACCACACGTGCACTCTATGCTGACAGGCTGGTTAAGGAAAAGATCGTTGCTGCAGAATTACCCGATGCCATGCTGGAGGATTACCGGAATGAACTGGATGCAGGGCATTGCGTGGTGCCAGAGATTTCTACCAGTGCAGATCCATCACTGCATGCATTTCACATTAACTGGCATCCGTATATGAGCGATGTGAGTGAGCCGCTTGTTGAAACTGCAATTAATATGGAAACGGTGCGTCTGTTATGTGAACAACTGGAACAACGGCCAAGGGGGCTTGAGCTTCATCCTCGGGTTGAAAAAATTATGCAGGACCGCCATAAAATGGCTGCCGGTGCCATGCTGTGTGACTGGGGTTTCGCAGAAACTCTGGCGTATGCCAGCCTGGTGACCGAGGGTTATGCGGTGCGCCTCTCGGGGCAGGATTCCGGCAGAGGAACATTTTTCCATCGACATGCCGTATTGCATAATCAGCAGGATGGCACATCATATATTCCGCTGCGAAATTTATCTGAAGCGCAAAGCAATTTTCTGGTGATTGATTCACTACTCTCTGAAGCTGCTGTGCTTGCTTTTGAATATGGCTATGCCACGGCAGAGCCAGAAACACTGGTTTTATGGGAAGCACAGTTTGGTGATTTCGCTAACAATGCCCAGGTAGTGATCGACCAGTTTATTGTTGCGGGTGAACAGAAATGGGGGCGTTTGTGTGGACTGGTCATGTTGCTTCCCCATGGATTCGAAGGGCAGGGTGCTGAGCACTCATCGGCACGACTGGAGCGATACCTGCAATTGTGCGCACAAAACAACATACAGGTGTGTGTGCCCAGTACGCCTGCTCAGATGTTTCATCTGCTAAGACGTCAGATGATACGAAAATATCGCAAGCCATTAATAATAATGACGCCAAAGAGCCTGCTGAGACATAAGCTGGCCGTGAATAGTCTTGACGATATCTGTCAGGAAAACTTTTTCACGGTTATTGATGAAACGGATGATGTGTCGGCGAAGAAGATTACACGCGTTATTATGTGTAGTGGCAAGGTGTATTATGATCTGCTGATTCAGCGAAGAGAAGCTGCGCTGGAACATGTGGCGATTATACGAATAGAAGAACTGTACCCATTTCCAGCTGATGCATTGAATAGTGTATTACAGAAATATAGCAAGGCAGAAGAATTGATCTGGTGCCAGGAAGAACCTAAAAACCAGGGTGCATGGGATTACTTTGAACCGCGTTTTGCAGCCAAGCTGGATCACCCCTGCATGGTTGAGTATGTTGGGCGCGAACCATCAGCAGCACCCGCTGTAGGCTCTGCTAAAGTGCATGCGCAGCAGCAGAAACGACTGGTTAAACAGGCCCTGTTTGGCAAATCAGATAAAAAATAAAGACAGGTAGGACAATCGCATGACTATAGAAGTGAAAGTACCCGGATTACCTGAATCGGTTTCCGATGCAACTATTGTTGCCTGGCGAAAGAAAGCAGGTGATCAGGTTAAACGGGATGAGCCTCTGGTCGACCTTGAAACCGATAAGGTTGTGCTGGAGGTGCCGTCACCTGCAGATGGTGTTGTGCAGACTATCCACCAGCAGGAAGGTGCAGTGGTGACTGCGGAGCAATTGCTGGCTGAGCTGTCTGAAGTTGATGCGTCATTACAGGCATCCGCCCAGTCGGCTGAAGTTGCATCGTCATCCGCAGAAGCGTTTATTACACCCTCAGCAAAGAAAATGATTGAGGACAATGGCCTGGATGCTTCAGATATTAGCGGTTCGGGAAAAGATGGACGTGTGCTTAAAGAGGATGTCATTGCACACATGCAATCGACTTCTTCCACACCTGATGCGGCCAAAGAAGAAAAGATTATGAAGCCAGAAGCGCCCTCAGCTGATTCAACGACTTCTTCGAATGTCAGTCTTGATACATCACTTGAGCGTGTCGAAAAGCGTGTGCCGATGACTCGTCTCAGGGCGCGTATTGCAGAACGTCTGATGAGTGCGCAGCATAACGCAGCAATTCTGACGACATTCAATGAAGTTAATATGCAGCCGGTTATGGATTTACGTAGTCGATACCAGGAACAGTTTGTCAAAAAATACGATATCAAACTTGGTTTTATGTCGTTTTTTATCAAGGCAAGTATCGAGGCGCTCAAGCGATACCCTGCCGTTAATGCATCAATAGATGGTAATGATATTGTATATCATGGCTTCTTCGATATCGGTGTCGCGGTAGCATCGCCAAGAGGGCTTGTCGTGCCCGTTGTAAGGGATGCCGATCAGATGACCCTGGCTGATATCGAGCGTACGATAGCCGACTTTTCTGTGCGTTCCCGTAATAATCAGTTATCGCTGGATGAAATGACGGGTGGAACATTTTCGATCACCAATGGTGGTGTATTCGGTTCGATGATGTCGACACCGATTATTAATCCGCCGCAGAGCGGCATACTGGGAATGCATAAGATTCAGCAGCGCCCAGTGGTTGAGAATGGCGAAATCGTCGCGCGCCCCATGATGTATCTTGCCCTGTCCTACGATCATCGCATTATCGATGGTGCTGAAGCGGTACAGTTTCTGGTGACGATAAAAGACGTGCTTGAAGACCCTGCGCGTGTACTGGTTGGGGTGTGATTATGTCTGCAAATTACGATGTCATCGTTATCGGCGCAGGCCCTGCAGGCTATGTGGCAGCCATACGTTGTGCACAACTGGGTATGCGCACCTTATGTGTGGATAACTGGGTAAATGAGCAGGGTGAGCCTTCACTGGGTGGCACCTGTCTAAATGTTGGATGTATACCCTCAAAGGCGCTACTACAGTCATCCGAACTTTATGAAATGGCGACGTCGGGCTTTGCTGATCATGGTATACAGGCAGCCGATGTGTCACTGGATCTGGCCGCCATGATGGCGCGTAAAGATAAGGTGGTTTCTGAGCTAACCCAGGGTGTGTCGATGCTTCTGAAAGCAAATAAGGTCGAGATGCTGAGTGGAACAGCCAAGCTCATGGCTGATAAAAACGTCAAACTGAATCTGGCGAATGGTGAGCAGCAGATGCTGCAGGCTAAGCACATTATTATTGCCAGTGGTTCCAGTTCGATTGAATTGAGCAATGCGCCGCTGGTGGATGATGTGGTGGTCGATTCTACAGGGGCACTGGCATTTAATTCCGTTCCTGCACGTATAGGTATCGTTGGTGGTGGCGTTATCGGTCTTGAGCTGGGTAGTGTGTGGCGTCGCCTGGGGTCTGAGGTTGTTATTCTTGAGGCGCAGGACAGTTTTCTGCCTCTGGCAGATCAGCAGTTATCCCGTGAGGCTTTGCGTGTTTTCAAAAAGCAGGGGCTTGATATTCGTCTTAATGCGCGACTAATCGATACCCATGTGACTGGTGAAGGCGATAATCGGAAAGTAGAAGTCAGTTATGAAGATGAAAATGGTCAGCAGATTGACACCTACGATAAGTTGATAGTTGCCGTTGGGCGTAAACCGAATACAGACCACATCGCCGATGAAGAAGCAGATCTATTATTAGATGAACGCTGTTTTATTCATGTCGATGAAAATTGCGAAACTTCGCTACCAGAGGTATATGCCATTGGTGATGTCGTGCGTGGCCCCATGCTGGCACATAAAGGTTCAGAGGAAGGTATGATGGTGGCTGAGCGGATAGCAGGTCAGTCAGCTGAGGTGAATTATGAGCATATACCATCGGTGGTTTATACCCACCCTGAACTTGCATGGGTCGGTAAAACAGAACAGCAATTAATGGCGTCAGGTGAAGATTATCGATCAGGTGTTTTTCCTTTTGCGGCCAGTGGTAGAGCACGCGCGGCGGGAGAAACCACGGGAATGGTTAAGATACTCTCTAGTGCAAGAACAGATCGAGTGTTAGGTGTGCATATTATAGGTGCCCATGCATCTGAGTTAATTGCCCAGGCTGTGATTGCCATGCAGATGGGGGCAAGCTCGGAAGATCTGGCGTTGACCGTGTTTGCACATCCGTCGTTATCAGAGGCCTTGCATGAAGCGGCGCTTGCCGTTGATAATCGCGCGATTCATATTGCGCAAAAGAAAAAGTAAACGAATAAACATCCAGCGTGTGCTGGTGGAGTTCACCCATGAATTTACATGAATATCAAGCCAAACAACTGTTTCGACAATACGGCATGCCTGTGCCAGAGAGCCGCGTAGTCAGTTCTGCAGGTGATGTTGTTTCTGCGCTCGATTCATTGAGCGGCGATCGTTGGGTGGTAAAGGCCCAGGTTCATGCTGGCGGCAGAGGTAAAGCTGGTGGCGTCAAGATTAGCGACAATACCGAAGAAGTTTCACACTTTGTGGGGCAGATGCTGGGAACTAACCTGGTGACCTATCAGACGGATTCGCGGGGGCAGCCGATTCACCATGTGTTACTTGAGGAAACCAGTAATATTGATCGCGAACTTTATGTGGGTGCGGTGGTGGATCGTGCAACTCGTCGCGTGGTCATAATGGCTTCGACGGAAGGTGGTGTTGAAATTGAAAAAGTTGCAGAAGAATCACCTGAAAAAATTCTGCGCGCCACAGTGGATCCCATGCTCGGGTTAATGCCTTACCAGTGTCGAAAACTTGCTTTTGGTCTCGGGCTTGAAGGTGATCAGATTAAACAGTTTACGCGATTGTTAAGTGGCCTCGCGAAACTGTTTGTTGAAAAGGATCTGAGTCTGGTGGAGATTAATCCGCTGGTTGTTACAAAAGAAGGTAACCTGATTTGTCTCGATGGCAAGATTAATGTTGATGATAATGCATTATATCGTCAGCCTGAGCTATTGGAGCTTCGAGATACAACGCAGGAAGATGAGAGGGAAAATAGAGCAAAGGAGTGGGACCTTAATTACATTGCACTGGACGGTAGTATCGGTTGCATGGTAAATGGTGCAGGCCTGGCTATGGCGACCATGGATCTGATTAAACTACATGGCGGTGATCCCGCAAACTTTCTCGATGTTGGCGGTGGTGCAACAAAAGAGCGGGTTGCAGAAGCATTCAAGATTATTCTATCTGACGAGAATGTGAAAACGGTGCTGGTTAATATTTTTGGTGGCATCGTACGATGTGACCTGATCGCTGAGGGTATTATTGGCGCGGTTGAAGAGGTGGGCGTTACTATACCTATCGTAGTCAGGCTTGAAGGAAATAATGCTGAGAAGGGTGCGACACTGCTTGAGCAGAGTGATCTGAATATTATTACAGCGCATGGTTTAACCGAAGCTGCAGAGAAAGCAGTTGCTGCTGCTAAAGGGGTATAAGTCATGAGTGTTTTAATTAACAGCGAAACCAAAGTAATCTGCCAGGGCTTTACGGGGAAACAGGGAACCTTTCACTCAGAACAGGCGATTGCCTATGGAACACAAATGGTCGGTGGTGTAACACCGGGTAAAGGTGGGCAAACCCACCTTGGTTTGCCGGTCTTTAATACTGTGCGCGATGCTGTGAATCATACTGCAGCAACTGCATCAGTTATTTATGTGCCGGCCCCATTCTGTAAGGATTCTATCCTTGAAGCGGTCGACGCTGGTATTGAACTTATCGTCTGTATTACAGAAGGTATACCCACCCTGGATATGGTTGAGGCAAAAATTGCTGTTGACCAGGCTGGTGTGCGCCTGATTGGGCCAAACTGCCCGGGTATCATTACGCCAGGCGAATGTAAGATAGGTATTATGCCGGGTGAAATACACAAACCAGGCAAGGTGGGTATAGTTTCCCGTTCAGGTACTCTGACCTATGAAGCGGTAAAACAGACAAGCGATCTCGGTTATGGTCAGACAACGTGTATTGGTATTGGAGGTGATCCGATACCCGGTATGAATTTTATCGACTGCCTTGCGCTGTTCGAGGAAGACCCTGAAACTGAAGCGATACTGATGGTGGGGGAGATCGGTGGTACCGCGGAAGAGGAAGCAGCTGAGTATATTCGTACCAGTGTTAACAAGCCTGTGGCTGCGTTTATTGCGGGTGGAACAGCACCCAAGGGTAAGCGTATGGGGCATGCTGGTGCGATAATCGCTGGTGGCAAAGGCACGGCGGAAGAAAAGTTCTCGGCACTACAGGCCGCTGGGGTAACGATTACACGATCTCCCGCCGGTCTTGGTCAGGCAGTCGCTGAAGCGACTGGCTGGTAGCTTTAGCTGATAGCTATTCGGCAGGACCAATATTGATGCCGAGGGAGACTCTATTTTCGCTCGACAGATTTTCCGTGACTTCATGGGGCATGTTGGGTGGAAAAAAAACGAACATGCCTTCCTGTGGTGTCACCTCGGATAATACGGCGCCCTTGCCAATAATCAGTTGTCCAGAGTTCTCTGGGACTTTTACATAATAAACCGCAGATAACAGCTCGTCGTCGTCATCATGTTGATGAAGTGTTGTGCGGTCTCCCGGCGCCATCAGGTTGAACCAGAGTCCAGCGCGGAGCTGGTCGGTGGGTCTTTGAAGTATCTGTGAGGCGATACGAATGCAATTCTCAAGAACGGTATTAATGGCAGGTATTTGTCCGGCGTCGATGTAGATGTTTTCATAGCGGCCATGAAAAAGATGTGTCTTTCGAGTGCTGTCATCGTCAATATGCTGTTCAAGGCCTTTAAGTAGGGATGCGTTGACAGGCACCGCATTATCGAGCGTTGCCGTATGTAGAGTAAAGTTCTGGATGCGCAGTGTCATAATTCAGCCCCCTCGATGTCGTAATACATTATATCGACATCTTCTCCATGATATTCGCAGCTTTCTAGATGCTGCCAGCCCCTTTTTCTGTAAAACATGGCCTGGTCAGGTGTAAACAGGTAGATTCTGGTGATATTAAGTGTACTGGCCACCTGAATAATGTGCTGAAGTAAACGGGAGGCGATGCCCCGGCGGCGATACGGGGCATCCACATACAGGCTTGCTACCCACGGCCCCAGCTGTGGACGTGTATCCATGTCAGATGTGACCAGGCTAATGGAACCAAGGGGAATAGGCCCTTGAGTCGCAACCAGGCAGCAGGGGAGTGCAGGTGCGGGTTCATAGCCGCTATAGAGTTGTATGCGTTTCTCCGTGGTAAGCTCGGGGCTTATGTTTTTCCATTCCTGTTGATGCCAGTGGGCAATGATGGGTATATGCTCAGAGTGCTGTTCGAGAGAGTGGATTGAGAAATCGGACATACGCAAAAAAAATCACTGAAATTGATGGAAATAGTGTCTATTCTAATAGTTAAGACGAATACATTGAATGATATAAAAAAATAAAAATTCTTAAGTAAAATCATGCGCTTATGTGGAGGCCCCCCGTATGAGTTCAAGTAATAAAATATTGATTGTTGATGATACCCCCTCAATTCATGAAGATTTCAGGAAAATTTTAACAAACCCCTCCAATATGGGAGGAGAGCTTGATGTTATGGCTGATACTCTGTTCGGTACAGCAGCACAGGATAATGTCTATAAGGAAATCGATTATCAGCTCGACTCAGCATTCCAGGGTGAAGAAGCACTAAGGATGATCGAAAAGGCCGAGGAAGAAGGAGCCGGTTACTCGCTGGTGTTTATGGATGTGCGCATGCCACCCGGTCTGGATGGTATTAAGACCATCGGTAAAATCTGGGAAAAATACCCAAGCATGGAAATCGTAATCTGTACCGCCTATTCCGATTATTCATGGGTCGATATTATCGACATACTGGGCCCATCAGATCATCTGCTTGTACTGAAAAAGCCCTTTGATGCAGATGAGGCCCAGCAGATGGCATTATCAATGACGCAACGAGCAAATAAATCGATGCGTCAACGAGAATATATTACGGGTCTGGAAAGCAACCTTAAAGATTGTAAAGATAATGTCACACAATTAAAAAAGCAGTACGAGTCTAAAGAATAATACAGCGGTATAAGGAAGGTGTCCGATAGTCTCATGGGGTTACCTCCGCTTCATTAAGGGGGTGTTAGTTCATCAGTTCGCCTGTTTCCTCATGCTTATGGCATGGGGAGAGTTATCTATTGCTGAAAATAGTGAAAATAATCAGTTAAAAGCTGCCTATATCATCAACTTTGCTCGTTTTAGTAGCTGGCCAGAATCCGCTCTCGAAAGTACAACAAATCTCTATATGTGTGTGTTGATGGATACAGAGCTGGGTTCATATCTTGAGTTAATGGCGAACAGGAAAATCAAAGGTCGTGATGTAGTTATTGTAAATGTTGAGGCCGGTGTTGCTCTTGAAAAATGTCACCTGGTGTATTTTGGAAAGGGTGATGACGAAAAAACCCAACGGGCCCTGAATAACATAGCAGGTATTTCATTGATAACGATGAGTGATATATCAGGTTTTGTGTATATGGGAGGCATGGTCGAGATGTTGAAGCAGGGGAGAAAATACCGCTTTATAGTCGATCTAAAAAAGAGTGAAGCAGTTATGATTCGATATCGATCAGAACTGTTAGAAGTATCAGAGGTGATAAGGTGATCCTATGATACGTAATATGAGTATAAAAAATAAGCTACTACTGGTCTTTATTATATTGACGACGATGGTGCTGGCGACCGCATTTATCATAATGATCAGTATCAATATAAAAAATTCAAAAGATAATATTGCGTCAGTTATGGATGTTGTCGGCAGCATTATTGCAGATCGATGTGCTGCTTCATTGGCTTTCTCTGATGTCGAGTCAGCAAATGGAAATTTGAGAACGCTATCCTCTTATAATTCTGTCGTATATGCCTGTATACGAACACGAGACAACCAGGTGTTTTCAGAATACAACCTGAATGTAGACCAGGTTTTCAGATGTGAAGGGTTTAGTGCCGATGAGAATAATCGATTCAGGAATCAATACTTTGATAGCTTCAAGCCAATTATGCTGGAAGGTGAAGCCATTGGCTCATTGCAAATAAAGGTAAGTCTTGATGCCTATAATGAAGAGGTTGTGGGAGCAATCAATGTGTCGGTAATTGTCTTCGCTGTATTGATGTTGATATCAATATACATAATGATAAGAATAACGAACTTAATAACCAATCCGATAGCGAGTTTAAAGGATCTTGCAAATGAAGTGACGGAGAAGGAAGACTATAGCCTGAGAATGAAAGAAAAAGCGGATGACGAAGTCGGTGTGCTAATTACAACATTTAATAATATGCTTGAGCAGATCGAGATTCGTGATAGAGATCTACTGAAAGAAAAAGAAAATGCGGAACGCGCAGCATTATCATCGAAGCGATATGCGAAAGAAACCGAACTGATTAATGCCGACCTGGAAAGTGAAATAACGGAGAGGGTACGTATAGAAGAGGAGCTTCATCAGCTCAATGAAACACTGGAAGAGAAAGTATATGAAAGGACGCGAGAGCTAAAGGAAATGAATGAGAAGATTGGTGATATATCACGAAGTGCAGGTATGGCAGAGGTGGCTAATGGCGTATTGCATAACGTAGGTAATGTATTAAATAGCGTCAATGTGTCAGCGTCTATGTTGAGAGAGTTAGCCAGAAAAACGAAGGCACATAATCTGAGTCGCGTAGTAAAAATGCTAAAAGAAAATAAATCAAATATTGGCGAGTATATTTCTAGTGATAGCAAAGGCAAGCAGATACCTGACTTCCTGAGTTTGCTTGATGGGCAGCTGGATGAAGAGCGTCGCACCATGTTTAAGGAGCTTGATGAGCTTTCTAACAGTATTGATCATATTAAAAATGTTGTCAGTATGCAGCAGTCATATGCAGGAAGTTATGGTGTAAGAGAGCAGATTCATCTTCCTGATCTGGTAGAAGATGCAATCAAAATAAACATGGAAGGGATGGCGCGTAGAGGAATACGGTTAATTAAGAAGTATGAGGATGTGCCACTTGTGTATCTGGATAAGCATAAGGTCCTGCAAATAATTATTAACATTATCAGTAATGCGAAACATGCGTTAACTGACAGTGATAATGCGGAAAAGATCTTGCAATTATTTGTTGTGCAGAGAAATAAGGAGCTCGTAGTGGAGGTTAAGGATACGGGTATAGGGATTAGCGAAGAAGATCTAGCGCATCTATTCGAATATGGATTTAAAAAACGTCGAGGGGGTCACGGCTATGGATTGCATCATAGTGGGATTGTGGCGAATGAGCTTGGCGGAAAGATAACTGTAGAGAGCGAAGGCCTGGGTAAAGGTGCGATTTTCAGGTTGATTCTGCCAGTCACGAATGAGTAAGAGGCTGTAGTGAAATGACAAAGTTCAATAACCGAATTCTAATCATTGATGATGATACGCGGATTCACGAGGATTTCAGAAAAATACTCGGCATAAAAGAAGAGCTAAGCGAATTTGATGAAATGGAATCAGCTTTGTTTTCAGATGAAAGCGGCTCAAGAACCAGTATTGAATATGAGCTGGATTCGGCATATCAGGGGCAGGAAGGTTATGAAAAGGTGTTAAAGGCGAATGCGACGGGTAATCCGTATGCACTGGCTTTCGTCGATATGCGTATGCCGCCAGGCTGGGATGGTCTCGAAACTATCAAGCATATATGGGAAGAAGATAAACATATACAGCTTGTTATCTGTACGGCCTATTCAGACTATTCATGGAGTGAAGTGCTTTATCATCTTGGCGCATCCGACCGTTTGATTATTCTTAAAAAGCCATTCGATATGGTTGAGGTTCAACAAATAGCTACGGCATTAACCACCAAGTGGAATGTGAGCATGGAGAGCGCAGCAAGGCTGCAACGTATCAGGGAGTCAGAGGAAAAGTATCGAACTGTGATAGATAGTGTGGATAACACGATTGTCACAATGGATGAAAATGGTGAAATTATTTTCGTAAATCACAATCCCTGGAGCCTGCTTGAGCATAAGGGGCAGGATAATTATTACCTTGGAATAAAAGAAGAGTATAGGGATCAGGTAAAAGAATCAGTTAAAGATGTTATAAGAAATGGCGTTCAGAAGAATGTGGAATTTGCCAGTGTTGGTAATGATCATGAGACATTATGGTCTGAAGGTAGAATATCGCCATATTATAAAAATGACGAGGTTGTTGCAGCGACACTGGTGGCAAGTGATATCACCGCCAGGAAAGCGCTCGACTGGCAGTTAAGACATGATGAGTTAACGGGGCTTGCAAACCGGGGATGCTTTGTTAGTAAGCTTGAGGAGAAATTGATACTCAGAGATGATGGGGATAAATATGCGATTCTGTTTATCGATCTGGATCATTTCAATCTGGTGAATGACTGTTTTGGTCATGAGCTGGGTGATAAAGTGCTTGTCGAAGTGTCCAAGATCATCGCGGATAATATTGATGCGGATGATATGCTGGCCAGGCTTGGTGGTGATGAATTTGCGATTTTTAAGGAGCTTGGTAGAGAAGTACATGATATTCATGCCTATACAGAAGCGTTGAGGGAATCTTTAAAAACGTCGATTTTAATTGATGGGTTCGAGATTTATCCCTCTGTCAGCATTGGTATTGTCATCAGTGAAGACAGGACTGATACATCAACGAGTCTTATGCGGGATGCTGATGCTGCCCTCTATCATGCCAAATCTAGTGGACGAAACAGGTTCGAATATTTTGATCAGGAAGTGCGAGAAAATGTTATTCGACGAGTTAATCTTGGTGCGGAGTTGCGTGCAGCAATTGAGAAAAATCAGTTTCAGGTGCTTTATCAGCCTATAGTGAATGTGGCTGAAAAAAAGATTTCCGGTTTTGAGGCGTTGATACGTTGGAATCATCCCCAGCGCGGCATAGTGTCACCGGTGGAATTTATACCAATCGCAGAAGAAACTGGCCTGATTGTGCAAATCACTCGCAAGGTCCTTGAAGCCGTATGTCGGCAGTTCGAAGACTGGAAGCAGCATGGAATAAACGATGTGAATATTGCGGTTAACTGTTCTGCGAGAGAATTCAAGGAGCAGGATCTTGATAAGATTATTGCGGATGTTTTTCCTGAAGAACATATATCTCGGCTTGAAATTGAGCTGACAGAGAGCAGTATTATGGATGATGTTAATCGTGCAATAGAAAATATGAAGCGACTCGCGGCTATGGGCGTGGGTGTTTCAATTGATGATTTTGGTACGGGTTATTCCTCGTTTGGTTATATCAAGCAATTTGCTATCAGAAAACTGAAGATTGATCGTGTCTTTATCAAGGATACGCCAGGTGATGAGGATGATGTTGCGATAGTAGAGGCAATTATCGCCATGGCGAACAGGCTCAAGATAAGAGTTGTGGCTGAGGGTGTAGAAACTGCCGATCAGCTAAAATATCTAGCATCTGCAAAATGCGACTTTATACAGGGTTATCTACTGGGTAAGCCGATGTCAGCTGATGACGCTGAAAACCTGCTAAAACAGGAGCAAGACTGGCTCAATAAGCATCTTGATCAGGTCTAGGGGGTGGTTTTTTGCTGAGTGCATAAGGTGTAGAATGAGGGCCGGGTTCTACATGATCGATTTATAAATGGCTAATTCAAAAAAACCTACCAGATCCGGGCAGGACCGGATCTATTCGCAACCTCGAGAAGCAATACAGGATTTTGTCTTTGATACTAAGGTAGTTAGTGTTTTCGAAGACATGATTAATCGCTCTGTCCCTGGATATGCTGGATTATTATCAATGATTCCCGTGTTTACGCGCCGCTTTGTAACAGCTTCGAGTAACTGTTATGACCTTGGGTGCTCGCTGGGTGCAGCTACACTATCTATGCAACAGTCTGTTATGTGTGACGATGTGACTATTTTTGCGATTGATAACTCAGTGGCAATGGTGAGTAAGTGTAGAGATATACTTGACAAACATCGTAACCAGGTAAATGTCGACGTGCGTGAAGCTGATATCAATACTGTGACGATTGATAATGCGAGTATGGTGGTGATGAACTTTACCCTGCAATTCATTGACGAGGCTTCACGGGATAATGTGGTCGACAGGATCTATCAGGGTATGAATACAGGCGGGTTATTTCTGCTGTCTGAAAAAATCAGGTTTGACAGTGACGAACAGCAGCAGCTTATGACTGAGTTACACCATGAATTTAAAAAGGCTAATGGCTATAGTGACCTGGAAATCAGTCAGAAGCGTACGGCTCTGGAGAACGTGCTGGTGCCTGAGACAGTTGAGGGGCATATACAGCGACTGAGGCAAGCTGGTTTTTCCCAGGTGTATTGTTGGTACCAGTGTTTTAATTTTATTTCGATTATGGCTGTGAAATGATGACATTTGAAGATGAGTCGCTGGAATGCCTGTATCAACAAATGCAAGGTAACGAGCTGGAACCCTGGATAGAATCGTTGCGTGTTAGTGTTAAAGCGGCTTTGAGTGATAACTCGAACTCAAAAATAAAGGACTGGAGAAAAATTGTAGAACACCTGCCTGTCATCGAATCTCAGGGTGTTGATCTGGATGCGGCTGCGATAACAATATTGCCTGATTTAAAAAAAGGGAGTAAAGAGTATGATGAGCTTTACGGGCAATTAAAGCAGTTGATGCCGTGGCGCAAAGGTCCGTATTCGATCCACGGGGTTTATATTGATACCGAATGGCGCTCTGATTTTAAATGGCAGCGACTGGTGAATGAAATTGCGCCATTAAAATCAAGGCGAATACTCGATGTTGGTTGTGGCAATGGCTATCATGGCTGGCGTATGATGGGTGAGGGTGCTGAACTGGTAATTGGTATTGATCCTTCTCCGTTGTTCTTTATGCAGTTCAGTGCTATTAAGCATTTTGCAGGCAAGCATAATATTTTTCACCTGCCAGTCGGCATTGAAGCACTGCCGGATAATTTACGGGCCTTCGATACGGTTTTTTCTATGGGTGTGTTTTATCACCGTCGTTCCCCCATTGATCATCTGATACAACTGCGACAGGCTTTACGCGCTGGAGGTCAGCTGGTACTGGAGACGCTGGTTATAGAAGGCGATGAAAACACGGTGCTATTGCCCAATGATCGATATGCGCAGATGCGTAATGTCTGGTTTTTACCAAGCAGTAAGGCGATACAGTTATGGCTGCGGCGTTGTGGATTCAATAATGTGCGTCTGGTGGATGAAACTGCAACAGGCTTCGATGAACAACGATCAACAGACTGGATGCAGTTTCACTCATTGCAGGAGTTTCTGGATCCTGATGATCAGAGCCGTACAGTAGAAGGCTACCCAGCGCCAGTTCGCGCTGTGTTTGTTGCAGATGCGCCATGAGTCGGTTGTCGAAGTTTAAAAGCTATCTTTCCGAGCATCGGCTGATAAAAATCGTCTTGCAGCTGCTACTTGTGGTACTGGTCTATCTGCTGGTAAGAAGTTATCAGTTACAGAGTGTTATATCGGGTACCGCGCCCGAGATTAATGCTACGCTTATAGATGGTAGCTCATTTGATTTACATGCTGAGTCGGCACAGCCAGTACTGCTGCGTTTCTGGGCCAGCTGGTGTCCTATTTGCGAATTTGAAAATAGTAACTATGCAGCACTGTCTAAAGATTATCGCGTAGTAAATATTGCGGTATGGAGCGGTACCGATCTGGAAGTCGAGAACTATTTGTATGAACAGCAGCTGAGTATGCCCGTGCTGGTGGATAATGAAGGTGAACTGGCGCGTTTGTATGGTGTAAAGGGTGTGCCGGTAAGCTTTTTTATCAATAATGGAGAGATCGTGACGGTTGAGAGAGGTTATACCTCAGAAACCGGGCTCAGACTGCGCATGTGGTGGTTAACATTATAGAAAGCAGCTTAATTACAGTAACGAACCCGTGGAAATGAATATATGTCGATAGAATTGATCAAGGAATCAGACATACACAGCCTGCCAGGGCTGTTTCGTGCAAGACTTGAACTGACGCCAGATGCGCCAGCATACCGTCAGTATGATGTCGCCAGTCAGCACTGGTCGAGCAGCAGCTGGAAAGAAATGGCAAATGAAGTGGCTCGCTGGCAGGCGGCATTCGATAAAGATGGTCTGCAACCTGGAGACCGTGTCGCAATTATGGTGCGAAACTGTCGTGAATGGGTCGTGTTCGATCAGGCGGCATTAGGCCTGGGGCTGGTGACTGTGCCGCTGTATGTGGATGATCGTCCGGAAAATGTCGCCTATATTATTAATCATGCCGAAGTAAAGCTGCTGTTCGTTCAGGATAAATTGCAGTGGCGCCGCCTGCTTTCATCAAAAGTAGATCTGGGTGGATTGCAGCGCATTATCAGTATTAAACGAATATCAGAAGATGATGAGCCCGATGACCCCAAGCTGGAATCTTTATCTGACTGGCTGTTTGGATCTTCAGGGGAATTACAGACAAAAGAAAGTGATATCGATGAGCTGGCAACCATTGTTTATACCTCGGGTACCACGGGGCGGTCGAAGGGGGTTATGCTTTCTCATCGCAATATACTCGCGAATGCTTTTGCCGCTGCAGCATGTAATGACTGGGTAGAAGCGGAGCGTTTTCTGTCTTTTCTGCCGCTTTCGCATATGCTGGAGCGAACCGCAGGCTATTACCTGCCAATTATTCTGGGTGCAGAAGTTGTTTATGCACGCTCGATTGCACAACTGGCGGAAGACCTGATTAACATAAAACCTACCATACTCATTTCAGTGCCACGTATCTATGAGCGAGTATATGGAAAAATTCAGGATGGCCTGAAAGCCAAGTCAGCAGTGGCGCGGATGCTTTTCACATCGGCAGTGAATGTGGGCTGGCGAAAATTCGAATATGAACAGGGGCGTGCCAGCTGGCATCCATCCCTGCTCAGTTGGCCGTTATTAAACAGATTGGTAGCCGGTAAGATTCTCGAAAAGCTTGGTGGAGAGTTGCGTCTGGCTATCTGTGGTGGTGCGGCTTTGTCATCAGATGTGGCACGTCTGTTTATTGGTCTGGGCTTGCCATTACTGCAGGGTTACGGTTTAACAGAATCCAGTCCGGTTATTACCGTGAATCGACCCGGCGATAATATTCCGTCCAGTATTGGTACGGTGGTACCAGGCACGGAAATTCGTGTTGGTAAACATGATGAGCTGCAGAGCCGCGGGCCATGCTCAATGCTCGGGTACTGGAAAAATGAGCAGGCTACCACTGAAACTTTTACCGATGATGGCTGGTTAAAAACAGGTGATAAGGTTCGTATCGATGACGATGGGCACGTCTATATCACAGGCAGGCTCAAAGATATTATTGTGCTGGCTAACGGTGAAAAAGTGCCGCCCAATGACATGGAGCTGGCGATTGCACTGGATTCGCTGTTTGATCAGGTGATGGTGATCGGTGAGGCGCGAGCCTATCTTTCTGTGTTGCTGGTACTGAATCCGGATGCCTGGAAAGAAATGGCAGTTAATCTGAGTATTCATCCCGACTCGCCCGGTGCATTTCAGCAGCGCAATGTTGAAAAAGCTGTGCTTAAACGTGTGAGTGAGCAATTAAAAGATTTTCCGGGTTATGCAAAAATCAGGCGGGCCTACATGACACTGGATCCCTGGACGGTCGATGATGGCCTGCTAACGCCGACATTGAAAGTGAAGCGGCCAAAAGTGATGGCTGCGCTTGCCGATGAAATAGAAAAACTATATGAAGAACGTAAGTAGGCACTGATACATGTTTAATCATCAGCTTCCTGAGGGAAAGATTCCGGTCATTCGTTTACCTGCTATGCCAGCGGATCTAAATGAAGGCGGTACGGTGTTTGGCGGCTGGATTATGTCACAGGTTGATATTGCCGGCAGTATTCCAGCATCGGAACGTGCAGGCGGTGCCGTGGTGACGCGAGCGGTGGATTCTTTCGAGTTCAAGCGCCCCGTTTATGCTGGCGACCTCATTAGCTGCTATGCTGAAGTTGTATCAGTCGGTAGAACATCGATTACCGTGCATGTTGAGGTGTATGCGCAGCATATGCACCAGGGAGTGGTTACAACGATAGCGGTGACCGAAGCGAATCTGGTGTATGTTGCGATCGATGAGCAGGGCCGTCCGCGAGCTGTTCCCCCTGAAACACCGACTGAAAAAACCGATTGATTATTCAAAATACAGGTTTATTATTAATTTTGTCCACAAAAGAAATAAAAGCAGGGTCTAAAAATATGAAAAGAAATCACTCAGTGCGTATCGCAGTCGCTGCAGCACTCGCGAGCGGCTTTATTAGTACTCAGGTGTCAGCAGCGGGTTTTGCACTTATCGAAAACAGTGCCAGTGGTATGGGTAATGCTTATGCGGGTGCCTCAGCAGTTGCTGAAGATGCCTCAACCGTATGGTTTAATCCAGCGGGTATGACGCGCCTCAAAGGAAGTCAGATAGCAGTGGCAGGGCATATTATTCTCCCAGATGCTAAATTTAATGATAATGGTTCTGCACAAAGTCCGGCAGCAGGTGGTATTCCACTATCGGGTGACACTGATGATGGCGGAGCGAGTGCGTTTGTGCCGAACTTCTATTATGTTACAGAGCTGGGTGGAAATGCCTGGTTTGGTGTAGGTGTAACAGTACCATTTGGGTTATCAACGGATTATAGTGATGGATGGCTTGGTCGCTATCATGCCACCCTGTCTGAAGTTTCAACTATCAATATTAATCCCAGTTTTGCATTTAAACACGACGATAAACTTTCAATTGGCCTTGGCTTAAGTTTTCAGTACATTGAAGCCAAACTGGAAAACAGAATTGATTCGACTCTGACCTGTGCAGGCATTCAGCAGGTTATTGATGCTCAATCTCCTGGTGCCGGTGCAGCAGTTGATTGTTCCGGGACGACATTTCCCGGTGATGCCAGCATCGATAGTGCACAGTCACTGGAAGGTGATGACTGGAACTGGGGCTGGAATCTGGGCATGTTGTATGAGATTGATAGTAGTTCGCGTGTAGGTGTTTCCTATCGCTCATCGATTGATGCAAACCTTGAAGGTGATGTCGACTTTACTCTGGATCCAAGTTTACAGACTGCGCTGGCCAGTTTTACTAATCCGCCTTTCGCCGGTACATCAGCACAGGCATTTGCGGCGTTTCTGTCAGATACTGGCGTAAAGGCGGGTATTGAGTTGCCTTCGCAAATTTCGGTAAGTTACTACCGTGATGTGTCAGAAGACTTCGCGATTCTGGCGGATATCACCTGGACGGAATGGAGTAATTTTGATGCGCTCGTTATCAAGTTTGATAACCTGGTTCAGCCAACGTCAACTCAGCCTGAAAACTGGGAAGACTCTTTCCGATTTGCTATTGGTGCAAACTATCGTATGGATGACAGTACATTGCTGCGCTTCGGTGTTGCCCATGACCAGACACCTATTCCAAACGCCGAAGATCGTACTGCACGTATCCCAGGTGATGACCGTACCTGGCTGAGCCTGGGTGCAACGTTTGATCTGGATGCCGAAACCAGTATTGATGTCGGATTTAGTCATCTGATTGTCGGTGATGCTGAAATCAATAACTCGGTGCCTGGCTCAGGGCAGACGCTGACGGGTGAGTTCGATGCGGATGTTAATATCCTCAGCGTACAGGGTAACTTTAAATTCTAAGTTAAACACGCCAGGCTGAAAAAAAAGCCCCCGGCACAGTGTGTCTGGGGCTTTTCTATTTTCAGCCTCTCAGTTTCCATAAAGGCGTCTGGTCTTTATCGATAAGCTGATGTTGTATCAGCCAGTCCAGCGCATCTTCAGCATCTGATGTGAACCACGCCTCGCTGGAACCCAGCCGAAAAGTGTAACCCCATTCATCCATGTCACGGAACATCTGTGCTCTGTTAAAGCCGGGCAGGTAGTCGCTCAGGAGAATCGATAGATAACACACCGCATTTTCTTCATCAAAATCGCCACCCGCATTGGTGTGTAACTGGTGGCGTCGCTGTGCAGGCATGCAGATGTAATGGCAGGACTCGTGGAGAGCAGAGTGCACCGGTGTGTCGTTACGAATGTAGAGTGAATCAGCAACCAGACCAGCCTCCGGTTCACCAAACCAGCTGCCGGGAATCTTTTCGCCTTCGTCGACAATCTTGAGTCGCAGGGAATAGCGCGACAATACATTGCGCAGGGAGTCGTAGCCAATTGCCTGACAGCAGACAACAGGCATGGTTAGCTGAGCTGCTCAAGTAATGACTGGAGTGCTTTTGCGCGATGGCTAATCCTGTTTTTTTCTTCAAGGCTCAGTTCAGCGGCACTGCATTGTCGGTCTGCTAGCCAGAACAGGGGGTCATAGCCGAAGCCACTGTCACCACGGGGCGCAGTAAGAATCGTGCCTTCCAGTGATCCCTGTGCAATGACGGGCGTCGGATCGTCAGCGGATTTCATAAAAACCATGACACACTGATAACGAGCCGTGCGCTGTTCTGGCTCGATGCCATCGAGAGATGCGAGTAGCTTCTGGTTGTTTGAGACATCTGTTGCGCCATCGCCGGAAAAGCGCGCGGAATAGATTCCGGGTGCTTTGTTCAGTGCATCGACTTCGATGCCTGAATCGTCAGCAATGGCTGGCAGGCCAGTATATTGACAGGCATTACGGGCTTTCTTGATGGCATTCTCGACAAAGGTCAGGCCATCCTCAACGGCTTCAGGCACATCGAAGTCATTTTGTGAAAGCACCTCAAAACCGGCGGATGACAGGATAGCGTTCATTTCTCGAAGCTTGCCAGCGTTGCCGCTGGCGAGAACGACCTTGTTCATGCGGACAGGGCCTCTTCCTGGGCCTGCATCAGTTCGCCAATGCCCTTACGAGCAAGCTCAAGCATGGCATTGAGTTCATCCATGCGAAATGCATGACCTTCAGCCGTGCCCTGAACTTCGATAAAGGCATCGGCATCGTTCATCACGACGTTCATATCAGTTTCGGCATTGGAGTCTTCCGGGTAATCCAGGTCCAGCACAGGGGTGCCGTTATAGATGCCCACAGAAACCGAAGCCACCTTTCCGAACAGTGGGTTCTTGTTGATTTTCTTATTGTCGAGAAGATACTGGATCGCATCCGCGAGCGCGACATAGCCGCCAGTAATAGACGCAGTACGCGTACCACCATCAGCCTGAATGACATCACAGTCAATCGTTATGGTGTGTTCACCCAGTGCGTCCAGGTTGATTGCTGCACGTAGAGAGCGACCTATCAGACGCTGAATTTCGAGTGTTCGTCCACCCTGTTTACCACGGGAGGCTTCGCGCCCGGTACGCGTGCCGGTTGAGCGAGGAAGCATACCGTACTCGGCCGTAACCCAGCCGGAACCCTTGCCGCGCATCCAGCCAGGAACCTTGTTCTCGACCGAGGCGGTACACAGTACTCGGGTATTGCCAAATTCAACCAGCACAGAGCCTTCGGCATGCATGGTGTAATTTCGTGTTAGTTTGACCTGTCGCATTTCATCAGGCGCACGGTTACTCGGTCTCATATTTTCTCCTGTCATAGATACGGTGAATTATACTGTTTTTATCGTGCTCAAGTCATAATCTTGTTTGCACGTGTTACACTGAGCAAATCGAGTGTCGGATGATAAAGGGTAAATTATGACAAACAGCATGACGGCCTTTGCAAGTAGTGGTGAGGAGCAGCCCTGGGGGTCCATTGTTTGTGAGCTACGCACGGTGAATCATCGTTATCTTGATATCTCGATCAAACTCCCTGAAGAATTACGTGCACTGGAAAACCCGATACGTAGCCGGCTGACTGAGCGACTGAAGCGGGGCAAGCTTGAGTGTGTGTTGCGATATCGAGCACAGCCTGTAGCAGAATCAGGGATGCAGATTAATGAAGCGCGTGCAGAAGCCGTGCTCAAGGCCTGCCAGGCAGTGAATAAGCGTCTGCATCAGCCGAGTGAAATTAATGCTATTGAAGTCTTGAAGTGGCCCGGTGTGGTCGAAGAGGCAGATATTGATCTTACATCGGTGTCTGAGGTGGCACTGAAGCAGTTTGATGTTGCACTGGATGCGCTGTGTGAATCACGTATGGCGGAAGGCTTGCGATTGCAGCAGATGATCGAAGAGCGATGTCAGCAGATGCAGCATATTGTGACGCAGTTAAAGTCCCGTAGAGAAGATATCATGCAGAGCGTACGTCAGCGCCTGCAGTCGCGACTTGAAGACTTAAAAGTCGAATGTGATAACGAGCGGTTTGAGCAGGAGGTGGTATACCTGTTACAGAAAATCGATGTAGATGAAGAGCTGGATCGTTTGCAAAGTCATCTTACAGAAGTTGCGGATGTATTTTCCCGAAAGGAACCAATAGGGCGTCGTCTGGATTTTTTAATGCAGGAATTTAATCGTGAAGCAAACACGCTTGGATCCAAATCGCCGGATATTGAATCTACGCAATTTGCAGTTGAACTTAAAGTACTAATCGAGCAGATGCGTGAGCAGGTGCAGAATATCGAGTAGACGCTGTAGCGTTAGTCAGTTATATCGGCAGTTAATGAGTGAATGCTGGACACCAGCTTGGTAAAATCTACGGGCTTCGTTTCGTAAGCATCACAACCGGCTTCCAGGCCACGCAGAATGTCACTATCCCTGGCATGAGCTGAAAGACCAATGATTGGTATGTGTTGTGTTTTAGAGGCTGCCTTGAGGCGCCGAGTGGCTTCCCAGCCATCCATCACGGGCAAACTCATGTCCATTAATATAATGTTCGGATAAAATTTGCTTGCCTTGTCGATAGCTTCTTCACCATTGACTGCGCTACATATATCAAAACCTCTCCTTTCCAGGCGCCGACATATCATATCCAGGTTCATTTCATTGTCTTCAACAACCAGTATTTTAATCACATTAAACGACCCGTACATGCTTCGGATTTTAGCGGTAGTCGCGCAGTGAATGTAGACCCACTACCAAGCTCGCTTTCAACAATAATGTCGCCACCCATAAGTCGACAGAAGCGGCGGCAGATGGCAAGCCCTAGTCCAGTGCCGCCATATTCACGTGTTGTTGAGTCATCAGCCTGAACGAACTCGGTAAACAGGCGCTCTACCTGTGCTTCGTCAATGCCAATGCCTGTATCGATAACCTTAAAGTTCACCATGTTGTAGCGGTCAACATCTACTTCGAGGTGAATGTCTCCATTGCGTGTGAACTTGCATGCGTTTGAAATAAGATTGAAGAGTATTTGCTTAACGCGAGTGACATCAGAGCACATGGTCAGGCTGGGGTCGTTTATCTGATAAGTGAAATGATTGTTGTTGTTTTTAACCATGGGGGAAACCATGCTGGCAGTTTCATTTATCATCGGCTTGACATCAAAGACTTCCGGCATTAACTGCATCTTTCCAGCTTCAATTTTCGAAATATCCAGAACGTCATTAATAAGGTTCAACAGGTGTTTACCCGCACTTGAAATTCGCTCAAGATCTTTCAGTGTCTGCTTGTCTCTATCGCTGGTTTCTTCAAGGAGTAATTCGCTGTAACCAATGATTGCATTTAGTGGTGTACGTAGTTCATGGCTCATGTTAGCAAGGAAGGCGCTTTTTGCCTGGCTAGCTGCAAAAGCCTGATCACGCGCATGGGTAAGTTCATCGGTCAGTGACTGCAGGGCATCACGTTGTTCCTGTACCTTGAGTGTCGCCATGCGTCGCTCGCTGGCCTGTGATGTCAGCTTCTTCTCATTTTCCTGAATATGGTCAAACATCTTGTTCATAAAACTTGCAAGAACACCAAATTCATCTTTGCTGTCGATATCAAGTCGAATATGCTTGTTACCAGAGGCAAATTGCTGAATAGCACTTTCGAGTTTCTGAAAGGGTTGGCGCACATATTTGTCGATAATCAGGCCGAGAAATGCACCCAGTGCAACGAGTGAAATACTGAAGGCCATAAAAATCTGAATTTGCCTGTTGCGAACGGCCTGTTCAATGGGTGTTGCAAGTGCATTGATGACAAGACGAGGGTGGTTTTCAAATTCTCTTTTGATAAGGTGTAGTGAGTCGGCGGCGTGGCCAAAACTAAACAGGCGATTGTTGTAGATGATTTCGACTTTGTGAAAATCATCGCTCGCAAGCAATGGGCTAACGATGTTGTTGAGTCTCTCTTCCAGTGCTTCACTGTTGGTTTCGACCTGTATTAAGACTCGATAGGATAGTTGATCGAGTAGCATCTGTTGCTCGTTAACCGTTTTTTCTCGCACCTGGCTGATTAACAGGCTCGCAAATAACATGCTGAAGAAAGTAAGCGACCAGAGCACAATCGAGGTAATGCGAACTGCAATTTTGGCCTGCCAGTTTCGTGACCAGTCTTCGGTGACATGAATTGCGCGTTGTAAGGTGGAGCCAGATTGCTGTTTCATTTTAGCCCCATTTTTCGAAGTGCCATGACCATGGGGCAAATGCCAGTGACACCGGCAAGTAACAGCATGAGTGCAACAAACCATGGAAAAAACCAGAACAGGTTTTCGGTTTGATGCAGTACGCCGAGCAGGATCATTAGCATCACGATCCAGCGTAGCATGCGCTCAGCGTCATAGTTGAATAAGTAGTGAGAGTTCTCGCCCTCGGTAACACGAATCATGTTGTCGGGGTACAGAGCTCGGGTAATGAGTATAGGGACGCGCCAGTTAGTGAGTCCTTCGAAAGTCATGAGGACGAGTAAGCCCCACACGGCGTAGTCAAACCTGAAGAACAGGAATACCAGCATTAGAAGCCCGATATACAGGCGGTAAGCTCTTTCCGTCATTGCGCTGATTCTTGTTATTGTTAATTCTTGTAGCCTGAGCCTTCAAGCCGTGGCCATACCCGAGGGATATGTCGGGAGATGAAGGAACCTTGCTAAATCTTTGCCCACATACTAACTAATGGACTGTGCTGTATTATATTTTTAGCGGGTGAAGACAATTGCCTTCACCCGTGCACGTTACTGAAGCGTTATGACTTCTTAATTTCCAGTAATTCAATTTCGAATATCAGAACCTGGTTGGGTCCAATATCCGCACCTGCGCCACGTTCACCATAGGCGAGTTCCGATGGAATAAACAGCTTCCATTTTGCGCCTACTTTCATCATCTGCAGCGCTTCCGTCCAGCCTTTGATGACGCCATTAACCGGGAAAGTTGCCGGTGAATTACGCTTGTATGAGCTGTCGAATACCTTGCCGTCAAGCAGTGTCCCAGTGTAATGGGTGACAACGGTATCTGTTGCAGCAGGCGTGTCACCTGAGCCGGCTTCAATGATTATGTATTGTAGTCCACTTTCCGTGGTTTTTACGCCGTCTTTAGATTTGTTGTCGGCGAGGAATTTTTCCCCTTCAGCTGCATTCTTACTGGAAAGTTCCTGATGTTTCGCCTGTTGCTTTTCCATCATGTTTTTCTGGAAAGCCTGCATCGTGGTCTGCATATCTTCACGGCTTAGCTGGGGCTCCTTGCCCGCAATGCTGTCCTGCAGGCCGAGGATGAGGGCGTCCTGATCAATCATTTCCTTGATGGGTGCAATCTGCGATCCCATCTGGGTACCAATGGTGTAGCTGGCCTTGTTCATTTCGGTATCGAGTTTGATGGGCTCAGCCGTGCTGCTTTGCTGGTTGCATCCGTTCAATAGCCCCGCCATGCCTATCGCGAGTGCTGCTTTGCTAAGTTGTTTGTACATTATCTGCCCTTGAAATCTGGAATCAAAGACGCACGTTATCAGTAGCCCCGCTCAGGTTCAAGTCGTAGCACGAAGAACTTTTCTGAAGGCCACGGGTCTGTGAAGTGTTTTGAAATGAAAGGAGAAATTTGATGGCACGTCTATGGCTGATATTGCTGGTATTGAGTACAGCGATGCCTGTACATGGCGCCCTTCCCCAGGAGGTCGATGGTAAGCCACTGCCCACGCTGGCCCCTATGATACAGAAGGTGGCCCCCGCCGTTGTGAATATTTCAACGCGTAGCCGCATCAACCGGCAACAGCACCCGCTGTTGAGTGATCCCTTTTTCAGGCATTTCTTCCGTCAGCATGATGAGAGGCCATCACGTACTCGCCCTAGCAGCCTGGGCTCCGGCGTCGTGATTGACGCTGAAAAAGGTCTGGTCATTACCAATCATCATGTCGTCGGGCGTGCTGACGAGATCACCGTTACGCTCAGGGACGGGCGAGAGCTAAGAGCAGAGCTGCTGGGTAAAGATCCTGAGGCCGATGTTGCACTATTGCAGGTGCCAGCGGTTGCGTTAACAGAAATTCGAATTGCAGACTCCGATCAGCTGCAGGTGGGTGATTTTGTTGTGGCCATTGGTAATCCCTTTGGTCTTGGGCAGACGGTGACGTCTGGCATTGTGAGTGCCGTCGGCAGAAGTGGCTTAGGTATAGAGGGGTATGAAGACTTTATCCAGACGGATGCCTCGATTAACCCGGGAAATTCCGGTGGTGCACTGGTTAACCTGCGTGGTGAGCTGGTTGGAATGAATACGGCCATTCTGGCACCCGGAGGGAGTGGTGGAAATGTGGGTATCGGCTTTGCGATTCCCTCGAACATGGTGATGCAGATTGTGGCGCATCTGGAAGATCATGGTGAAGTACGGCGAGGTGTGCTTGGGGTGGTTACCCAGGATCTCACGCCGGATCTGGCGCAGGCCTTTGGTATTACAAGCCGTCATGGTGCTGTGATTGCCCGTGTGTTTGCCGATTCAGCAGCTGCCCGTGCAGGCCTTCAGGCGGGTGACGTGGTGGTCGAAATTAATGGTCGGAAGGTGAAGAACTCAGCCGATATGCGTAATCGCGTCGGTTTACTGAAAATTGGCGATGAGCTCAGGATACGTCTGCTGAGGGACGGTAAGAAAGTGTCAGTTACCGCAAAAATCGCGCAGCCAGAACTCACATCTATCGGTGGAGAGAAGCTTAATCCCAGGCTGGCGGGTGCAGTGCTGGCACAGGTGCAGGAGCCGGATAATCCGGAGCAGACTCTGATTGTTGTGGCTGAGGTGGCGCAGGGTAGTCCGGCCTGGTATGCGCGACTGCAGAAAGGTGATGTGATTATTTCTGTTAATCGACAGGCGGTTAGTAGTCTCAAGCAGCTTAAATCTCGAGTGGCATCACAGCGTCAGCTGCTGCTGAGTATCCAGCGCGGTAACCGGGCGATGTTTCTGTTACTCAAGTAGCGTGAAGCTGGCAGGTCAATATGCTGACCTAGTAGCCCGGTGTATTTTTGTCGACCCAGCGATGGCCTTCCTCAAGGCCTTCCTTCTTCCAGAAGGGGGCCCGGGATTTAAGTTCTTCCATCAGGTAGCGACAGGCTTCAAAGGCCGCCTTGCGATGTGCTGACCAGGCTACGGTGAGGACAATTGGCTCGTTGGGTTCGATCTTGCCTACGCGGTGAAGAATCAGACAGTCGAGCAGCTCCCAGCGTTCGATGGCTTCGGTGCAGATCTTTTCCAGGTGTTGTTCAGTCATTCCCGGGTAGTGTTCCAGTGTCATGGAAGTGACATTATCACCCTGATTAAAGTCGCGCATCGTTCCCACGAAGCTGGCGGTGGCGCCATACTTGCCGGCTTCCAGGCGGGTTGTCTGGTAGCTCTGAGTTTCGTGCCAGGGGTCAAAGGGCGTAGTGCGTATCTCAGCTGGCATGACTACCTCCGGTAACCGGTGGAAAAAAGGCAACTTCGTTGCCATCAGCAACAGGGGCCTGTGGATCGACATACTCCATGTTGACCGCGCACAGGGTGTTTGAGGGCATCGCCATACCATTGGTGGCCTGTTCCCAGCAGTCCTGAACCGTGCTGGCAGAATCCAGCTGGATTTCGTCTTTTCCTACCTGCTCTCGCAGGCGAGCGAAAAACTTAACGTGAATGCTCATTCTAAAATTCCTGGCCTTTTGTTACGCTACAGGCCCGTCAATAGAGATACAGGCACTGATTATGACTGACAAGTTAACCCATTTTAACGCATCGGGCGAAGCACATATGGTGGATGTAGGTGATAAGAGTATCACACGCCGCCGCGCCGTGGCGGAGGGCGAGATTATCATGTTGCCGGAAACACTGGAACTCATCCAGCAGGGTAACCATAAGAAAGGCGATGTGCTGGGCATTGCACGGGTTGCGGGAATTATGGCGGCCAAGAAGACGTCAGACCTGATTCCCCTCTGCCATCCACTGGCACTGACCCATGTGGATATCCAGCTGGAGCCGGATGCGGCGCTACCCGGGGTACGCTGTGAAGTCACTGTGGAGTGCAAGGGCAATACCGGTGTGGAAATGGAGGCTCTGACAGCGGTACAGGTTAGCTTACTGACGATTTATGACATGTGTAAGGCCGTGGACAGAGGTATGCATATGGAGCGGGTGGGCCTATTGCACAAGTCCGGTGGCAAGTCGGGGAACTGGTCGAAGCGTGACTGATGGTGAAGTGTAGGTGTTCGGGGTGTTTTTATGAATTACCGTCAGAGCTATCAATAAAGGAATAAACTGATTTTCTGCTGCGTCCTGTGTAGAGGCGTGTGAAATCACGCTGCATTGACTAATGCGTTAATGACTCAGAGGAGCAGGAACATGCTTAAAAAAATACGACTAATGGTGCTGCTGGCGCTGTTAGTGTCACATCTGCAGGTTTCCTATGCCTCAGACAAGGACGCAGGGCATACTCATGACTATCGGAGCTTCCACGCTAACGGTCATATCGACTATGGCAAGATTTCAGACTCGTACAGCGCGGATCTTGTCATGTACCTGGCGGGTAATCAGTTTATGGTGATGCGGGAGCTCATTCAGGATTTCCTCTCCAGGCATCCGGATATAAACACGGTGTATGTCGAAACCATACCGCCGGGGCAGATACTTAAAGGGCAGATTCTCAAGCAGGGCAAAATTAATGGTGAAAAAACCGCACGTAACCCGGATCTGTATGCCAGTGTAAATCTGGGGCATTTGCAGAAGCTTAAGAAAAACAAGCTGATGCAGGATTACATGGTGTATACCCATAACAAGCTGGAGTTAATGGTCGCAAAGGGGAATCCGAAGAATATTCGCGGTGCTAATGATCTCGCTCGAGACGACCTGGTTCAGTCACATCCCAACCCGCTCACAGAGGGAATATTCAAGTTCTACGGTAGCGACATGCTGAAAGAGCTCGGTCTGTATGACAAGGTAACCAATGGGAAAAAATGCAAGGCTTGCTGGGCAGTAGAAGGCAAAACATGGTTTACCGAGCGTCACCACCGTGAGACACCACATCGCATCGAGAACAATTTGGCGGATGTGGGGATTGTCTGGACGACGGAGGTGAAACACGCGCAGGCAGAAAACCGGCAGGTGGAAGGCGTGAGTATCGCCCCACCATTTAATATGTCACATCGTGTAGGTTATGCTATTGGTAAGCTGTCGACCGGGCGCAATGCAAAAAATTCAGATGCCTACATGGCCTACCTGGCGAGCGAGGCGGCACAGGATATTTATGCACGATACGGTTTTGTAAAAGCCAGTGCGGATGAGCTGAAGATTCGCCCGATTCCATAGGCAGGCTAGCCATGCTTGATGTGTGGGCTTGCTCATTGCAAGCCCAAACTAGAAGGGCTGTTGTTGCGCTACCCTCTGGCAAGCAACTGTCGCAGGTCGATAACAGCCGCATTGGCACGAGAAATATAATTTGCCATGACCAGTGAGTGATTGGCAAACATACCAAAGCCGCCACCATTAAGGATGACAGGGCTCCAGACCGTTTCCTGTGTGGCCTCCAGTTCACGAATAATCTGTTGCAGGCTGACGCGTGCGTTTTTCTTTTTCAATACTTCGGCAAAATCAGTTTCCACGGCTTTGAGCAGATGGCGTAATGCCCAGGCACTGCCACGGGCTTCATAAAAAACATCGTCGATCTGTAACCACGGCGTTTTAACCTGTAGCTGTTGCTGTGCCGGTGTGGATTGCATGGCATCAGGATCACCGGCCAGATCGGTGTTCAGGCGCTCCTGTCCAACGCTGGCACTGAGACGTTGCGACAGACTCCCCAGTCGTTTGGAGACCAGCCCAAGCCATTCATTAAGATTATCTGCGCGGGCATAAAACTGTGCGTCCTGATCGTTATCGTCGGTGATGCGTTGCAAGTAGCTATACAGGGCTTTAATGGCTTTACGGTATTCAGACTCGGCGGCAGGAAGCATCCAGGATTCTGAATCGATACGTAGCTGGTTTTCGGCAGCCACCATGTCTTTGTCTTCGATCGACTGTGACTGTGAACGGGTAAAGTCATTGCGCATCACCAGTGCCATGTCACGAATTTGTGATAGCACACCAAACTCCCAGTTGGGGATGTTGTCCATAAAGATGCCGGGGGGCGTCATGTCATTCGACAGGTAACCGCCAGGTTTATCGAGAATGCTCTCGGCGGTGATAATCAGGGTAGCTGTGGTGAGGTAGCCTGTGGACATGGTTTCGCCACGCTGGCTGGATAATGCGTGGGCCGATTCGAGTGGCTCAAATGAATCTATCTCATTATTCCAGTAAAAACCCAGTGCCAGTTGCACTAGAATGAAAAGCAGTATGAGTGGTGTCGCAATTTTAGTGATTTTACTGCTGTTTGCAGAACTGGATGCACCCGGCAGGCGTCGCAGGTTATCATAGGCATCGAATACATGATCGAGTAGTTTCATATCAGTCCCTGGGTCTTTGTGATTGTAGCTTGTCGCTGGTTCGACCTGGCGTTAGCAGATTCTGGGTTAAACGTAATTAACCATTGTAGCTGTTCGGAGAACAGAATGAAATTTCTTAAAATTGGTTTACTTGGTATCGGTGCATTTGCTCTGGTCCTGCTGATGTCTCTGGTGATATTTGCAGTGACGTTTGATGCAAACGATTATCGTCCGCAGATTCAGGCCCAGGTGGAGAAGGCGACAGGTCGCACATTTGAGGTGGCAGATATCAAGCCTTCAATTTTTCCCTGGGTTGGTATCGAACTACAACAGCTATCTCTTGGGAATGCCAGAGGTTTTACAAACACACAGATGGTTTCTATCGAGAAACTGGATGTAAAAATAGAAATGCTGCCGCTCATTAAGCAGTCGATTCATATCGATACCTTGCGTGTTCATGGCATGACATTAAACCTGGGTAAAAATGCACAGGGCATCAGTAACTGGGCGGATATGCTGGAGCCGTCTTCACAGGAAACTGAAGATCGTGCAAATCAGGAAGCACCGACTGAGCCAGGCAGAAGTGATGATGAGCCTGGGTTTGACCCGCTTGCCGCATTGCTGGTAAATGGAATTGAAATACGAGATGCCAGTATACAATGGCATGATCAGCAGGCGGGGCAGAAAGTACAGGTTGCGCCGCTGAATTTTGAAACTGGAGCCATTCAGCTCGATACCCCGGTACCGCTTAAGCTGACCGCGTTCATTGAATCCAGTGCTCCCGAGGCGAAAGCCGAAGTCCAGCTGGATACGAATCTTAAAATACAGGCAGGTATGCAACAGCTAAGTCTGCAAAACCTGAAGCTTCAGCTCGATGCGAACAGTGGCTTGGTACCCGGTGGTGCAGCGCAGTTAGTCTTTGAGGCATCGGCCAGTGTTGATATGCAGAACAAGCTTGTTACGCTGCCAAATTACACATTGAAAACATTCGGCCTGAACATGCAGGGCAATGCAACGCTTAGCGATTTTGCAAACCCTTCAGGGCAGCTGGAAATACAGCCATTTAATGCTCGTCAGCTGGCACAGAAGCTGGGTATCGTATTGCCGCCAATGCAATCCGCAACGGCGTTACAGACAGCAGCGATTAAGCTGGACTTTGCAATGACGCCAGCGGCGCTGGCTATTCATCCGCTAGCGATCAAACTGGATGCGTCGACCCTGACAGGGCGCGTTGATATCAAACCCTTATCCCCGGCAGGTATTCGCTATGATCTGAAGATGGATCAGATCACACTGGACGATTACATGCCGCCGGCTGTTGAGGCGGAAACGACAGACTCTGCACCGGCTGCCAATATCGAGTCCACACAGTCTGCTGGTGCAGCTGAACAGGATATTGCAATTGAATTACCGGTTGAGCTTATTCGGAGCCTGAATGTTGCGGGTCAGCTAAACATCGGTTCGATTCAGCTAAAGGGGCAGTCGTTAAGTCAGTTTGTCATGCAGACGAAAGTTAGCGACGGAGTCGTCAATATATCTGAACTCACTGCGCAGCTGCTGGAGGGGCATTTGCAGAGTCAGCTACGCGCAGATGTGCGACAGGAAATACCAAAATATACGGTTAGCCTGCAGGCAAAAGGCCTGAGGGCAGATTCACTGGTGACGCCGATATTACAGGAGCTGAGTGGTGAAGAAGCGGTAACCTTGCGCGGGGCAACGGATTTTGATGCGTCGATTAACACCAGGGGCGTCATGTTAAAACAGTTAAAAGCCAATACGAATGGAGAGCTGAAGCTGAACGTGGGTAAGGCAGAAATTACCGGGGTCGATGCGGAGTACTTTGTGCGTAAGGCGGTGGCAGGCTATCTGGAAGGTAAAGGGCAGGATGCAACACTGCTGCGCAGTGCCTACCAGCCAAAGGAAACGACGGCGCTTCGTGTGGCACGTGCTTCGGCACAGATTCGTCAGGGTGTGGTCACTAACAATGACCTGTTGTTAGAGGCATCTCGATTTAAAGTGAGTGGTGCAGGTACGGTTGTGTTACACGAAGAAACCATCGATTACCGAATGATCGTCGACCTTAACCCCGCATCTACAAATACTTCGGTGGAGAAGTTGCTGGATGTTCCCGTTCCGGTAAAAATCAGAGGTCGTTTTAATCAGCCAGACATCGGAATTGATAAGGGCGACTGGCTGAAGAATATTGCTCGGGCTAGCACCGCTCAGAAAACACAGGAAATCAAACAGCAGGCCGAGCAGAAAGTCGAACAGAAAGTTGAGCAGAAAAAGTCTGAGATAGATCAGAAAGTGGAAGAGAAAAAAGAAGAGCTCAAGGAAAAACTCTTCAAAGGACTGTTTGGGCGTTAGTGATGGTGGTCGATGTTTCTGCGGCTATTTTAGGCTGGTACGACAAACAGGGTCGTAAAGACTTGCCCTGGCAACACCCGCGCACTGCGTATCGTGTATGGGTGTCTGAAATCATGTTGCAGCAGACCCAGGTGAAAACGGTGATTCCGTATTTCGAACGCTTTATGCAACGCTTTGAAAGCATCGACATGCTGGCCAGTGCCGAAGATGATGAGGTCATGCATTACTGGTCGGGGCTGGGTTATTACGCCAGGGCCAGAAATCTGCACCGTGCTGCCAGGGTGATTCGGGATGAATACGGAGGCAAGTTTCCCACTGAGTTCGATGATGTTCTTGCCTTACCGGGTATCGGTCGCTCGACCGCCGGTGCAATTCTTGCGCAGGCGATGGGCCAGCGACATGCCATTCTGGATGGCAACGTCAAACGGGTACTGGCGCGTTTTCATGGCGTACATGGCTGGACAGGGCAGCAGACGGTACAGAAGCAGCTATGGCAGTATGCCGAGGCACATACGCCGAGTCATCGGCTGGCGGATTACACGCAGGGTATTATGGATCTTGGAGCCACTGTCTGTCGACGCGGTAAACCTGACTGTGAGTCATGTCCGTTGCAGGTCGACTGCGTCGCGTTTGCGACAGACCAGGTGGCCCTGTTACCAACACCAAAGCCCAGAAAAGACCTGCCCGTACGCAGGGTGCGTATGTTGTTGTTGCACCATAAGGCGCAGGTGTTGCTTGAGAAACGACCGCCCAGCGGTATCTGGGGTGGGCTATGGAGCCTTCCCGAGATGGATCTGGAGGATCCTGTCGATGACTGGTGTCAGCAGCAGTTACAGCTTCCTGTGGGGGCGTTCAGCGAGCAGCCGGTCATGCGTCATACCTTCAGTCATTTTCATCTGGATATCACGCCCTGTCTGGTTGAGGTCAAAAACCCCAGTCAATGTGTGATGGAAGCCGAGCGCAGAGTCTGGTATAAAGCGAGCCATAATGATCAGTCACAGCAGGCCCTCGGCCTGGCCGCGCCGGTCAATACACTGATTAACCGATTTATCGAGGAGAAGCCATGAGTCGTATGGTGCAATGCGTCAAACTGGGACGCGAAGCAGAAGGTCTTGAACGCCCAACCTATCCGGGCGAGCTGGGGCAGCGTATCTACAACAGTGTTTCCAAGGAAGCCTGGGCCGAGTGGCTCAAGCACCAGACCATGCTGATCAATGAGTATCGCCTGACACCGGTAGAGCCTAAGGCGCGTAAGTTCCTGGAAGAGCAGATGGAAAAATTCTTCTTCAGTGAAGAAGGCAGTGAAGCACCGAAAGAGTTTGTGCCTCCCTCAAGCTAAGCGTATTGACTCCATAACGAGTCATTTAGAGTCATTTAAACGCCTTTTCGACGAAAATTCGTCTTGATAGTGAATAGGGCTTGACTCTCTCTGCATGAACGGCTTTAATACGCGCTCCCTGATTCAGGCATTCGTCTTCAGGGAAGCGTGATACCCACATGCACTTCAATAAGTGACACAAGGGCCGGGTAGCTCAGTTGGTAGAGCAGCGGATTGAAAATCCGCGTGTCGGCAGTTCGATTCTGCCCCCGGCCACCACTTCTCAAAGTTTTCCCGTTTTAAAAAGACAGGCTAAGGCCACGAGACTCGACCCGAATCGAACTGCGTGCAGTGCGATTGCTCGGCACATCCATGTGCCTCGGCCTGACGGCCCATGGGTTAATAAAGCTAACCCATGTCCAAATGGGCTTCCTGCCCATTTAGTCTGCCCCCGGCCACCACTTCTTATTATTTTCCCATTTTAGAAAGACAGGCTAAGGTTACGAGACTCGACCCGAATCGAACTGCATGCAGCTCGATTGCTCGGCACGTCCATGTGCCTCGGCCTGACGGCCCATGGGTTAATAAAGCTAACCCATGTCCAAATGGGCTTCCTGCCCATTTAGTTTGCCCCGGCCACCACTTCTCAATAGCTCCGATTTTAGAAAGATCGGCTTAGGCTGTGAGATCTGCCCTGAATCGAACTGCTTGCCGTTGTGCGCGCCTCTCAGGGCTTTGCTATATATAAGGGTATATGCAGCTTGCAAAATTGAATCGACCTTCCACTATTCTTATCGCCCTGTCCGGTTTCGTGCTGGTGCTGGGGATTTCTCTGGCTTACATTGTGTTAATCACGGCAAATGACCTTCGTCAGGATGCGAGTATTATTAATACGGCCGGCCTGGTTCGAGGGGGTATGCAGCGACTTTCCAAAACAACACTGTCTGAGCGACTCGAAAATAATGATGAGTTAATCGCTGAACTGGATAACCTGGTGTTACAGATAAATATTTATGTGCATCAGAATGCTTCCAGTGATGAAGACAGGCGTTTTTTAAGGAGTGTCGAAGAATTATCAAATCAGTGGAATTCGTTGAAGCTGAAAGTTATAGAATATTCGAGGCAGCCGAGTCTTGAACTGCGGGAACAGCTTTTTGATGATAGTGAATATAGTTGGGAAGTGGCCAATAACCTGGTGTTTATGTCGCAGTATGTCACTGAGCGGAAGGTGGCAGATTTTTCGAAAATATTCTATCTGATGCTGGTGTCGAATGTAGTCAGTATCGTGGTGTTGATCCTGGTGTTATTGTTGCGTGTTCGTAACAAGCTCGAATATGAATCATCCCATGATATGTTGACAGGCCTGCTGAATCGACGTGCGTATAATATGAGTATCCAGTCCGAAGTAGAACGAAATTTACGATATGAATTACCCGTGTCGTTGATACTTTTCGATATCGATCACTTCAAAAAAGTAAACGATAACTATGGTCATAAGGCGGGTGACGCAGTGTTACGACAATTGTCGCAGCGGGTTCTTGCTTCGCTTAGAAAAATTGATTCGGTATATCGCATTGGTGGTGAAGAGTTTGCAATTATCTGTCCTGATACTGAGTTACCGGGTGCTCAACAACTTGCGGATAAGCTTCGTCAGGGAGTTGAGTCGATGCGCTTTGAACAGATCAGTCAGATAACCATTAGCCTTGGGGTTGCAGAGTATGATGCATCCTGGAGCGTCGATATGTTCTATCAGAATGCAGATAAGGCACTCTACCTGGCAAAGAATAATGGACGAAATCGGGTGGAAGTTTTTCAGTAATCGGTTTCGATCAATCGACGTGTCATATGCAGGCGCATGGCTCCCTGTTCGGTAATGGTGTGAAACAGGTGATGTGGGCTGGTCGAGCGATCAATAATAGCATCAAGATCATTTTCGAGCTCGCGGTAGTAATCCAGTAGTCGTAAATCAAAACGATTGAGTGCATTACTCAGCGGATCTTTAGCCTGTCTCTGGCGAATCACATCCATGCCTTCTTCGAATACATTGCCGAGGCACATGTGAACCGCAGAAAACAGAGTGGCCCAGCCGTTGTGCCAGAACATCAGGTCCTTGTCGAAGGTTTCTCCGCCGGTACCGTCGCCGTTTAGCATCTGTTTTAACAGGTCGCGTTCGTTAACGGCTTCATGCAATTCCATCATATTGGCGCGCCCATAGGCATCAATGGTTGTGCTGGTCAGCATGAGGTGTACAGCGGGGTATTTTGTCAGAATGAAGGTGGCATCCTTGATGAGCTGTGCCGGTTGCTCAGGATTATGGGGGTTACGTTTGAGACGTGATGAAGGGGCAGAGGACAGAACCTGAACCTGATGCCCGCGTCTTCCCAGTTCTCTTGCCAAGCGTGCAAACACACCTTTCTTAAAGAGATCCATGGAAAAGTTAAGATGGCCCTGTTTGTGCAAAAGGCATAGCTGGATTTCTCGGCCATACTTCGGTGCTGTCGATACAATGTTTGCAATCTTTGTGACAGGGATGCGCTCTTTCAATTCACCCTGACGGTTGACGACAACTTCCTGATGAAATTCATCGAAACTAATCTGTAGCATCACTTTGGCACGTGGCCAGTTTGCTGGGCGACGCTTTATTGCTGCAGCCATCTTGCCCATGATGTCGTCGGTAATGTCGGGTGTATCGGCAAAATCACCATTGAGTAAGATGGCGAAAGTGGTCACATGCTGCATGCTGCCGATGGCATTGTAAAAATGATCGAGATGTTTCGTCAGGTCGCCGCCGGTAAACAGGATGGACTGTGTCAGTGCATCCACCTGCTGGTAGAGACTGTCCGGATCATCGGTATTCTTCATTAATGGACGAAAGATAAACATGCAGTGACGGCAGGTTTGCGGACAGCCCATGGCAGGGATAATACCCAGTTTACTGAACTGCTCAGGCAGCTCGACATCATCCAGTGCGTCGACCAGTTGCAGGCGTTGCTTGTCCTCTTCTGCCAGCATGTCGCCATAGCGTTCCTTTTCCTGTCGCGCCAGATCCTTGTAGCCAACCGCGAAGCTTTTGCTAAACAGTTGAAGTGCGTCCCAGCTCGAGGTGATGAAATCGAGCAGGTTGTCTCGATCAGCTCTGTCATTGAGCAGCTGCTGTAACTGGTGTTGCTGTAGCTGAGGCTCACCCTGATAAGCACTCCAGTAGTCCATGTAACCTGAGACAAAGTCACGACTACTGTCACTTTGTAGCAGCAGTTGCATCAGGAAGGCCTGGGGGCCTTTGCTGAAAGCGGTGAGAACGGCCTGCTGGTAGTCGTTGTGAACATTGTGCTGTAACCAGTGATAGGCATACAGGTATGTCATCAGGAAGCTGAGGTTGTCTGCATCGGATGCACTTAGCCCGTGACGAACTAGCATGTCCCGCATATCACCACGGGTTAGTCGGTTGATTTCCGTCTTGAAACGATCACGCATACTGGCGAGATATGCCGTCTGCACATCCTGCTGGGCTTCTGCGCTGATCTGTATCTCACTGGAGGGACGACCTGACTGTATGGTGACGGGTATATTCATAATGGCGAAATGTAGCACATCAGGGCAATGAATTAACCCCAGTAGGACGCTGGCTAAGGCGCAGCCGGTCGTTTAAGTCTGTTAGTGTTTTACGATTACAGGTAATCGCTCCAGTTAATGCTGTCGTCACCAAACACGAAAAACTCCGGATTGAGCAGACTGTCCTTGGTGTTGTAGCGCATCGGTGACATGTCGGTGCGGGTGATGTGGCCGCCGGCTTCTTCCACGATGCACTGAGCGGCAGCGGTATCCCATTCCGATGTCAGACCAAGTCGGGCATACAGGTCAACCTTGCCCTCGGCCACCAGGCAGGATTTGAGAGAGCTGCCGACGCTGAGAATTTCGACCGGGTCGAGGGATTCCAGGTTTTCCAGGTAGTTGCGGAGTTTATCGGAGGCGTGGGAGCGGCTACCGGCGATGACAAGCTGGCCTGGTTGTGCACGACGCGCCATGATTGCGCGGGGTATATTGAGGCCTTCCTGTTTATGGGCGCCGCCATCGCGCCAGGCGAAATAATCGCAGTTAAAGACCGGTGCATTAATCACCCCCAGAATACTCTGGTGGTTCTCGATGAGTGCGATATTCACCGTGAACTCGCCATTACGCTTGATAAATTCACGGGTGCCATCCAGCGGGTCGACCAGCCAGTAGCGGTTCCAGGACTGGCGCTCGCCGAAGGGCGGAATATCAGACTCTTCCGTGAGTACCGGGATGTCTGGGGTCAGCTCTCTGAGCTGGGTGCGAATCAGCTTGTCGGCGGCCAGGTCTGCGGTGGTGAGAGGGGTCTTGTCTTCTTTATGCTCGACTGCATAGTCGGAGTCATAGATTTCCAGAATAGCCTTACCCGCCAGTCTGGCGATGGTACGGGCATTCTGGCACAGGTATTCGAGATTGAGTGGGTCGTCGGGTTGCATAACGTGCGTTAATCCTGCCTGTTCTTCAAGTAATCCCGCACCTGGTAGAGTGCGGCAATGCTACGTGCTTCACTGAGGGTTTCCTGTGTTAGCAGGCGATCGATATCATCAATATGGCATACCACCTGTTCCAGTTCTTCCGGCTCATCGCCCTCGAGGGATTCGGGCTGTAATTCTTCGGCAAGAATGACATGGGTGCGAAAGCCCAGATAGCCCGGTGCAATGGTCATTTCCCCAAATGGCGTCAGGCGTCCGGCTCGGTAGCCAATTTCTTCCATGCACTCTCGGTTTGCCGCATCGAGGACACTTTCGTTCGCATCGATTTTACCCTTTGGAAAAACCAGCTCATAGCGTTCGGTGCCGACGGAATATTCGCGGATTAGAATAACCCGTTCATTATCAAGAATGGGAATAATGAGTACGGCACCGGCAGAGGGGGCAATAATTCGTTCATACTGGCGCTGTTCGCCATTACTAAATTGCAGGTCGACCTGCTCAATGGAAAACAGTCGGCTCTGACAATGGGTTTTACGTTTTAGAATAGTGGGTTTATTATTCATGGCATCTCGATTAGTAACATGGCTATTGTAAAAGGCTCAGCTGCGAATTCCTATGATTGACTGGAACCAAATTGAATCTGTTTTCCTCGACCTGGATGGAACACTACTGGATCTACACTTTGATAATCACTTCTGGCTGGAGTATGTGCCTAAGTGTTATGCAGAAGAGCACTCGCTGGAACTGGATGAATCACATCGAGTGCTGGGGGAAAAGTACTCCGCGGCGTATGGCAGCCTCAACTGGTATTGCGTTGAATACTGGAGCCGTGAGTTGAAGCTGGATATCAGGGAACTGAAGCACCAGGTCAGGGAAAAAATAGCCATTCGGCCCCATGTCGAGGAATTTCTGGAGTCGCTTCACATGCACGGTAAACGGGTTGTGCTCGTCACTAATGCGCATCCGGTGACGGTTGAGATCAAGATGGAGCAGACCCGGCTGGATCGGTACTTCAACCGCATTATCAGCTCCCATGAGCTACACTTACCGAAAGAAGACCTCGAATTCTGGCATAAGCTGCAACAGCACGAGGACTTCGACCGTGAGAAAACCCTGTTCATTGATGATAACTTCAATGTGCTGGATGCTGCCCGGGAATACGGTGTGGCACATCTGCTGGCGATACGTCAGCCAGATAGTCAGCAAGATGAGAAAGAGCACCATCATTATCCCTTGCTAGACTCATTCAAGGATATCTTCCCGGCGTAACAATCACCCAAACGGGTGAATTTTTGAGGTAAATCAGCACCATCCAGCCAGCTGGCTTGCAATACATATTAATATTTGCTAAATTACTGATCCGTTTTGCACGCTGTTGTGAGACGAGTAGCCCCACCAGAGGGGTATCTAGCAAATGATCAATGACTATCAGGGTTCTCCTGATTTGAAACATTTCCCTGCGCCAGACTAATGCTGTTGGCCACCGACTATGTACCTGTGGAAATGTGTATACGTTTAACAATTTGACAGGATTGATTATGAAACAAAGCCGAATTTTTACCGTATTTTTTGCCTTGCTGGGGCTTGTTGTATTTGCGCAGCCAGCCGTGTCTTCCGAACGTGGTGTGTTCCAGGGTAAGTCGCTGAAGCAGCATGAACTGTCAGACTGGGAGCAGAACAAGATGAAAGCGGAATTCAAGAGTCGCTTCAGCAGTTCCAGCTCGGGTGCATTTCAAAAGCTTAACAATAACCCCTGGGAAGCCAAGCGTAACAAGCAACAGGTACATCGCCAGCAGATGCTGGAAATGAGTAACTCCTGGGGCGCCTGTCGCGAGTTTGCCTATAAGCAACGTGGCCAGTGTTATGCCCGTGGTGGTGATGCCTACACCTGTGAGCGTTTCTATGACGCACGTGTTGCTCATTGTGACGGCAATTTCTAATTGCAAAGCCTGTTGTAAGTTATGAAAAAAGCCCTGACAGATGTCGGGGCTTTTTTGTTTGTTGCAGGTTTAAAATTTCATGCTTGTGAATCCCACTACAGCGCTCTAGACTTTGGGCAGATTTTTCAGGAATAATTTTATTATGTCGGTAACAGCACCCACAATTTTTGGCTGTGGATATATCGGGAAGAAAATTGCCGGGATGATGCAGCAACAACAGCTTGCGCCAGGATGTATTGTGTATTCAACGACGTCGTTGAAACAGTGTGAAGCGATGGGGCTGAAATCATTGCAGTGTAATCTTGATGAAATGCAACAGGATGCAGTGTTTAGCGAGAAGCTGTCGGAGACGATTGTGTATCTCGTGCCGCCTCCACCGAAAGGTTTAACAGATACGCGAATGACGCGGTTTATTTCCTTGCTTGATAGCAGTGAAGAAAAAACCAGACGCATTGTGCTTATCAGCACTACCGGTGTGTATGGAGACTGTCAGGGCGACTGGATAGATGAAACGCGTCCAGCTAATCCTCAGGCAGATCGTGCCTGTCGGCGACTGGATGCAGAAACTCAGTTGCAAAAGTACTGTGATGAAAACAGTATTGCACTCGTGATCTTACGGGTGCCGGGTATTTATGCAGCAGATAAACTACCCCTGAAAAGAATCACCTCGGGCGAACCTATTGTACGGGAAGAAGACTCTGGATTTACTAATCGTATTCATGCCGATGACCTTGCAGCATTTTGTGTAGAGGCTGCATTAAGTGATGTACAGCCGGGAGTTTATAACTGCTGTGATGGACATCCGTCGACCATGAATGATTATTTTATGCGGGTTGCCAAAGCGAAGGGGATTGCTCCACCAAAGGAAATCTCACTTGAAGAAGCACAACATACATTATCGACAGGCATGTTGTCCTATCTGGCAGAGTCGAAGCGAATACATAATGACAAACTGCGTCGTCATTTTAAAACCAGCTTTCGATATGCAGATCTGACAGCTGGACTTAAAGATCTATCATAAACGTTAAGAGTTAAAGGTAAGCGAATGAGCGAGATAAAAGTTCTGCATAATCCCGAGCAGAAAATGCTGGATGCATTAAATGTGAAAAGCTGGGGGATATGGGAGAAGGAAGCATCGGTTTTTCCCTGGACTTATGATACAGAAGAAACCTGCTATTTCATTGAAGGTGAGGTAATCGTGACGCCGGATGGTGGTGAACCCGTTGCCATGGGTAAAGGGGATATGGTGACATTTCCCGCAGGCTTATCCTGTACCTGGGATATTCGTCAGGATGTGAAAAAATATTTCAGTTTTGCCTGAATGTGCTAGTTAAATGCGTCGCGTCTTTCTCTGGGAACGTGATTGCGTAGAAAGTCCATCTGATCGGTAAGAATTCTACGATTGGAAAGTATCATCGCCTCTGCCTTGTTGGGGATATAGGGTAGTGCCAGCAGTGGCATATGTGCCTGATGTGGAGTAGAACAGCCTTTCTTTACGTTACAGGCCTTGCAGGCGGTTACCACATTGCTCCACTTGTCGAGGCCACCCTGAGCACGGGGTTTGACATGGTCCCGTGTTAATAGCGAAGTCTTGAAGTGGTCACCACAGTACAGGCAGGTGTGGCGGTCTCGTTCGAACAGGGCACGGTTAGTTAGTGGCGGGGTGATGTCATGGTTGTATTTTGCCTGGGCACCGCGGATAGCAATAATCGTACTCAGGTCGATATAGGATTGCAGACCTGTTTTCTGGCAGGTTCCACCCTGTATACGAATACGAGCTTCACTGGCAGTCCATGCGACCTGTTCGCGAACGTAGAGCGTAACGGCCTCCTGCCAGTTGATCCATTCGATCGGACGTCCGGCATTATCGAGTGTCAGTATTAAGGGTGCGACTTCTCCAGCTTGCATAAAAACACCTCCCCGTCAGTGTTTTCAGGATTGTTCGGTTTAAGCTATCTATAAGTATAGACCCTGTAGGTCAAAAAAGTTCTGAAAATCAATAATATAGTAATGCGTGTCTGGTGGTTTATTGGCTTCTTTACAGTATGCGTAATTACGTCTTATGTTACGATCTTATAACAGGGTTTGTATACACTACCCGGCAGTTTCATGCGTTGTTGTTTAACGAATGATTCCAGCAATTTATCCAGTGGTCGCATAATTTTCTTTTCACCACGAATTTCAAACAGACCGTGCTCCTCGATAGAACGGATACCATCTTCCTTAACATTGCCTGACACAATGCCTGAAAAAGCACGGCGAAGGTTCGCAGCAAGGTGGTGGTTTTCCATGTCTGTATGTAACTCGAGTTGCGCCATGTTTTCGTGAGTCGGTTCAAAAGGGTTCTGGAATTCGTGATCGATTTCCAGAATCCAGTTGTAGTAATAGGCGTCACTATTGGCACGGCGAAAATCCTTAACCGCTTCCATACCGTTCTTCATTTCTCGTGCAACGAGCGCAGGATCATCGATAATAATTTTGTAGCGCTGTTGCGCCTCGAAGCCAAGCGTCATTTCAATGAAGTGGTGAATCTGTTTAAAGTATTCTTCTGAGCTTTTGGGCCCCGTGAGAATGAGCGGGAAGGGAAGTTCTTTATTGGCTGGGTTTAACAGTACACCCAGTATATACAGGATTTCTTCAGCGGTGCCCGCACCACCTGGAAAAATAATAATGCCATGCCCGGTACGCACAAACGCTTCCAGACGCTTTTCGATATCTGGCAGGATAACCAGCTCATTTACGATGGGGTTAGGCGACTCTGCTGCAATGATGCCAGGCTCGGTCATGCCAATAAAACGGCCATTGTAGATGCGCTGTTTATTGAGGCCAATGGTTGCGCCTTTCATGGGGCCCTTCATTGCACCGGGTCCGCAGCCCGTGCAGATATTGATACCCCTGAGGCCAAGTTCGTGCCCGACTTCTTTGGTGTAATCATATTCAACACGGCCAATCGAGTGGCCGCCCCAGCATACAGCGATATTTGGGTCGACGTTAGGTCGAAGTGCGTTAGCGTTCCTGAGTATATGAAAGACTGCGTTTGTGATGCCCTGTTGGCTGCTGAGGTCAAAGGTTGTTGAATTAATAAGCGCATTACGGGCATACACAATATCGCGTAATACTGCGAACATATGTTCCTGAATACCCTGAATCATGGTGCCATCAACGAAGGCGCTTGCAGGTGCGTTGATGACTTCGAGTTTGATGCCTCTTTCCTGTTGAACCACGCGAATATCGAAGTCAGAATAGGCTTCAAGCACTTTCTTGGTATCATCAACGACACTACCGACATTGAGTACGGCAAGGGAACAGCGGCGATAAATGTCGTAACAGCTGCCGGACTGGCTGACTTTTTTAAGCTGCTCAACTTCCATGTGGGAGAGGGTTTCCATGCGCCCGAAGGGGGAAATGCGGGCTAATTCAGTGTGCTTGTTCATAATCCGGTTTTTAAAACTCTCAGGCTAAAATGAGCTGCTATAGTGTATATCGAAAAGAAAGGATGTATAGCCGTACACATGTTCACAGCTGTTTAATAATGGTTATAATGAAATTATAGATTGAAAACGCTCAGCATGGTGCTGCGAATTGTGAAATATTTGAAAGGGTTAGCGTTGAATGAGTGATGAACTGTATGAAGTAGCATTTTCGGGCGAAATTGCCGAGGGCGCCGATCCTGAGGCCGTTAAGGCCAAAGTGGGTGCCATGTTCAAAGCAGATGCGAACAAGCTGGCGCACCTGTTTTCGGGCAAGCGTGTCGTTATTAAAAAGAATATCGATCAGGCAACCGCGCAGAAATATAAAACCGCGCTTAGTAATGCCGGCGCACTCTGTGAAGTGAAACCCGTGGGTGGCGTGACGACTGAAGTCGACAAGGCGCCTTCTCCGCCACAGCCCCAGGAACCTGTGCAAACCACGAACGCATCATCTTCTGCGAGTACAAAGTCCGGTACGTCCGGTGAGGGGAATGCACCGGCAGCGCCACAAACCGATCCACTGGGAATTACGGCTTCAGATATCAGTGAACTCTCCGTAAGTGTTGCACCTGTTGGTAGCCAGATGCAGGATGATATTAAAGAGGTCTCGGCGCCGGATGTTGATATTAGTGAACTGGACATGGCGCCAGCGGGCAGTGATCTGGGTCAGGTTAGAAAGGGTGATGAGCCGCCACCTCCGGATACTGATGGCCTGTCACTGGTAGATTCCTGATGCTAGAGCAGCATCAGGCTCAATGCGCCTGCAGCGATTAGCATCAGTAAGGGTAAACGACAGGGTACGAGTTCGCTGGTTTTTTCAATGATCGTATCATCAATAATCGCTGACTGAGTAACGAAAGGGTTGCAGGGCCAGCCGCTGGAAATAATATGAGCTTTCAGTTTCTGGCAGTTGTGCTTCAGGTAGAAACTACTTCGACTTTCGGTGAATGAACGTTGATTCTGATGTTCGGTTAGCTGATTATCAACCAGAATATCGCGGCGGTAATCCAGCCATAAATAACGCAGGTGAGCAGTAGATAAAACCTTAATGCTATGGCCTTGCCATTGATATTCGCTGATCGTTTTCATATCGCAGCTCCTTAACAGCCGATGATTGAAAATCACAGCACTTCCTTATGCTGTTAAGGTACAAACTTCATTATGTTTTCAGTTGTGTGCACTTTTGAAAGTGCGATTGAAGCTCGTCATGGGAATATAGGTAAGTGGCGAGGAGAGGTATGTAACAAAACATACAATAATCAGAAAAAAACCGGATTTGTTTAACCGGCTTTACGCGAAAACCACTCAAGTCCATCGGCAGATGCAAGCTCAATATTACCGCGTGATAATTTAATACAATTCTTGCGTTCAAAATCTTTAAGTATGCGGCTCACAACTTCACGGGTAGTGCCCAGCTCATGGGCGAGTTCCTGGTGCGTGATTTTCAGTATATGGCCCCTGTTTCTTTCAAACAGGCTACCCAGGATGCACGCAAGGCGCATATCGAGGTGATTGAATGCGGTGTCCTGAACCAGGTAGATTGCATCACACAGGCGATCCGTCAGAGTGCTAATGACATAATCACGGAACGTGATAGATGCGCTCAGGAGGGCCTTAAAGTCATCTGCATGAATTGCCAGTGCGTGCACGTCGGATTCGGTGCAGGCTATGGCGTTGAATGACTGGTTCTTGAGCATGCTGTTCAGGCTGAGGAAACAGAGGTCTCCCGCCTGCACACGGTAAAGTGTAATTTCACGTCCATCTTCAGCTGATTGATAGAGGCGTATCGTACCATCCAGTATGAGCATGAAGTTGTTACAGCTCGCAGAGCCGCTGAACAGGGTTGTGTCAGGGCGGATATGCATGGCCTTGGCCTGTTCAATGCAGTCTATCCAGCGCTGGTCTGTTATATTCGCGAGTACAGGGTAGGCTTTATTGAGGCGCTCCATGCGATCATCGAAGATATTCTCGCCATGTGGGCTAGGTGTATTGAAAAACTGCATGCCGATACCCTTAAATACTGAACTACTCTACGCATTGGGCAATTGAGAGTGTCTAGAATCCTGGTTAAATATTTTATTGTGTGTTTATTGTGAGATGGTAGAAGTGTCAGCGGGTGCTGTATGTGATAATTGTTACACTTGCTCCACTAATCGCCATTTCGCCATATTATGTGATGATTATCCATAAGATTGGTGAAATAAAAATCACTCATTCAGGTAGTTTGCAGATTATCTGAATTTTAAAATATGCTTATAATATGATTTTCTATGGTGGATGATGAAGCCGCAAACTCTGCAGGATCCACAACATTACAGTGTTGTAATGATTGTATTTCACTGGCTCAGTGTCGTGCTGGTTGTCGGGCTGTTTCTCTCGGGTTTTTATATGGTTGGGCTTGACTACTATGATCCCTGGTATAACCGGTTGCCAGAATGGCACAAGTCATGGGGTGTTATTTTTCTCATACTGACGGTGGTTCGTTTGTTATGGCGAATACTGGGCAGATTGCCAGAAAAAATATCGGCTATGCGTGAGTGGGAAAGCCTGCTTGCCAGCTGGATGCATCGCTGGCTGTACCTGTTGTTGATGGTGGTCGTGCTGAGTGGTTATTTAATAACCGGGGGTGATGGTTCGACAGTTGTTGTGTTTGGGCTGCTGGAACTGCCCTCACTGAAGGGGCTGGCAGCACATGAAATCGATCTTGTTGGGGAGATACACGAGTGGTCGGCTTACATATTAATTCTGTTTGTGGTGTTACACAGTCTGGCAGCGCTGAAGCATCACTTCATTAATCGCGATGCCAGCCTGATACGAATACTTAAACCCTCTAGAGGAGATGTTGAAAAATGAAAATTCTGAACAGTGTTAGTTTGATTGCATTAACTCTACTCAGTATACCCAGCTATGCAGCCGACTATGTGATTGATAAGAAAGGTATGCATGCCTCGATCCAGTTTAAGGTGTCGCATCTGGGCTATAGCTGGTTATGGGGGCGCTTCAATGATTTTGATGGGCACTTTAGTTATGACGCGAATAAACCAGAGGCATCATCTATACAGGTAAAGATAAATACGGCGAGTGTCGACAGTAATCATGCAGAACGCGATAAACACATTCGTAATGATGACTTTCTGGATGTGAAAAAGTTTCCCGAAGCGACTTTCGTTAGCACCGCGTACCAGCCAGAGACTAAAGATAGCGGTATATTAAAAGGTGATTTTACGCTTCGGGGTATTACTCGCCCGATAGAAATAGCCGTAACGTTTACTGGAGCAGGTGAGGATCCCTGGGGTGGTTATCGTGCGGGTTTTGAAGGTCAGACCGTTATTCGCATGGAAGACTATAAAATAAAGAAAAACCTCGGGCCTAAGTCACAGGATGTGCACCTGTATTTTGTTATCGAGGGTATACGCCAGTAAATGGTATGGCTGCACACGGCAGTTGTGCAGCCAGTTTATTTCCTCAGTAAAATCAGGCTCCGGCAGTTGTGTAATGGCTGATATCTTACGTACACTTTCACAGCCTGTTCAGCTTACTGTGTTTTTATCAGGCGATTATAGCGGTCGAGTGCCTGTGTGCGTGTTTCGGCAAGATCAACAATCGGTTGTATCTGCCGCGATAAATCATTCTGCCAACTGGAAACATAGTTTTGTTGTTTATCGAAGCGCTGCGCCTGTGTTAACGGGTTAAAAATTCGATAATACGGTGCAGCATCAACACCACAGCCAGCAACCCATTGCCAGCCCATCGTGTTGTTCGCAAGATCAGCATCGACCAGTGTGTCCCAGAACCAGCGCGCACCTTCCAACCAGTGTATTCCCATGTTTTTTGTGAGTAGTGAGCTGACAATCATCCGAACGCGATTGTGCATCCATCCGGTTTCCCAGAGTTGTCGCATACCGGCATCAACAATAGGGATGCCGGTTGTTCCGGTTTTCCATCGATTAAGTTGATCGTCATTCTCCTGCCAGAAGGATTCTGGATAGCGCGGGTTCATGGGCTTCATATCCGTAGCGGGAAAATGCCAGAGAATATGCTGGGCAAACTCCCGCCAGATTAGCTGCTTTAAGAAGGTCTGTATGTGCTCTTTGTACTGGGGTTCCTGGTGCAGTATGGGTTGTAGTGATAAGAAGATTTGTTGCGGTGTGATTTCTCCAAAGTGCAGGCTTGCAGAGAGTCTTGAAGTGCCATCGATAGCGGGCAGGTCTCGCTGCTTTGCATAGCGCTGTACACGGGACTCCAGAAAATGTTCCAGCGCATCGTGTGCGTAAGTCTCACCAGGTGTCCAGTAGTGATGCAGTTTGTTGTGCCAGGGGTGATTATCAAGCAGGTTGAGTTCGGCAAGTTGCCGTGGCTTGATTTCTGAAGACTCAGCCAGCTGTACTGGCTGTATCCTGTTAATGATCGAATTTATATCGTTGACACGATAGTGGCTGTATTTCTGCTCAAGTAGACTCAGGCTCTTTTTGTAAAAAGGCGTGTAAACCCGATAGGCCTGTTGCTGGTTATTCAGAACGGACCCGGGTTCAAAGAAAAGTCCGGAGTGAAATACCTGAAATTGTGCCAGTGTTGATAGCGAGCCACGTAGATCATTGAAGCGTTGCTGGATATGCGGTTCGTATAACTGATTACAGGCAATTGTTCTGGCACCAGTGACCTGTAGTAGAGAGCGCAATATGTCGACACTGCTGCCCATGAATATCTGCAGTTCAAGTCCGTGCTGAGATAGAGACCGTTGCAGTGTATGCAGGCTGTGATGCAGCCACCAGCGTGATGCTGCGCCTGGTTGCCAGGGTGCTTCTTCATCGGGTGAATGGATATAAATGGGTAAGACCCTGTCGCAGTTATGTAGTACCCAGTTTAACGCTGGGTTGTCTAACAGGCGCAGGTCACGTCGAAACCACAAGATGGCAGTTTTCATGGGTTTTCCTGGTGGTTCGTCATTCCAGATGAACGGTGTATAATTATGTACAATAATTTTATTATACATAGTATGATTAATTGTACAAGATATTGTGACCTTAGGAGACTGTGCTATGACTGAAGCGAATCAATTACCTCTGATTGGTGTGAGTGCCTGCCTGCTGGGGCGTCCAGTGCGCTTTGATGGCGGACACAAACGCTGTCGACAGCTGGAGAAGCTATCTGACCGTCTGTCATTTTATCCCGTCTGCCCGGAGGCTGAGCTAGGACTGGGCATTCCCAGGCCGACAATACAGTTGCGTGAGTTCGAAAGTGAAATACGTCTGGTGGAATCAAAACGCCCACAACACTCACTGGATAAATCGATGCGAGCCTTTTGCGAAGCGAGAGTAGAGAAACTGCCCGAGCTGGATGGCTTTGTACTGAAAAAGGACTCCCCGAGCTGTGGTATGGAAAGAGTGCCTGTTTTCAGTGATCGGACTGGCCAGAGAACCCGCAAGGGTACGGGGTTGTTTGCCCAGGCCATAAAGGCACACTATCCGAATCTTCCACTGGAAGAGGAGGGGCGGCTGAATGATGATCTGCTGCGAGAAAACTTTATGGAGCGTGTGTTTGCCCATAACCGCTGGCGGAAGGTAATGGCTGCACAGGACACTGTGAAAGCATTTCGTGACTTTCATCGACGCTATAAGCTGATGCTAATGGCGAAGAGTACAGTTGATTATCGTGAGCTTGGGCAGCTGGTTTCTGGCGTGAACAGGGAAAATGCAGCTGACGTGATGGAAGCGTATATCGGTCGATTTATGACGGTCATGGCCAGGGTGCCAAGTGCAGGCCAGCATGTGAATGTGTTAATGCACATCATGGGCTATCTAAAAAAGCAGCTGGATAGTAATGACAAGGCCGAAATTCTGGACTGGTTTGAAAACTATAGAGATAATAATGTCTCACGTGTAACACCGATTGCCTTATTGCAGCATCATTTTCGCAAGCATCCAGATGCCTATATGAAGGAACAGTATTACTTGCAGCCATATCCGGGCTTTATTTAGGTCGTTCAAAAACAGGTAGTTATCAGACAGAATGGTAAGCAGAGAAGTCAGTTGGCCGGTTTTTATCAGACATGGCAAGCATCCGGTTCTGAGTTTTATCGAAGATCTTACTGTCTGGCAGTCATTCATCGAAGAATCTGGCTGGATGATTACACCGGGTGATGAACTGGTGGATTCGGCATTACAGCGATGGCGTTTACAGAGAGGCACAGAAGGCTCTGTGCGGGTAGAAACTCCGCAGCCGATGCCACTAGCTGAAGCCGAACGCTTAGTGAGACAGCATCTCTCGAATCAGGGGGTATGCTGTATCTCAAAGCTGAGTCGAGGCGATATCGCGTCATTAATGGATGTTCTCCGCTCAACAGACGATTTCTAGTTAATTGGCTGACCTGGATCAAGGTTCCGCTAAGCACTCAGATACATAACAGGATAAGCTATATTTAAATTATCATCATTTATACGATGGCGATGATATGGATATACTATTCTTCAGTACCAAACCCTATGACCGTGCCGTCTTTGATAAGACGAGTGCGACCTGCGGCCTGCAGATACGCTATGTATCAGAATCTCTGGGGCCAGACACTGCTCAGTTTGTACAACATGAAAAAGTCATTTGTATATTTGTTAATGACGTTGTCGATAAGGAAGTCGTGGATCAGCTGGCAGAAAAGGGAGTCGGCCTGATTGCCCTGAGGTGTGCAGGGTACAACAATGTTGATCTGGAAAGCTGCAGGAAAAAGGGTGTGCGTGTTGTACGTGTGCCAGCTTACTCTCCGCACGCAGTTGCAGAGCATACTCTTGCATTGATGCTTACACTTAATCGAAAAATTCACCGAGCCTATAATCGAGTTAGAGAAGGTAATTTTTCACTCGATGGCTTGATGGGATTTGACTTCTATGGGCGAACACTCGGTGTAGTAGGCAGCGGTAGAATTGGTGCTGAATTAATTAAAATTTGCCTCGCTATGGGGATGAAGCTAAAAGTATTTGACCCTGTTAAAGATGAGTCGCTGGAAAAGGCGGGTGCTGAATATGTGACGCTCGATGAAGTGTTTGCGAGTAGTGATGTGATATCGTTTCACTGTCCTCTAACAGAGAGTACATATCATCTTGTCGATGATGCGGCTATAAATAAAATGAAAACAGGCGTTATGCTCATTAATACAAGTCGAGGTGCAGTAATGGATGCCTGTGCTGTACTCAAGGGATTAAAGCAGAAGAAAATTGCATATCTTGGTCTCGATGTATATGAGCAGGAGTCAGAGTTATTCTTTCGCGACTTGTCCTGTGACCTGATTCTCGATGATGTATTTGAAAGATTACTGACATTTCCCAATGTAGTTGTTACAGGGCATCAGGCGTTCTTTACAGAAGATGCACTGAATAATATTGCAGTAACAACATTGGAAAATGCTGAAAAGTATCTTGCGGGGAATGAGCTTGTAAATGAGGTTTAAAAAAAGAACCCCGGTCAGGCCGGGGTTATGACAGTCCATTGCCAGATTTCATGGTAAGGAGTTATCCAAAAAGCAAGTTGATGTTATCAATGTGAAAAAATATTAGATATAGGAAAACTTCCTTTTAATAAAATGGATAGACATGTCCAGAAGCAAGTTAAAACGTTCACTGGGTTTGTTGCTGGTTACATTTTATGGGCTGGGTAACATATTGGGTGCAGGAATATATGTGCTGGTTGGTAAAGTCGCCGGAGAAGCCGGCTATCTTGTGCCATTTGCATTTCTGTTAGCATCTATAGTTGCTGCGATATCTGCTTATACCTATGCTTCTATGGCTACTCGTTATCCTGTGAGTGCGGGTGCTGCAGTCTACATACATGAAGGCTTTGGTATACAGAAAATTTCAGTGCTAGTCGGAGTGTTAATTGCTTTATCAGGGATTGTTTCATCAGCAGTTATATCACATGGGTTTGCGGGATATGTTGCTGTCTTTACCGATCTCCCATCGTGGCTGGTGATTGTTGTGATGTTGCTCACATTATGTCTTGTGAGTGTCTGGGGTATCAAGCAGTCAGTGATGCTAGCAAGTATTATGACTGTTATCGAAATTACAGGTTTGTTGATAATCGTATTTGTCGGTTCAGAGTCGGTTGCAGGGATTGAGCAAATGACGAGTCTGTGGCGAGGTGAATTTTCTAAAAGTGATTTTGCATACATCGGTGTAATAACGGGTGCATTCCTTGCTTTCTATGCATACATCGGTTTTGAGGATATGGTTAACCTTGCTGAAGAAGTTAAAAACCCAAAGGTAATAATGCCATTATCAATAGCGTTATGCGTGATTTTATCGACGCTTATCTATAGCATGGTGGCTATGGTTTCTATCTCGGTGGTAAAGCCTGACATGCTTGCAGCGTCAAGCGCACCATTAGCAGAAGTTTATCACCAGGCAACGGGAAAAGAGCCTGTATTAATAAGCCTGATTGGTATTTTTGCGGTTGTAAATGGGGCGTTGATTCAGATGATTATGTCATCACGACTGCTTTATGGTATGGCATATAAACAGTGGCTTCCTGAATTTCTGTCAAGGGTAAATGCCACAACACATACACCCGTTAACAGTACCTTGGTGACGACAGCAATCATGCTGCTACTGGCACTGTCACTTGAACTGACGAGCCTGGCGGAGTTGACCAGCTATCTGGTACTGTTTGTGTTTGCACTGGTAAATCTGTCTTTGCTAATGGTAGTTAGGCGGGAGCAGGTTTTTGGTGTTTTATATTACAGAATCTGGTTGCCTGTCGCTGGCTTCCTTGCCAGCTCCGCCCTGATGCTTGTTAAATTTGTAATAGAAATAGCAGTTTGAGTGATATCAGGCTGATAACAGGTTAGAAAGCTGTTTTCGAATCTGTTGTGCCAGTTCTGGATGTCTGTCAGTTAACAGGTTGCTGATTGTAGAAATAAGCTCTCTTGCCGCGCCTTCTCTGAATTCTGGCTCAGTTTTAATAATTTCAAACAGTACATCAGCTGCTTCAGAAAACTGATAGTCGGCGATCATGCATACCGCAAGATCGAAGCGGACATTGTTATTGTCTGGTTCGGCAATGCGTTGCTGCTCGAGCTGGTCGCGACCAGCAGTTTTGTTTGCCTGTTCAATAAAAAATAACTGTAGTGCCAGGGATTTTCCGGTATCACTCTGTTTGCTTTTTTCATCGAGCCGGTTGAAGAGTGAATTTGCCTGATCAATCTGGCGGATGTCGATAAAGATCTGTACCATATCCATGGCAATGCGGGTATTAGATGGGTCTTTCTTTATGGCGTCGGTCAACAGAAGTATTGCGCTTTGTGTGTCGCCAGAAATATGCTTATCACGTGCCTGTTCCCTGAGTAAGTCAGATTCATGGTATATATCAAATTCTTTAAGCAGATCACGTGCTTCTCTGGGCTGAAGTAGCCCTTCTTCTGTACGAACGACCTGTGCATTTTTGAATACAAGCAGTGTTGGTACATGCTGTATGTCGTACTGTTTACGCAGCTCCTGTTGTTCATCAATGTCTACAGTGGCAAATATAAATTCCTCAGCATGCTCACTGGCAAGGCTTCTGAAAATATCAGTCATTGCAATACAGTGTTCAGACCAGACACCCATAAATAGCACGAATACAGGTAGCTTATGGGAATTTTGCATGACGTAGGTGTCGAAGCTGGAATGGCTAACTTCGAATACAAGTGCTTGTTTGCTCAAGAGGCTGGCCCTGCTGTTTAAATAGAGTGGGGGATTATAATCAGAAAGACCAGAGGAGTTAAGTCGAAGTGTAGACTAATGGACAAACTGTGATTTTAGAGTACTTCAATACGATTTCGGCCATTATCCTTGGCCTTGTAAAGTGCCTGATCTGAGCGAATCAGGATGCTTTCTTCGGTGTCTCCCTGCCGTACTGATGTTACGCCAATACTGGCAGTGGTATTGCCAACGGGTTCTATCTGCGTCTCGCGTATCAGAGCAAGCAGTTTCTCAGTTATTTCTATAGCCTCCTCAGCACGGGTTTCTATTATAAGAATTAGGAATTCCTCGCCTCCCCAGCGTGCGGCGCTGTCTGAGTCTCTGATATTTTGTTTCAGTATATCGGCGAAAGCGGTAATGACCTTGTCGCCTATGTCATGGCCGTAAGTGTCATTAACTTTCTTGAAGTGATCGATATCAATATTGATGAGGCTGAACGCTTTTTTATATCGGATAAAACGTTTAATTTCGAGATTGAGTGTTTCTGAAAATTTACGCCGATTGAGGAGGCCGGTAAGGCTATCTGTGCTGGCAAGTAACTCAAGTTCACGGGTTTTGTTCTGCAGGCTCTCGGTGCGTTCACGTATCATGGATTCAAGGTGAATCTGGTAATCCATAAGGAGTGAATCAAGCTCGATTTGCTTGAGGAGTACATGACGGGAGAATATGCCCATCAACACAAATACAATGAGTACCAGGCTTCTCATCCAGAATTCGGTTGATTCGTCTGGTGTCAGGATGTTTTCAATAAGTGACTGTTCTTCGTCAAGCAGGTAAACATCAATGAATGCATCGATAAACCATATCATTATGCCAACAATAAAGCCTGCCAGTGGGAAGAAGGCAGGCCTGAAACTTGCAAAACGTTGATATTCTGGGTGTGGTTGTTTCATATTGTGCAGTGCTTAATGTTTAACTCAAGCATAGCCTGTTCTATAGAAAAAGTGATTTAACGTTCCAGGTATTGTCGTTTGTTTTCGACGCCGTCCCACTGATCAGCATCTTCAGGAGCCGGTTTGACTTCATTGATGACGGGCCATATCTGGCTGAGTTCCGCATTGAGTTCGAGGAAGTCAGACTGCTCATCGGGCAGGTCTTGCTCATCGTAAATAGCATTCACCGGGCATTCGGGGACACAGAGCTGACAGTCAATGCATTCTTCCGGGTCGATGACCAGAAAATTGGGGCCTTCGTGAAAGCAGTCAACCGGACATACGTCAACGCAGTCAGTGTATTTGCAGCGAATACAATTTTCGGTTACAACAAAAGTCATTGTTATTTTCTCCCCCTGTTTAGAACAGGCTGTACTGTCGATTGAGTATATTATGCATGGAGTCATCCAGTATCACCAGAATACTATCGGCTATCGGTGATAGCTGTTTCTCGATATAGTGATCATAGTCCAGTTTAGATGTCTGGCACTCCAGTGTTTCTGGCCCGTTGAGCGTCATTACATATTCAATCCAGCCTTTGTGCTGATAACGGGATGGTAAGTCGTGCTCCTTAAAATATTCCTCTGCGCGAATTGCTGCGCGTGCATGGGGTGGAATGTTGCGCTGGTAATCACCTAATGACTGGCGAAGTCGCTTTCGGTAGACGAGCTTGTCATTATGTTTGCCCTGGTTGAGTTCCTTTATAACTGTCAGTATGTATTCATTATAAGGTTCATTATTGAATATCATAAGATAAAGTGTTTTTTGAAATTCACGGGCCAGTTCAGTCCAGTCTGTGCGTACACTTTCCAGGCCTTTAAATACAAGCTCTGTTTTTGAATGCTTTCGGATGAGTCCGGCGTAACGCTTTTTGCTTCCCTTGTCGGAGCCGCGAATGGTTGGCATAAAGAATCGTAAATAATGAGTTTCATATTCCATTTCCAGAGCGGAGTCGATTTTGTAGTTATCTTGCAGAGAGTGCTTCCAGTAATAATTGATATGTTCTGCGAGTGACTGTCCAATACTATCAGCCTGCTGTTGAGTCATTGCGCTGCCGAGTGAGACAAATACGGAGTCGGTGTCGCCATATATCACGCTATAACCCTGTTCCTCTATCAGACTGACTGTCTGTTTAATAATATCGTGGCCTCTGAGTGTGATTGAGCTGGTGAGTCGAGCGTCATGCACTCTGCAGCCTGGCGTTCCTAGTACGCCATAAAATGAATTCATGATGATTTTTATTGCCTGTGACAGCGCGGCATTTTTCTCCTGTTTAGCCCTGTCTCGCGCCTGCCATAAATCACGAATAATATCTGGCAGGATATGGTTTTCTCTGGAGAAGCTGATGCCGTTATAGCCTGGAATGTTATCCTGTTCATCTGCCAGGGTGGCTACTACCGCTGCATAAGGGTCAACACGGAAGGTGCGAATTATGCTTGGGTACAGGCTCTTGTAGTCAAGCACAATTACGCTGTCATACAACCCCGGTTGCGAATTCATTACGTATCCACCGGGGGCTGAGTATCCTTCTGGGGCATCCCCTATATTGGGTGCGATATAGCCCCTGCGATGCAGACGTGGCAGGTACAGGTTATCGAATGCGGCAACTGAACCCCCGATACGATCCATTTCCAGCCCGGTCAGGCGAGCTCTTTCGACGGCAAAGTGAATCAGATTCGTGTGTTGAAATATATCAAGCACCAGCTGGCAGTCCTGCAGGTTATATTGGGCAAGAGAAATTTTGTCATGCTTAAACTGTCGTTTGATTTCTTTTGCTTTGTATAGTGGGTCGTGATGTGGATCTGACTGTATCAGCTTGCCTTTACCCAGTAGTGTATGAGCTACATTGTCTAGTGCAAAACTTGGGAAGTTCCAGGTTGCACTTTTCAGTGTGTCTATGCCGTCGAGTACGACTCGCCCAGGTATGAGTATGAAGTAGTGTGAATCCTCCGATATTGCCTGGCGCCATTTAATTAGGCTCTGACTACGCCCAAGCTTGAGCCGTATATTCAGGCTGTCGGCCTTTTTCTGTAAGAATCGCAGATCAAAATTAACAACATTCCAGCCGATTATAATGTCTGGATCAAGCTGATGTGTAAGCTCGATAAATCGTTCAAGCACAGCCTTTTCTGTAGCCAGAAACTCGATATCGAGCTCATTGTGTGTCGTTGAAGGTGGGCCCTGCATGAGAACTTTCCTGGTATCACCACAGATTAGTCCTATTGAGTAAAGTTCATCCGTGTCATAGGCCGTTTCAATATCCAGTGACATGAGTCTAAATTGAGGTGAGTAATCACAGGGCTTGAGTCTGGGATTAATAGCGGACCTGGTATTTCCGTTTATATCAATGCAGGCGGTTGCAGTAATAAATCGTTCCGAGAGAAACCGATCCGCAGGGCGAATATCGCTTTCGTAGGCCTTGATGCCCGCGTCTTTCAGGCAGTCACGCAGGCGATAGAAGCTATGCATCGATGCACAGTATACAGCGGCCATTGGCTGCTGCTGAAAATCGACTAGCTCCAGTGGTCGAATATCAGTCTGTGCAGCCAGCTGTGTCTGCTGTTGTAATAATGCCTGCAGCGCCGGTATATTGTTCTGACGTATAAAAAAAATGGCATGTTGCTGATTCAGCAGGACTTTTACAGGACCGCTATGGCAACTGAACCAGAACTCGAGTTGTAAGCCCCGGGGTGTATCTATGGCCTGTCTGGTTAGTAGAAATCCGTTGATCATGGCGCTGGCTGGTGTCTGAGTTAGCAGTATTTTAAGGCAGAACGTCTATTATCAGTAGTGACTCGATGTATTTCGTTTTTTGACCACAGATATTGACCAACGGAAAATTTCAATGAAAGTAAGTCCCTACCTTAAAGTACTAGCTGAGAAGGACGGCTCGGATCTTTATCTCAGTACCGGGGCGCTGCCCAGTGCCAAGTTTAATGGTGTGTTAACGCCGCTTTCTAAGAAGCCGGCACCGCCAGGCTGGGTGAAAAGCCTGGCAATGGAAATAATGAATGAAGATCAACAGCATGATTTTGAGCATAAGCCAGAGATGAATCTGGCTATTTCTGAACAGGGTGTCGGACGGTTTCGCGTCAATATATTCAAGCAGCGTAATGAAGTGTCGATGGTAATACGCAATATCAAGGCTGAGATACCCAACCTGGAAGACCTCGGGCTACCGCCAGTGCTTAAAGATGTCATTATGGCCAAGCGAGGCATTATCCTGTTTGTTGGTGGTACAGGTTCTGGTAAATCAACATCTCTCGCAGCGCTGATAGATCATCGTAATAGCAATAGTAAGGGACATATCATTACGATTGAGGATCCAATTGAATATGTGCACCAGCATAAGGGATGCATCGTTAACCAGCGAGAGGTCGGTGTCGATACCGACACCTTCGAGGACGCGCTCAAGAACACCTTACGCCAGGCACCGGACGTGATACTGATTGGCGAAATCCGGGATCAGGAAACGATGGAACATGCCATGGCGTTTGCGGAAACGGGACACCTGGCGATTTCAACCCTGCATGCAAACAATGCCAATCAGGCGCTGGATCGAATTATCAACTTTTTTCCCGAAGAGCGTCATGCCCAGCTACTGCAGGATCTGTCACTGAATCTGCGAGCTTTTGTTTCTCAGCGACTAATACCGACAGTGGATAAGAAGCGCTGTGCTGCAATCGAAATATTGCTCAATTCACCCCGTGTTGAAGAGTTAATCAAGAAAGGTGAGGTATCTGAAATCAAGGAGGTCATGGAAAAATCAGAGCGCATGGGTATGTGCACCTTCGATAGTGCGCTGCTTAAACTGTATCAGCAGGGCAAGATAAGTATGCAGGAAGCATTGAAGAATGCGGATTCCGAAAACAATCTTCGCCTGAAAATTGAGCTGGGTGAGGATGGTGGAGATAGTAAGGCCAGCAAGGCTGAGGATGCCTTTGGCGGGCTCTCGCTATTAGAAAAGGAAGAGGCTAATGAGGAAGATGCTACCGATGAGGCACTGTCACTCAGCCTTGATACCCCGCTGGAGAGTGAGGCTGAGGAAAACCCTCAGGCATAAATAGATATGAATGAGGCGCTTCCGGTATTCACCATTCAGTGCCCCTATTGCTGGGAATTGATAGAGCTGATCATCGATGATTGCGGCGAGTCGCAGCAATATATAGAGGATTGTAGTGTGTGCTGCCGACCGATGCGTATTGAAGTGGTTGAGGACGGGTATCGATTAACTGTACAGGCTTTTCGTGATGACGAGTAAGGTTTTATCGGGCAGGATTTGCCTATGTCGTTGAAAAATATGATTTTTTATCTCAATGTGCATTGACGGTGTGTACGTTTGTCGATTAGCATGCAAAGTTAATGTAATACTTTAAGTATGGTCTATAATGCTATAGACTTACATTAGAATAAGAATGCCGAAAGCGAGGTTGCTACTGTGAAAATGATAAAAACTGATAATCTGCTAAAGCCACTTACTTTAAGTGCGATGCTCATGACACTGGCTGCATGTTCAAGTGATCCAGCCCCCTGGACCAAAAATGAGTCTCCCTGGGATCAGCGTCGTGGAATGGCTGCGGAAGCGCCTGCTGCCGATACCTATAAAGCGGATCTTGAGATGGTTCAGCCTGCATCAGAGGTTGAACTCAGTTATCAGGCAGAGTCGGTGGAAAGTTTTGCACCTGAGGCAGCGGCTGAAACAGAAGCGTTACCCGTGGAGCTGGACATGCAGGCTGATGCTGCAACCGAAGCGGCTATGGATGTACCGACATCGCTCAATGATTATCCGGCAAATTATTTTACGGTTCAGTTGATGGCCTCTGTGGATATTGATCGTGTTTACCGATTTGCAGATGCTCATCAGCTGTCGACGCAGTTTGTGGTTGCAACGCGACGCGATGGTATCACCTGGCATGTACTACTGTTAGATGTGTACCCAAGCTATGCTGAAGCGGTTGTCGCTAAGGACGATATTGCGTCACTGATTGGTACACAGCCCTGGGTTAGAAGTGTGGGCTCGGTGCAGAAACTGATGCAGTAAGAGCTTACGTGTTCACGCTGTGGATGCTAGATAGCTGACCCATGCCATTACGGCATGGGTTTTTTGTGGGTTAATCCAGCTCTTTATGTGTGCCATCGCACATTGGAGCATTTTTACTATGCTTGCAGCCGCACAGGCCATATTTTTTCTTTTCTGTGATATTGACTTCAACCGGGGAAAAATCAGTGCCCTTATGTGAGCCATCACAGAAAGGCTGGGTCTGGGATCTTCCGCAGGAGCACCACCAGTAGGTACCGGGTTCAAGCTCTTCAACGTATGGGCCTTTTTTAGGGCTTTCGGGCATGCTCATTAGTTTCTGTCCTCATGGTTAATGTGCAAGAAAGTTTAGCATGGCAAAATACATGATGGTGGAGCGAGTAATATTCAAGTTATCTGCTCTTTAATCTGCGCCTTTTAGACAGTACTTCACTATTTTATTATTAATGTGAATTAGTTAAGGCGAATTGCTAACAAACTCCTTTTGTCTGTCTGTTGAATGGGCTAGACTCGTCGAATATTGTATTAAAATGCCGTGTGCATGTTGCTTTAAGTCAAGGCTCCAGATTTTCAGGGGTTACATAATTATCAAATATTAGAGGATATCGCATTGACTTCACTAAATAACAAAATAGTACCCATGATGCTGGTGGTTGCAGGTATTGGGCTGTCTGCCTGTTCGTCGAAGCCCGCACCCTGGGCAGAGTCCCAGTCTCCATGGGAAAATCGTGCAGAAGATAGCGGGGTACAGCCCGTTGTTATGGAGGAGGCCGAGCCTGTAATGGCGACAGATATGCCAGCCATGGAAGTTGCACCAGTTGAGATGACTGCCATGGAGCAGGATGCTATGCCGGGTGATGCGCAGGCCGTTATGTCGGGAACAGGCATGATGGAGGCCGAGCCGGTTGTAACTGAATCCATGGATATGGCGGTGGCTGAAGCGCCCATGATGCCAGTGACGGGTAGTCTGGCTCAGCAGCCAGCAAATTACTTTGCTGTACAGGTTGTAGCCTCAAGCACCATGAAGCAGGCGACTGATTTTGCGCAGGCAAACAATATCTCTGAGCAGTGGATTGCAGAAACCAGTGTTAATGGTAAAACCTGGTATGTGTTGATGCTGGGTGTGTATCCAAACAGGGCGGAAGCAGATCAGGCGCTGGCAAGTGTAAAAGACCTGAATACCCAGCCATGGGTGCGTACCGTTGGCTCTATTCAGTCGGTAATGATGAATTAATCATTGCCAGATTCGGTGATTTAAAAGCCCCTGATATTTGTCAGGGGCTTTTTTTATGTAAACGAGTTCTTCATTGATGACAATTACAGAAGCACAGTGTCTTCATGGCTATAAGCCGGAGAGCAACAGCAGAGAATGGTGAGGGGGTCAGGGCCTGTATTGTGGAGACTGTGCGGGGTTCCCGGTGCGATGCAAATGCAGTCACCCGGCTTAATATTTAACTGTTCATTTCCCAGTTGCATGATGCCTTCGCCATTGGTTACAAAATAGAGTTCCTCGCTTAGCCTGTGCTTATGAAGTCGGGTTGACTCTCCAGGTGGTAGAGTTGCCTCGGCAAGACTCTGCTTTTTACTGGCATGTATGGCAGGGTGCATGATTTCTCGAATATGTGAGCCATCCTGTGTGATATAGCTTTTGAGTTGTTGGTAATGGGTAATATGAGTCATGGGTTTGTCGGTGCAATGTAGTCCAGAAATTCCTGCTTTTTAGTTATGACGGGCAAACATTGTGTGCCTTCGCAGATATAGGCGCAGATATCTCCCTGCAGCGTTTTTTCCGTGAATACATCGTCAGAGTGGTCTGTGTCTATGGCAAAGCTAAACAACTGGCCTGAATAATGCTGGCGCAAATCAGCCTGCCACTCCGCGAGGTGCTCGGTTTTTCCTTTCAGGATAATAATGCTGGGTGTATTGAAATGTAACTCCAGTGAGTTAAGTAAGGCGCAGTGTGTGATGGCCTGACTTTTAAGATCAGAATAAGCGCTCTTTAACGTATTTTCGGCGGCTTCGAGATAAGAAGTTTTACCGCTTAACAGGCCGAGTATATATAATGCGCTAACAGCGCAGGCATTTCCGTTAGGTATGGCTTCGTCGGCAAACTGTTTGCTGCGATAAAGAAGTTCTTCATGGTCATGACTTGTAAAGTAAAAGCCGCCATGGTCTCTATCATAAAAATACTCAATCATGCTATCTGCAATTTCCAGGGCCCAGTTATAGGTTGTTGTGTTCCATCGTGTCTGCAGTAAATCAATGAGAGCTTGTAACAGGAAGGCGTAATCATCCAGATAGGCGTTTAGATGTGCATGACCGTCTTTGTAGCTGGCAACAAGTCTTTTATTGTGCCACATATGTTTGCGGATAAAATCGACAGCACGGTTGGCTGCGTCAGTATATGAGGTGTTGTTGCAGTGGCGACCAGCAAGGCTCAGGCCGCGAATCATCAGGGCGTTCCATGAGCAAAGGATCTTGTCGTCTCTGGCGGGCAGGGTGCGAGTGTTGCGGGCGTTTAGTAAAGTGCTTAGTGCGTTACTAATGAGTTGCTCAAAAGTATTTCTATCAAGCGGGGTTGAATCATCGATATTATCGATATCATATCCAGCATGTAGATGCCATTTTCCTTCGAAGTTGGCGGGTTTGTTTAATCCGTACATGGCAGCAAGTGCCTGGTATTCGTCAATGCTGAGCAGTGTTTTTATTTCATCTGCGGTCCATACATAAAACTTGCCCTCAACTTTTTCAGTATCGGCATCGAGCGCTGAGAAGAAGCCGCCGAGTTCAGACTGTAGCTCACGAATTGCCCAGTCTGCCGTGTGCTCTGCTACAGATTTATAATATGGATTTTGAGTATAGGCAAACGACAGGGCATAAATAGACAGAAGTTGGCCGTTGTCGTATAGCATTTTTTCAAAATGAGGAATCATCCAGTATTTGTCTGTTGAGTATCGATAGAAGCCCCCGCCCACATGATCCTGAAATCCACCGGATGCCATTTTGTCGAGAGTAAAGCAGAGCATGTTGCGGGCTTCATTGTCGGGAGTGCTTCGTTTGTCCATCAGAGCGCAGTGACGAAGTAGTCGCTCAAGCATGCTGCAGTGAGGGAATTTTGGTGCCGGACTAAAACCACCATGGGATGAGTCAAACTCTGAAGCAAGTTGCCTGCGTGCAATGTCGAGTGGAAGTGTGTCAAGTTCATCAGGTGTATTGCCGTGCTGACTTAATCGATCTATGACCTGTTGAATAGCATTGTCCTGTTGCTTGATATCATCTGCTTTATTGATATATGCATCTGAAACCATCTGCATTATCTCAATGAAGGAAGGCATATTATAGCGACGCTGATTGGGGAAGTAGGTGCCAGCGAAAAATGGCATGAGATTGTGTGGCGAGATGAAAACAGTGAGAGGCCATCCACCAGGGCGATTGGTAAGTAGTGAGTGAGCGGTCTGGTAAATCTTGTCGATATCTGGGCGCTCTTCCCGGTCTACTTTGATATTGATGAAATGCTGATTCATGATTTCAGCGGTTTGCGGATCTTCGAATGATTCATGTGCCATGACGTGGCACCAGTGACATGCAGAATAACCCACAGATAACAGGATTGGTTTGTTCTGTTGTCTGGCAAGTTGTAGCGCCTCGCTATTCCATGGGTGCCAGTTTACGGGATTGTCAGCATGTTGAAGCAGGTAGGGGCTGGTTTCTTTACTGAGTAAGTTGTTTGCGTTGCTCATTTTACGGGTCTGTTGTTATTAGTGGTCGCTATAAACTTGCTGAATTAATCAGCTGCGCCCACTGTGAGGGCAGCTTAGTATGACGACAAAGATTAAATCGTTTACGCATAAATTTATATCGGTGTTTGATGATGATATTGGTTTTTATGCAGCAAGCCTGAGTTTCTATAGTGTACGGGCCATCATACCACTGCTTTGGGTGCTGTTTTTTATGTTCGATCATCTGGGGGTGATAGACAATTACTATCAGCTGATAAAGACTTTTATGCTTGATAGTCTCATACCGTCGCATGCAGAAATTATCGTTAGCTATATAGAAACCTTCCTGTCGAATGCTAAGCGGATG
>JBFHWF010000004.1:0-67777 GCA_041589175.1 Gammaproteobacteria bacterium
CCTTTCGCCGGCACTGTTCAGGTTATCAGCAATAGCTATTGCCGTGCCCTGAGTGTTGACGGAAACAACTGGCAGATCCAGGCCAGCTGCGAAACCCACCAGCAGGAATGGAATATCTCGCCTCAGGAGTATATCCCCCGGCGTTATGTTCTGTATGGCAACTGGAGTCACGACAAGGGTTTCTCCAGCCTGCCACTGGATCCAATGCTGGATGTTCCCAGCCTTGAACATGTTGAATCCAGCCTGATACAGCATATGAACGCACTACATAGCAGGACACCTTTCGATGCCATCGACCACTATGAGTGCTGGGCACTACATAAGGAATCCTTACAACCCCTGGCATTACTCGGTAGCGTAAGTGAAACGGCGATGATACCGCACGCACGCCTGTCACGCTGGCAGGCAGTTCCCGAACAGGACAGGCATCGACTCAAGCCCCACCAGCAGATGAGCTTCGACCGCTTACAGGATTATATTAACAGCAACAGCCTTGAACACGCCTGGTTCCAGCGAGACGCACAGCATATCGGTCTCCCATTACAGCCAGATCAGAAATCTCAGCCGCTGCCTCGCCTGCCACTTAATCGGGATATGTTTGCAGACTGCACTGAAGATTTTCATAACTGGGTTAGCTGGCTCTCACCTCGACTACTGACACTGCAGACACTCGATGATGAACTATTCCAGCAACTCGCCTTACTTGCACAGAACCATGCCATTGAAACCGCTCGTCGATTAAACGTCTATCCTCGCCGTTTACCCGAGAAAATTCTCAACACCATACAGGTAGAACTTAAAATTCGTGGACTCTAAGTTTTTTATCTTCTGCTGACGGCTTGTTATAATTCACAACAATTTTATCTAAAGGACAATCCCATGAGAGAAGTCGACGTAGCCATCATCGGCGCCGGTAGTGCCGGCCTTTACTGTATGAGCCAGATCAAACGCTATACCAGCAATTTTGTCATTATTGATGGTGGCGAACTGGGCACAACCTGTGCACGTGTCGGCTGCATGCCATCCAAGGTTCTAATACAGGTGGCCGATGATTTTCATCGCCGCAGCATTTTTGACCGTGAAGGCATCGAGGGCAAAGAGTCACTTTCCGTCAACCTTGAAGATGCCATGGAGCATGTTCAGGATTTACGCGACACGTTTGTTGATATGACACTGTCCCACTCGATTGACATGCTGCCCGAAGAACAGCTCATCGAATCTTATGTGCACTTTGTCGACGACAATACACTTGAAACAGAAGACGGTGAACAGATTCGTGCGGCTAAAATCATTATTGCCACGGGTTCACGCCCCATTGTGCCCAGCAGCTGGGAATCCTTCGCGGATGACATTATCACCACCGATGACTTTTTTGAACTGGAAACCCTGCCTGAATCAGTTGCCGTCATTGGTCTTGGCGTAATCGGACTGGAACTCGGTCAGGCAATGAATCGCCTGGGCGTAAACGTCACGGGTATTGACCAGAAAAATAATATTGGCGGCCTGGACGACAACGACGTTAATCAGGTTGCTATCGACATTATCGGAAAGGAGTTACCTTTATGGCTGGGACACGCCGCTGAAATCGAAAAACTCGACAGCGGCAAACTTAAAGTGAGCGCCGGTGATAACAGCGTAGAAGTTGACAAAATTTTTGCCAGCATGGGCCGCCGCCCTAACACTGATAAACTTGGGCTTGAAAACACATCACTCGAAATTTCTGGCAAAGGCGTACCGGTTTTCAATCCACACACCATGCAATTAAGCAATGATCACGTCTATATTGCAGGTGATTGTACAGCCGAAAAACCTATTCTGCATGAAGCCGGATTTGAAGGCCGCGTTGCTGGTTACAACATCATGCAGGATCAACCTACCGAGTTTCGTCATAAAACACCACTGGCGATTACTTTCTGCGATCCGAACATTGTAAGCGTCGGCGCTCAACTATCAGAACTGGACCCGGACACTATTGCCATTGGAGAAATTAAAATGGCACCGGTTGGACGAGCGCTTATCATGGGCAAGAACAAGGGCATTATTCGACTTTATGCTGATCGAAAAAGTGGAAAACTGCTCGGCGCAACACTGGCCTGTGTTAAGGGCGAAAATCTTGGCCACCTGTTATGCTGGAGCATCGAAATGGGGCTGACTGTATCTCAATTACTTCGTATGCCGTTTTATCACCCGGTGATCGAAGAGGCTCTACAGGCAGCACTTTATAACCTGAAGGGAAAACTTGAGATCGAAGAAACTGAGTGGCCAATCGAAATTGAGCCAGTGTAACCAGCCCACGTTACACTGAATATAAAAATACGGATGTGTGCCTGCCTGTTTGTTTATAGCGAGTACACATTCGTATTTTTCAGTTTCACTATCGCGTCATCTAATAACGATTATTCCTGGGTGAACTATAGCCGCCACTGGTGAAGGGGACTTCACGACCCACCAGTGTCTCTATTAGTGCCAGCTCATCATCACTATGATTAAACACAGGGGCTTCAACAATCCGCTGCCCACTGGCGCCATTAGCCAGAATAAATCGTGGGGCATCATGGTGCCGGGTTTTAACCTGTTCACGACTCTGTTCATCCTGGTTCGATTGCAGATCCGCGGTACCATAACAGGTACACACATAGGTGCGTTCAGTCTCTGCCTCAACATACATGCCCGTTCCACGAATACCAATGGTTGCTGTTGTTGTTTTCACTGATAATTTCTGCTGCTGCTCACGACGGCCGAAAACAGATAGCAACTTTCCACTCAACAGGCGAATGGTCGATATAATGCCATTGCCCTGAAGCTTGAGCCGGCTATTACTACGCATCACAAAGGCATCCTGACCGACAACAAAAATCACATGGCTATTCTCACCCGTACTCAGGCTGGAATTGGGACCGATCTGTGTGGCCTCTGTAGCGGGCTTGCCATCGACAGTGACTTCACCGGAGAGATCATAAATCGATTTTCCGGGCACCAGCTTCTCCGGTACTTTACCCATAGCCCAGACAGGCGGTAATATGCCCACTGTGGCTACAGCATACAGGCCAGCACTGAGTGCATTGACCAGGAACTCTCGGCGTGGATCATCCACTTCTTTCATGCCAGTCACCTTTGCATAGAACAATTCGTTTATAAACGAACACGTTACAGGGAAACACAATGAAAAAAATTACTGCACTGTTCATTATGTCACTACTTGCCAGCCCTGCCCACAGCGGCAGCAAACCTTACAGTTTCAACCTGAATGCAGGCATACTCTATGACGACAATGTCGGACGCGCCGTGTTATCACAGGACCTGCAAAGTGACACCATTTTCAATCTGGGAGCCAGTGCCAGTTACAGTTTTCCCCAGCATCATAGCATGCTGACGCTCACCGCAGGCATCGACCACAATAGCTACCAGGATTTTGACAGGTTATCGAACACACTACTAAGTACCAGAGTCGATTATGAAATACAACCCGATCATGGTTTCACATCACCCTGGTATCTGCTATCTCTCGAATACACATACGCTGATTATGACAGCGCGCTGAGAAATGGTAACGGGTTTTCCATTGAAATTGCAGCAGGCAAACGTATTACAGACCTGCTAAGCATTCGCGCGGGACTGGTATTCGACAGTTTTAGCGCCGACGCACGGGAATTCGATACTGATGACACACGCATCTATCTGAGCACTGATTATAAAACCTCAAATGAAAATATTGTTTACCTTACCCTTGCCTACACCGACGGTAATACCACTACCTCTACCACGGACTCCAGTGCCGCTAGCAAAAAAATCGATTATGTTCCCCGCTATGGGCACCATCTGCCTGGCGAAGTCAACTTTACCCCCTTGCGATCGGATGATGCCTTTCGGGATGGCTTCGTATATCAACTCGAAACCGAGTCCATTAGTCTGCAACTTGGTGACAACTATGCACTAAGTAGTCACCAGTCAATTGACGCTTCGGTTTTCTATTTTCGCTCAGATAGCTTCGGCAGCGAGACATACGATGGTATGATTCTGCAACTTTCCTACTTACATCAGTTTTAATGAAGACACATACAAAACCTTTTACCGTTAATCTTGAAGATTTCCAGACTCATGTCATCGAGGCCTCCCATGAACGCCCAGTACTACTTGATCTGTGGGCTGAGTGGTGCTCACCTTGCCGGGTCATTGCTCCCATGCTGGAAAAACTGGCAGATGAAATGGCGGATGAAATCAGCATTGCCAAAATTGAAGTCGATGAGGGTGACAACATGAAAATTGCTGGCAAATACCAGGTCAGGGGCTTTCCAACTCTTATTCTGTTTCAACACGGTGTCGAAAAGGGGCGCTTCAGTGGTGCCAAACCACTGCTGTTTATACGTGAGTTCATCGAGCAGCATGCCGAGTTTTAGGCTGACATTAAAGTGATTCATTCTATACTAGGTACAACAGACTTGAAGCGAACAGCTCGAAACGAACTTTATCCTACGATCATCATCGAAACCTTATGAAATACGTACCTTTACTCAGAACCCTGCTAATCATCACACTCTGCTATACACAGGCTGGAACTACATTTGCCGCCAAACAGAAGCAGGATGATTTTTCTCGAGCTCTGCAGGCCTATAATGACGACGATTTCGCAACGGCATTAATGCTCTGGTTCCCGCTTGCCCAGAATGGAGATGCAAAAGCGCAGTACCGCCTGGGTAAAATGTATCTGGAACAGAAAGCCCAGCATAAGGACCCGGAAGAAGCCGCGAAATGGATTAGCCGTGCGGCGCGTAAAAATCATATCGAAGCTCAGACTCTGCTTGGGCAGATGCACCTGCAGGGTCTTGGTGTTTCACAGAACTACAAGAAAGCTGCTAACTGGCTGCTGAAATCGGCACGCCAGAAAGATCAGACTGCACAGTATATTCTCGCCCGTCTTTACTATTTTGGTGACGGTATACCACTGGATAAAAGCAAGGCCGCCTACTGGTATAAGCAGGCAAGTGACCAGGGGCATGGAAAAGCCCGTGCCCAGCTTGCACTGATGTATCTGAAGGGTGACGGCATCAGCCAGAAAGTAGAACAGGGTAAGCAGCTACTGGAATCCGCAGCGGCTGAAGGCATAACCTATGCTCAGCTTACTCTCGCCGACCTGTATTTCGAAGGCGGCAAGCACTACGAAAAAAACCTGCAAAAGGCCACTCGGCTATATTTAAAAGCCGCTGAGAGCGGCAACCCACGCGCTCAGAACCTGCTGGGTGAACTGTACGAGAAAGGTGAAGGTATTGATAAAGACCCTGCCAGTGCATTCCAGTGGTATCTGAAAGCCTCTAACAACAACGAGCTTGATGGACACTACAATCTTGGACGCGCCTATGTAAATGGCTATGGGACGGAAAAGGATTTTAAAAAAGGCGTCGAGGCATTTCTCAAGGCTGCTGAGGCTGGTCATGGAAAAGCGCAGATGGATCTTGGTGTGGCCTATTACACGGGCAAAGGCGTTGCTCCAGACTCAACCATTGCCTATGCCTGGTTCTCGGTTGCCGAAGCATCCAGCGTTGAAAACGCCCGGGAAACTCGCAAAGCACTCTATGACAAGCTATCCACTGAAGATAAGAAGCAGGCGGTGCGCCTGGCCAGCGAATACCGACGCAAATACTATGTACGCCCCATCAAATAGTTAAGCCACATCTTGCAGGAATAAACACGAGCATTCTGTGCCACACCTTTTATCGGCTGGTGAAAAATTCATCTAGCAATTCACCCAATGTTGACATTTATTAACTAAACTGTTGATATTCATCTAATTAATGCCCGAGTCAAGCATGTATTAATGCCGATAGAAAAAAACATAATCATACCTGCCCGGCCCCATGCACTCAAAACCGGCGACCTGCTCTGTCGCCTGTTACTACTGGCGCTCGTCAGCCTGACACTCACGCCAGGAGCCACAGATGCCAGTAGCAACCCCTATGCCACACCCCTCGCCCATAGCGAGTCTCCCTTTGAATCACAACGCCAGCTATATCTGCAGGCCATCGAGGCATACGACAAGGGCCACTATCGTCAGTTTGAACGGATATCTACCGGATTACACGACTACCCCCTGTATCCCTACCTGGTGTACAAATCCTATCGCCGCCAGCTGAATCAGCTTGATAATTCACAGATTGGCCGTTTTTTACAGGATTACGACGGTACCGTTGTATCGGAATGGCTTCGTAAAAAACTGATACAGCACTATGCAAAACAGAAGCAATGGCATGATCTGATCGATATTTATCGCCCCAATAGCGGGGTTAGTGCCGAGTGCCGTTATCTGGGTGCACTGATTCACACCGGGCAGACACACCTCGCCCTGCCACGCATCAAAAACCTGTGGCTGTCGCCAATCTCCAGACCAAAAGAATGTGATCCTGTCTTTAAACTCTGGGAAGACGCAGGTCAAAAATCGACTGCACTGGTATGGAAACGTTTCAAACTTGCTATCCATGATGGCAATCGCAAACTGGCTCGCTACCTGGTGCGTTCACTGAGCCCGTCTGATGCAACGATTGCCCAGAAATGGCTGAAACTTCATCACAAGCCCGACAGCTACGAACCTGATTCGATTAAAGCCCTTAAGCACGCAGAACAGAGCAGTATTATGCTCAATTGGCTCAGCCGCCTTGCCAGCCGTGATATCGACAAGGCGATCAGTTACTATCATTCACTGCAAAACTACCCTTTTAGTAATGATCAACGAGCCCAGCTGGTCAGGCGTATCGGCCTGAGTCTTGCGCGCAAGCACCTGCCAGATGCCGGCATCTGGCTGGATCGTGTGCCCCGTGAATACTATGACCGCCAGGTAAGAGAATGGCGCATTCGAACGGCCATTCGTCAGGGCGACTGGAGCCACGTCATTTCCAGTATCGATCGACTTAGCCCAGCCGAGCAATCCCAGCATCGCTGGCAATTCTGGTGGGCTTATGCCAATGAAGAGGTTGGCAACACTCCCGATGCCCTGGGAATCTATCAGTACCTGGCAACACAACGCAGCTACTACGGCTTTCTGGCCGCTGACCGCATTGGCAGTAATTATAATTTCGAAGACCGGCCAATTAACCCAAGCCAGCAACAACTACAATTTATCCGCCAGCAACCCGAGACAATCCGCGCCCGGGAGTTTTACCTGATGGACCAGCAGCTACCCGCACGCCGTGAATGGCAGCGCCTGCTCAGCCGTCTCGATGCCGAGCAAAAACTGGCCGCCTCCAAACTGGCTCAACTATGGGGATGGCATGACCGTGCCATCATCTCGATGGGTCAGACCCGTTACCGGGATGACATCGAATTGCGCTTCCCACTGCACCATGCTAACAAGGTGCACAACTGGTCATCCCAGCATAATATTGACCCGGCCTGGACATATGCCATTATTCGGCGCGAAAGCGCATTCATTCCCGATGCCCGCTCCTCGGTTGGCGCCATGGGTCTCATGCAGCTTATGCCCGCAACCGCGCGAAGCATGGCCCGCCATATGAAAATTCGTTATGCTGGCCAGAAAACCCTGCTGAAAAGCAATACCAATATTCGCCTGGGAACCGGCTATCTCGAACGTATGCTGGAACGCCTCAACCTTCAGGTACTTGCTACCGCGGCCTATAATGCAGGGCCACACCGGGTAGAAGACTGGCTCCCCGAAAGCCGTACAATGGAAGCACTACGCTGGATTGAAACGATTCCCTTTACTGAAACCCGTGAATATGTCAGCAATGTACTGGCCTATATCGCCATTTACGAACATCGCATGAAGCGAAAAGTCACCCGCCTCAGTTCACGCATGCTACCGATCCCGGCCCGTGAACCTGAGCTTGCCACCGATGAAACACCACCAGAAACCCGCCATTCAGTCGAAATTATTCAGACCGCAAAAGACAAAAGCAGCTAAATTTCTATAAAAAACATAAAGATACTTGCACTTGCTAATAATTTGGTCTAAGTATATTATGTAATTCAATACTTTTGATGACCCAAGCAGCAATTCAGGAGCTAAAACAAATGAAAAAAGATACCAAGCTGAATGTTGGTGACCGTGTACGAATCAAACGCACAGGCCAGGAAGTGACCGTCGACCAGGTGAGCGCTCATGGCTTTAGTGTGATTCGCTTCAATTCCGGAGGATCCTATCGCTTCCTGAATAACCAGCTGGAAAAAGAGGATGGTAAAGCGATCCGCTATAACGCTTAAGCCTCAAAAAATAATAGCCCAGGCCAGGGAAGGCCACCTTATCCATTCAAGTTCTCTGGGTTCAGGCCGATAGTTATATAAGGAATTACTTAATTTCAGGATATGACACATGGCAAATATTCCAGCTACCCACAACCGGCCCGTTACCGGACAGCGTAGTATTCGCCGTGGCAGGCAAATCCCTGCGAGCGAAGGTGCCGTAGAGCGCTCTGAACAACCCACTAACCGACGCGACCGCCGACACCGGGGTGACAGACGCAAGCAACAACTCAAGGTTCGCTTTGAACGAAGAAACAAAATACGAAACCGGCGTGGACAGGCAAACACACAGAACCCAGACGATCCCCAGTACAGTGCCAAGATTGGTCGAAATATCAATACCATCGCCTGACAGCATTTTGATATGCCATTAAAACAGCACTACAATAATATAGAGTATGTCAATTCACTTTAGATAACCGACTATGAAGAAGTCACTCATAATTACTATCCAGCTGATTATTTTTGCCGCCCTGGCCACAATCGCCATTCTCTATATTATGGAGCGCTCACCCGTGGAAGATCTCGGCCACTATGAGAAGCAGGAAATGGCCCGCCCCAATAAAGACAGCTCCGTAATCGATCAGTTCTTTTCCCCCAAGAGCAAGGATGAAGGCTATGGTGATGATGTATCACTCACCGGCGGCTCTGGCCGATATGATGAAGTGCGAATAGGCAAGGCCCCGGAAGACCAATAGCAGGCGACCTAGCCCTGTACCAGTTGCTCGATCAGTGGCGCACAGATAATATCCAGTGCAACTGGCATGGCACCACCTGGAATGATCATACTCCCCCGACGAGAATAGGCCGCCCCATCAATACGTGACACATAACTGTCTATGTCATGTTTATGAGGTTCACGAAAGCTTACCACTACCAGGCTTTCATCTTCCAGTGGCACTGGCTGTACTTCAAACGGGTTTGAGGTATCAACAACGGGCATACGCTGAAAGTTAATATCTGCCAGTGAAAACTGCGGCACAATAAAGTGTATGTAATCCTGTAGCTGCTGCAGAATATGCTCCGTAACTTCTTCAACCGAGTGACTCAGCTTCAGACCATCTCCCTTGATTCTCTGCATCCACTCGAGATTAATAGCTGGCGCCACGCCAATCAACAGATCGACATATTGCGCAGCATTTACTCCATCCCGACCCTGACGCCGATCAATGCCATTATGCTCCTGGTCTGACTTTCGTCGCGTCCAGCTATTGGCCTTTACACCCCCATGCATACCTTCATAAAACAGGCAATCGGTGTTAGGTGGAATGGGATGCCAGTCGGTAAAGTCGCCCGGCTGACCACCAAAGAGATGCTGATTACCGTTATGAATCCTGCTTCGACAGGTACAGGAGCCCTGCTCACCGTAGTCACGAAAACAAGCCTCGAGTCGTGTAAAGTCATTCAATTCAGGGCCATAGCAACTGATGGCTTTACCTTGCTGAGCCGCCTGCTGAATCCTTTGACGACTCTCATCTTCGCTATAACGCAGGAAGCCATTACCCTCAACGAAGGCGGCATGGATATTCTGACGGAAAAAAATTTCCTTAAAGGTTTGCTGTACTGAAGTCGTACCGGCACCACAGGCACCTGTCACAGCAATAACTGGATGTTTATCTGACATATTATTCCTCGGCCAAACCCCCTCGGCTGAACCGAAAGGACAGGACTGCATAGCATGCCAAGATCAACCACTTATCGCAAGAAGTTTGACCCTTGAAGATAACCAACTATTAATATACTGAACCCCTCAGGTTTTATGTTGTTCACATAGGCAGATGGAGAAGTCGTATGAACACCGATCAACATTATTATTTAGGCCCTGAGAGACGTACTGCCAGGTCACCAAGACGTAGCAACCCTTGCCGTAGACACCGCATCCGACGCGAGTCACTGGTTTCAGACTGTCGTACTCTGGCATGTCGCCGCGAAGAAGACAGGGATGGATTCGTTGAAGTGTCGAGCCTCTATGAGGACAGGTCACAGGATCAATCGAGTAAACCACCCCAGAAAAGAAAATAAAGCACAGCAACGACAATAGCTGCTAGAAAAAATCGGGTGCTGGATACAGCCTGACAGAAGGTACACTTCCGCGACATAACGTGGACTACTTAAAGGCAGCCTGCCAGCTGTCGAGGTCTGTTACCGTATCGGAACGCTCCCTGAGAATAACACCTATCTGGTAATACCCCCCCACTTCCATTTCCGTACACCAGCGAACATTACCTGTCAGAAAATAGCGTTTGCTGTTATTTTTTAGTGTCACCCAGACATCAAGCACACTATCGACCTTGATCTGCTTATCCAGCTCGATACGTAAGCCTGTTGCAGAGACGTCTATCGTGGATCCACACAGTGTCTTACCCAGCAGGTTCGGATTCTCAGAAGAGAACACAATCTTCATATCCAGTGCCTCATGCAGGGCATAACGCTCGGCGCCACGGCGCTCTTGCAGTTTACTTTCCATCAAACCCCCCCAGGGTGAACAGGTTGTGGGAACTTTACCCAAAGGAAAAAGTTATCCACAACGCCGACATTAATTTTTTACAAACATGGATAACCAGTATAGAAGGCAAAAACGCGCTTTGCAGATGATTCAACTAATGCCTGGCTAAAAATTTATGCCGAATATCTTCGAGAATAAAGTAGCTGGCTGGTACCAGTAAGAGAGTCACGACTGTTGCAAACAAAACGCCAAAAGCCAGCGAAACTGCCATGGGAATCAGAAACTGCGCCTGCACACTCCGCTCCAGCATCAGTGGCGTGAGACCGGCGAAGGTTGTAATCGACGTCAGTATAATGGGGCGAAACCGAACAGCACCTGCCTCATGAATAGCCTGTATGAGTTCGACCCCCTGCTTACGCTTACGGTTAATATAATCCACGAGAACCAGATTATCATTTACTACAACGCCCGCTACTGCAATCATGCCACTTAAGGAAAGCAGGCTAATATCCAGCCCCAACAGGACATGCCCGAGGATCGCGCCAATCAATCCAAAAGGAATTGCACTCATCACCATCAGAGGCTGGGTATAGGAACGGAAGGGTATAGCCATTAAGGCATAGATTCCAATCAAAGCCAGCACGAACCCATTTATCATCGCTTCAATTAATTCGTCCTGATTTTTCTGACTACCCGATTTACTCCAGCTTACGGATGGATAGTTCTGTGACAACGTATTCAGAAAGTCCTCTCTCAGGCTTGTATTAATCTGCGAAGGTACAGCCAGTGACTCATCCACTCGAGCACTTACCGTAACAACTCGCTTACGATCAATACGCAGAATTTCCGTAGGACTGGAGGTAAAGTGCAAGTTTGCAACCTCGGACAGCGGTATTTCCGTGCCATCTGCCAGCCTGATAAACATACTCTCAAGAAAGTATAACGAAGCACGCTGATCCCTGGGATAACGCACGAAGACCCTCACATCATCTCGGCCACGTTGTATGCGCTGAACCTCTTCACCAAAAAATGCCTGACGCACCTGACGTGCCAGTATCTGGGTATTAACACCAAGGTGATGCGCCAGAGGTTTAAGCACCAGGCGAATTTCTTTTTTACCCGCCTCATGCGTATCCTGGATGTCATAGACACCCGTATAACTTTGTAGCTGTCTTTTAAGCGCAGTTGATGCCTGTATCAAAGACTCCGTGCCTGCACCCGTCAATTCAATACTGATATCAGGGCCTGAGTCTCGAAGTGTCGACTGAAAGCTTAACTGTGTGGCACCCGGAATCTCACCCACTGCCTCGCGCCATAACCGAATAATTTCAGCTGCCTCTATCTTCCTTTGCTCTGCAACCTTGAGCGACAATGAAACTTCGCCGACATGATCACCCTGACGACCACTTCTACTAATCACCTGCAAGCCAATAGTTGCAACTATATTTTCAATCTGTTTTTCGCCTTTCTGCACCCTCAGTGCTTCATTGATCTGTTGCGCCGCAGCTTCAATACGTTCAACAGCCTGTTCCGTTTTTTCGATACTGGTTCCCTGAGCAAACGAAACACTCGCTATAGCAATATCACCTTCGACTTTCGGAAAAAACAGGAGGTGTATCCAGCCGGCGTAAACGACAGTCACAAACACCAGAAAAGCGGCAACGAAAAAAGATAGCGTCAGGTAACGCCATCGTAATACTTTAAGCAAAAAAGGCTGATACACTGATTCAATAAAATTCTCAAGCCAGTCTGAAAAACGCTTTTGCACACGCGTGTAAAAATACTTACCACTCGACGGCTTCTGTATAGTGGATAAATGAGCAGGAAGCACAAACAGGCATTCTGCAAGAGAGAACAGAAGTGTAATTATCACAACCTGCGGTATAACCATCCACAGCCTGCCATCCGCTCCTGGCAAAAACAGTATCGGCATAAAGGCAACGACACTGGTTAATACTGCAAACACGACAGGTACTGCCACATCCTGCGCCCCTGCAATTGCACCCGGCACACCCATCTGACCTTTACGATGAAATTTATGTATGTTCTCTCCCACTACAATCGCATCGTCTACCACAATCCCAAGCACCAGAATAAAACCAAACATGGAAATCATATTAATAGAGCCGTCTACATGAGGCAGGAGCCAGAATGCGCCCATGAAGGATATAGGAATTCCCATACTGACCCAGAAAGCAAGGCGTAAGCGCAGAAACAGAACCAGGATCAGAAATACCAGTGTGAGACCAGTTAAGGCATTACGGATTAAAAGATTCATGCGACTCTTGAAATAATCCGATTTATCCTGCCAGATATCTAGCGACACTTCCTCTGGCAATCGTGCACGCTTTTCCTCCAGATAGTTTTTAACCTGATCAGAAATTTCGAGAATATTCTGATTACCCAGTCGATAAACTGTAATCAGCACGCCCGGATGACTATTAAAGCGCCCCTGAAAAGACAGCTCCTCGAAGCCATCAACAACATTAGCGACATCTGACAGACGAATCTGTTGCCCATCTTGCTGAGCACGCAAAACAACATCCTGATATTCACTGGCCCAGTATGCCTGGCCTTCTGTACGCAACAGCACGTCGCCTGAATGCGTATCGATTTTCCCTGCCGGCAAATCCAGAGATGCGTTTCGTATGGCACTTGCAACCTCATCAAAACTCATCTGGTATTCATGCATGCGGTGTTCCGAGAGCTCAATGTTAAGCTCAAATTTACGTGCATTCACTATTTCAACCTGGGTTATCTCAGGCAACTCTGTGAGTTCATCACGTACCGACTCAGCAATTTCCTTTAACGTAAACTCATCGGTATTACCCGACACAATCACATGAGCAACACTGCTTTTTATACTGATATCCCGAATTACCGGTCGCTCTACGTTTTCTGGAAAAGTTGTGATAGCGTCAATTCGAGAACGAACTTCATCCATCACGTTTCGTGTTGCATATGCCGCTTCAATATCCGCAACGATATTACACGCCCCGTCAGACGCGCGTGTTGTTAACTTACGAATCCCTTCTATATCGAATATAGCTTCTTCTATACGAACACAAACGGATTTTTCTATTTCTTCTGGCGATGCACCTGGATAGGCTACAGAAATAGAAATCATATCAAGAGAAATATTAGGGATCAGCTCTTTGCGTGTATCCTGCAACGACAGATAACCTGCAACCACAATCAACAGCATCAATAGATTTGCGGCCACCTGATTCTCAGCAAACCAGGCTATCATTTTATTCATATCGATCAATCGCCGCTGTTTGTTTCACCTGCTTGGGAGTCAGACGCATTCCTTTAACAGGAAAATCGACAACATTCAGAATGACTCGCTCACCCAGCGCAATACCCTGCTGAAAGTAAACTGTATCTTTGTCACGCGTGAGCAACTTGACCTTACGTTTAATCAACTGATCATTTTCATCGATCAGCCAGACTTCCTGATTAGATCTCAACACCTGCTCTGGCAAACGAACAATATTCCTTTTCTTACGCGACCTGAGTTCTGCTTTAACAAACATACCCGGCGTCAGAGATACAGAAAGCGCATCTTTTACACTGTGATTCACCTTGATTTCTGCAACCGCATTGAGCAGTCTATTTCTTGGATCGACCTGGCTTTCCACATAACTAAGCTGTGTGTTCCATTGCGCTTTTGTACCCGCAATTTCAGCCGTTAGTTCAACATCAACCGGCGACAACTCTGCCTCCATTAATCCAATATCCAGATGCTTTAACTGCTCCAATGATAACGGAAGTTTCACCTCCATCGAATCCGTGGCATAGATTTCAGCAAGTGTGAATCCTGTTGTTACATACTGACCCTCATCCACCTGTCGACTGATGACGCGCCCATTAAACGGTGCATATATCCGGGTACGCTGTAACTGAAGTTCCGCTAGCTCAAGTTCCGCTCTTGCTGCTCGTAGATTAGCCCGCGCTTCTGCCAGCTGTGGCTTTCGTAAAGCATAATCTGATGCCTGCTGAGGCGACCGCCCCATCTGCTGCAAATCAAACCTCGCCTGCCTGGCTTCACTTTCAACTCGAGACAATTGCTGTTCTGCTGCGGCAACCTGTGCCTGCGACCGGGCAAGTGAAAGCTGGTAATCTGTATTATCTATTTCAACCAGCAACTCCCCTTCACGGAACCGCTCACCTCTAAACTTGTGTTCCGCAACACGCTTAACACGACCATTCACCTCAGCCACCAGCTTTATCTGCTGACGTGCACTGACACTACCCTGTGAATAAACTGGAATTGATAGTTGCTCTGGACGCGCAATAACGTATTCTGCAACAGGTGGCTTTTCTCTCACCGGCTTCTTGTCTGCAACGGGTTTGAAGACAAATAGTAACGATGAAATAGCTGCCGCGATAATCAGTACAATGACAACATAGATACGTTGACGGGGTGTTTCATCCTGCTTAACGATGACCAGCCTCCCAATATTAATTAACGCTTCATTCCTGCTTATGCGAAAGCACTGGATCGGCTTCCTCGTCAACCATTTCAACTTTCTCGATTTTCTCGAAGCGTGATGTAATCTTGCGAGCAGATGTATGCACATCACTCACATCCTTGCTTGCCTGTGCGATATGTTTCGACAGGTTATCCATACGCACCTGAAAGCGTGCAAAATCCTTTGACAAGGCGACAAGATGATCCTGAATCAGGTGCACCTGTTTACGAGTTGCCGAATCTTTTAAAACTGCTCGTGCTGTTGTTAAAACAGCCATTAACGTAGTCGGCGAAACCAGCCAGACACGGGCACGTTGAGCTTCCTCAACCAGATCATAGTAATGGGCATGTATTTCTGCAAATATGGCCTCTGCAGGAATAAACATAACGGCGCCATCGGATGTTTCACCAGGCAATATATATTTCCCTGCAATATCTGTGATATGTTTTCTGATATCTTTTTTAAACTGTCGCTCGGCCGCAGCGCGCTCAATTTCTGAAATATCCACATCCATCATGCGCTGATAACTTTCCAGTGGAAACTTCGAGTCAATCGCGATATTACCACTAGGTTCTGGTAGAAATAGCATACAATCGGCGCGCGTGCTGTTCGGCAAGGTATATTGAAAGGCAAAACTGTTTTCCGGCATTACATTACGCACCAGCGATGCCAGCTGTATTTCTCCAAAGGCGCCTCGTGATCGTTTATCGGCAAGGACTTCCTGGAGGCTCACCACATTACCCGAAAGCTCCGTGATTTTTTTCTGCGCCTCGTCGATCAATGCCAGGCGCTTCAACACATCGGCAAATGTTGCCGTGGTTTTTTCAAAACCTTCATTTAACCGTTTATCGACCTGACCTGATATTTCCTTCAGACGCTCATCTGTCGAGCGGGTAAGCACATCAACTCGCTGGCCAAGTTCCTGACCATTCTTAGCAAGCGCCTCTGTCAGCTGCGCCCGTACTTCTGTCATACCAAGCGTCAGGCTTTCCTGCTGCGTTTTCAGGGCCTCCAGTTGCCGCTTATCAAAAGATTCACGATGCTGATTCAACCCCTGCTGGATAATATCTGCCTGCCGATTAAGCCGATCCTGCAACTGTTCATTCAAATGCACAATTCGACTTTCCTGGGCAGACTGTAGCTCATGTATTCGCTCACCTAGCAGATTACGCAGCTCTGCCAGCTGCATTAACTGCTGTTGAGCAATCTGCCCCAGCTCCATTTCAATGCGCTGCTGCATCTGTTCTCGATATTGTCTGAACTGTAACAGCAGACCCACCAGTACCAGTAAAACCAGAGCAGACAGGCCGATTACAATCATCAGCTGCGGGTTATTAAAAATTTCATTCATCAAGCTATCCGATATCTGCCATTATGTTCTGTTAAGTGGCGCAGGCATAGTTGCCAGCGATTCAGTTCGTGATGCACCTTGCTATGCCCACACTTTCTGCCCTTTTTAAGCACCCCCATGTAAGGGTATGATTAGCCTACTGACTGACCATAACATACCACAATGCCGAACATCCTTGTTACTGGTGTCGCCACGCTGGACATCATCAACCTCGTTACCGAATACCCTTCAGAAGACAGTGAAGTCCGTGCCACTCGCCAGCGTCGCCAGACAGGCGGCAATGCCACTAATATGGCTATCGTCCTGTCTCAACTCGGCAATCATTGCGCTCTACTGGCGCAACTGGCAGACGATGAACAGGGTGAATATATACGCCATCAACTGGATTCGCGGAATATTTCTCTTCATCTCTGCCCTGTACAGGAAGGTGGCGCCACCCCGACCTCCTATATTGCACTCAGTGAACACAATGGCAGCCGTACCATTATCCATCACCGCCAGCTTGATGAACTCGATCCGCATTATGTCTGCAAACTCGATTTTTCACCCTATGACTGGCTGCACTTTGAAGCCCGCGACTGCACCCGTCAGGTGGACATCCTGCAATATGCACGACGCTTTAATAAACCTGTCTCACTGGAGCTGGAAAAGCCCCGTGAAGGCATTGAGGCACTGCCTGCTTTTGCGGATTTGCTGCTATTATCACGCCCCTATGCAGAGTCGCAGGGCTTTTCTTCGGCAGAGCTATGCGTAACGGAATATGCCCAACGCTATCCCGATAAAGTCATCAGCTGCACCTGGGGAGCCAGTGGTGCCTGGCTTTATCACAATGGCACGATAAGGCACCAGGCCGCAACGCCTCTTGCTAGCACGCTAGAAACCATCGGCGCTGGCGATACATATAATGCGGCACTGATCTCTGCGCTCGCTCAGGGCCAGCCACCGGAGACTGCACTCTCGCATGCCTGTGAGCTAGCTGCACGCAAGTGCTCGCAACACGGCTTTGATAAACTTACGTTATAAACCAATGCTTAATCTGGAGATTTGAATGACTGAAACGCTCTGTCATATCGACGAAATTAGTGATCCCGGCGCCAAGGGATTCAAACTGAAAAATGGCCGCACCGAGCGCCTGGTTTTTCTGGTAAAAAAAGATGGCCAGATTTATGGCTATGAAAATGCCTGCCCTCATGCGGGCATTAACCTTGAGTGGCAGGAAGACGACTTTCTCGACATTAACAATGAACATATCCAGTGCTCGGTTCACGGTGCACTGTTCAAGATTGAAAACGGTGACTGCATGGGTGGCCCGTGCAATGGCGAAGGTCTGACGTCAGTAAAGGTCCAGCTGGACGGTGACGGAAATATCCAGCTGCTGGATTAACCCATGACATCAGCCGGCATGACCCGCCTGTTTCCTCTCTGGGCCGTACTAGCCAGCCTGCTGGCATGGCGGTTCCCAGAGCTGTTTACCCCACTAAAACCCGCAATCCTGCCGCTGCTGGCCAGCATCATGTTCTGCATGGGACTGAGCCTGCGGTTACAGGATTTTACCCGGGTACTACGTATGCCTCGCCTGATTCTTAGCGGGCTGCTGCTGCAGTATTCTATTATGCCACTCACCGCATTTCTGGTTATCCAGCTATTCCAGCTGGATCCCATGCTGGCCGTTGGCATGATACTGGTGGGAGCCAGCCCGGGCGGCACTGCCTCCAATGTGATCTGCTATCTGGCAAGGGCTAATGTTGCCCTGTCAATCAGCCTTACCAGCCTGTCTACGCTGTTATCGATTTTCCTCACACCCTGGCTCAGCTGGTTCTATATCGACGCCAGCATCGATGTCCCGACACTGGACATGCTAAAGAGCATTCTCATACTGGTAATTGCCCCGGTCAGCCTGGGGGTTCTGCTGAATCAGTATTTCCATTCGCAGGTGCAACGCATCAGCGCCGATCGCCTGTCGCTACTGGCGGTGATGGCTATCGTGCTGATTATTGCTATTGTTATCGCACTCAATGCGGAACGACTATACAGTCTATCTGCCATGCTGTTACTCGCCGTGGTCATACACAACCTGACCGGGCTGGCGACGGGGTTTGGCATTGCTCGCCTGCTGGGCGCATCGAGAGCAGATGCACGCACCCTGGCCATCGAGACAGGCATGCAGAACTCCGGGCTGGCCGTGGCACTGGCTATCAAATATTTTTCACCCGCAGCCGCACTACCGGGTGCAGTCTTTAGCGTATGGCATAACCTGAGCGGTTCACTACTGGCCAGTTACTGGCGAAGCCCACATCGCAAGCCTTCAGCCTGACGAGCGGCTGCAGCACTTCTTATATTTACGACCACTACCACAGGGGCAGGGCTCATTTCTGCCAACTTTATTTTTCTTCAGCGGGTCACAGGCAAACTGCTCACCATCAATGTAATACCAGCGCCCCTGCTGACGGATAAATCGACTCCTTTCATGCAGACAGCCCGCCTCGCCACGGTAAAGATAACTCGCAATAAACTCCACTTCAGCGTTATCGCCATTGCTGACATGATCAATAATCTTCAGCGTCGTCCAGCTCAACTCAGAATCCAGGGCGATAGATGCCGGTCGAGTATCTTCAAACCAGCTCGCCAGCAGATAATCGACTTCATTCTGTGCATAGGCCACAAAGCGCGAGCGCATCAGGGCTTCGGCGGTCTGCGGCAGCGTTTCACCGCGAATACAGGGTGCGCAACATTGCGCCTGTGTCAGGCCGCTGCCACAGGCGCATAAGCCCTTGTTCTGCTTCATATTAGTACTCATATGCCACTGATTTTAGTGGGTTTTTACCTTTAGTCCAGTAAATCACTAATTACTTAATTTACAGTATCGGGATATTGACATCCGGGAAAACAGGTACTATTGTAAGTAAACGATCACTAACATTGATCGATACTTATAAATGTTCCTGAATTACTTAAGGAGAAACCCATGAGTTTCGACGCTGAATTAGACGCTAAAGGTCTAAACTGCCCCCTGCCAATCCTGCGCGCCAAGAAAGCAATTGCTGAACTGTCTGCAGGCCAGGTACTGAAGATTGTTGCAACTGACCCAGGTTCAGTTAAAGACTTCGAAGCATTCTGCAAGCAGACTGGTAACGAGTTACTGTCTAGCTCTGAAGCAGGTGGTGCTTTCGAGTTCATGATCAAGAAGTCTTAATCGACATCCTGATTACAGAAAGGCACCAGCTACTGGTGCCTTTTTTTATGCGACAGACTTAAGTCCTTATCCTGCACTCCAGGAGCCGCACCATTGGCGAAACGACTCTCAGCTGAAGAACGACGAGCCTCGATCATCACGGTCGCCAAGCGACTATTCGCAAAAACCGGTTTTCACGGTGTTTCCATCGACGAAATTGTTAAGGAAGTTGGCGTCAGCCCGGCGATTCTTTACCGCCATTTCGAATCCAAAGAAGAACTCTACCAGGCCGTGTTACAGGAATTTTCAGCGACACGCGAATCCTACGTCGAAACGGTAGTCGCCGACGATATAGGCTTTGAACAGGTATTACGGGGCATGACCACCGTATTCGTCGCCAGCATTATGAACCATCCCGATATGTTAAAGATGGAAATGCACTCCCAGCTGGAAGGCTCTACAGCCAGCCAGGAGTTTTTCCTCAATCGCTGGAAGAGCTTCACCGACTATATTGAATTTAACCTGACTGAACTTCAGACACAGGGTAAAATCAAACCCATCAACGCACAGGCTGCGGCCCTGATGTATCAGGGCATCATACGCGAAGTACTGCTGCTGAAATGCATGCAGCCAACTGATCGGCTGAAGGATACACCCGTCGCCTTGCTAGTTGATGAGGTCATTACCCTGTTCATGAAAATAATTGAACCTAAACGAAAATAGATTTCAGGTGCATCGATGATTATAAAAACTTTTTCCTTACTCATTCTACTGAGCTTTTCAATGAGCAGCCTGGCAGCCGAGCTTGTTCAGGTTCGCATGCAGACCAACAAGGGCAGTATTGAAATCGAGCTAGACAAAAAAAGCGCACCGGCCACCGTTGATAACTTTCTGCGTTACGTTAAAGATGGCTTCTATGAAGGCACCGTTTTCCATCGCGTCATTAAGGGCTTCATGATTCAGGGTGGCGGCTTCAGCGCTGACTTAACGCGTAAAGAAACTCATCCACCCATAGAAAACGAGGCCGATAATGGCCTGCAGAACAAGCGCGGCACCATCGCCATGGCAAGAACCAATATGCCGCATTCCGCCAGCTCCCAATTTTTCATCAATACTGTCAATAATGATTTTCTCAACTTCCGCAATAAAACCATGCGCGGCTGGGGATACACTGTATTTGGAAAAGTCACTAAAGGAATGGACGTTGTCGACAGTATTGAAAACACACCAACAGGTGCCCGAGGCATATTTCCTCAGGACGTACCTACCCAGGACATAGTAATTCAGAAAATAGAAATTATTGAATAAAGACTTACAGCTCACCCTGCTTCAGGGTGGGCTTCGGAATCGACACGTAGTTACCCTGCACATGGTCAACCCCACATATTTTTAACAGGCGTATTACTTCCGGCGTTTCAACATATTCCGCAACGGTATACCTGCCCAGCGAATGCGCAACATCATTCATCGCCGTTACAATTGCCCTGTCGATCGAACCTCGCGCCATACCCTTGACGAACTGGCCATCGATTTTCACATAATCTGCTGGCAAACATTTTAACTGGGAAAATGAACAGAAACCTGAACCAAAATCATCGAGAGAGAAGCGCACACCAAGCTGTTTCATTTCATCAATAAACTGACTTGCAGCTTCGAAATTTGCGATGGCACAAGTTTCGGTAACCTCAAAAATAAGTGACTCAGATTTAACACCTGAATTCTGCAGCAGGTTCTTTATTCTCGACAACGAGTCGTCGCTATTTAAAGTCTGTCCCGAAAGATTAATAGAAAAGGTAATATTCTCCCTGAACTGCTGAAGTGCTAGCAGCGTACTTAATGCATTCTCGATAACCCAAAGATCGACCTCAAGCATGAGATTAAAACGCTCAGCGGTTGGGATAAAGGCATCAGGATAGAACATCTTAAGATCCTCTCCGTGCATCCGCAGTAAAATCTCATAATGTAATTCGTTATCCGGATTTTCTACATAACGCTCCCACAGCGCCCCATCTTCGGCGGGTAACTGATTTACATCAATTTCCTTCAGATCAATTATTGGCTGATAGTGCAACTCGAATCGATTTTCAGACATTGCATCACGCAGGCGCTGGAACCATCCAAGCTCACTACCCATTACATTCTTTTCATCATTCGTCTGCTCATAAAGATGCGACTGATTACGCCCACTCCGTTTTGCGATATGACAGGCAATATCCGCATTTGCAAGCACGTCTCCTGATGTCATACCTGGCTGGTCAATTAATGCCACACCAAAACTGGCATGCACATTGTAAACCTCACCCGAATAGGAAAACTGAAACTTTTCCAGAACCTGGCGGAATGCTTCGGTTACAATCATTGCAGACTCACGGTCTACATCTTTTAGAATAACCGCAAACTCATCCCCTCCAAGACGCGCGAGAATATCTTTGGTACGCAATTTGGTGGATAGCAGCCTTGCGATCTCTACCAGTAATTTATCGCCTGCATCATGGCCGGCTGTATCGTTTATATATTTAAATCGATCGAGGTCAAGATATACCAGAGCACTCACACTCTCACTGGCATAAACTCGGCTAACCTCAGAGTCTAGCTGGTCTTCAAAATAGCGGCGATTACACAGGCCTGTTAGATGATCATGAGTAGCCTGCCAGTGTAATTTTTCTTCCAGCATTTTACGCTCAGATATATCCCTGAATGCGATCACTGAACCACGCTGGCTACCATGAATATTCAGGGGGTACACAGTGCATTCAACTGGCACCGGCTTGCCAAGCTCATGTTTAAAAACCGTTTCCCAGCATCTAAGCTCAACACTCCTTCCATAGGCGCGATAAAGACGATCATGTTTCAATACATCATCTTCAATATAATAATGAAATGCCTCAGACGCATTCTTACCTATCACATCAAGATTATTTGTTTTTCCGATAATTTCCAGTGCAGCCGGGTTCACAAATGTCACTCTTCCATCATTATCAACACCGTACACACCTTCACCAACAGATTCCAGAATACCTGCCAGCCTTTCATTCTCCGACTCAATATGCTTCTGAAACTCTATAAAACGTCCCATCGATGCAATTCTTGCCAGAAACAGTTCTTCAGCTTCATTTTTAAACATACATTCAACTGCACCAGCCTGCAGGCAGTCCTTGATTACCTCATCCAGATAGGTGCCTGTAATAACGGCGGTACGAATTTTTGCTGTTCGCTTATCATCTCTCAATTTCTGACACAAAACATAACCATCTTCTTCAGGCATAAAATAATCAACGATAGCCAGATCAAAGTTACCTTCGACAGCAATATCAAACGCCTGCTGAACAGATGTAGCTGTTTCGGTAATATAACCATTGCGATTTAACATGCGCTGGTAGTAATGACGAATACTTGCTGAGTCATCAACGAATAAAATTCTTAAAGGGTTTTTCGCCTGCTCAACCGGGTACTTCTCCTTAACAGATTCAACAGGCCCAAGTAATTTCTGTAAGGTACCTATGTATTCCTGATAATTTTCCCAGGGCACCAGTGCCGCAAAATGACGACGACTCATCCAGTTAAGCACATCAATATTGGCTTCGTGGGAGATAATAAGCACGGGCATCTGGTAATGCTCTTCACCCTCAAGCAGAGTAAGTAAACGTTCGGCAGATGCGGTCTGCTTATAGTTGGGCCAACCTATGACGATAGCATCACAGGGTTGTTCCAGTGTTTTCAGGTGATCAAATGCGGACTCGAAGGTGTCCAGTGCATCAAGGCTATAGCCTTCCTTGCCCAGCCCCTTCAGCAGGATATAACGTAAGGTTGCGGATTCCTCTACTAGAAGGATTCGCTGCTTCTGACTTTCTGACATACAACATAACCTTGTCTGTTACGCTTTCCCAATTCCCTGTCAGGCACAGCAACAGTTTCTATTTTTTTCCAAGCCCAGGCACAACTATAGTCCGAGTCAGGCCGTTTCTCCAGCCAGCTCAAGTTTCCGCATTCTGTACCTCAACCACTGACTGGCAATGGCTGCGGTGAGTATGCACCAGACTGCAAACAGTGCACCGGGCAATGCAGACTCCGCTGGAAAGTGCTTAAGCGCGAGTGCGACTCCCATACCAGCATTCTGCATTCCAAGTTCAATCATAAGCGTAATTCGGTATAAGCGTTCAAATCCATATACACCTGATAATAGCCAGCCAGCAATATACCCTGCGATATTGACTGTTATCACACCAATCATAACACTCGCAACCATATCCTCAATGCGAGACTGATTCGCAGCTACTGCGTAACTGCAGATGACAATAATTGCCAGTGCCGCAACACCAGGTGCAAAACTCCGTGCTGTCTGCAAGTATCTGCCCAGCCAGCGTTGCACGATCAACCCCAGAATCAGTGGCGCTAACACGGTTTTAATAATCGTTACCATTAACGGCCAGAATTCAACCGGAAGAATTGCCCCACCCAGCCATTTCACCAGCAGTGGCGTCAACAGCGGAGACATCAGGGTTGCAACCGTTGTTAGTGTTACCGAGAAGGCGACCGCACCCCCCGCCAGAAAGACAATCACGTTACTCGCCATAGCACCTGGTGCACATCCAACAATGATAAAGCCAATTGCAATTTCCGGTGTGAAACCTGGATATTTCGCGATTAGATAGGCCATTAGTGGCATTACGCTGAACTGACTCAATACCCCAAGCGCAACACGTTTTGGCTGTATCAGTTCTTCTTTAAGATCCTCCGCATGCAGCACCAGGCCCAGCGCAAACATGGTGGCCATAAAGAACCAGAGAAAGTAGTCTCTAAATATGAGAAAGACAGGTGGATGAATAAACGCAACGATAGCTCCCAGCAGAGTGAGTAACGCAAGCTGGTTCGCAATAACTGAAAAAGATTTCTGTAATATCGACAGCAAACTTACATCCCGGACAGGCCTTTACGAATGGCCTCGATCACCTCAGTTTCTGCCTCAACCAATACAGGCTTTGCTGGACTGCCTTCAGCCATCACACTGGGTCGCGCAAACAGCACATATGTCTTACCCTGTTTCTCATACAGACCAATCCGCAGTGGGCACAGCCCCAGCATATCTGGATCCTTATTGCTTACTTCGTTGGCATACCAGGCATTGCAGAACACCATGCTACGAATACTATCCAGTTGATTACGATTATAATTATCGCCCCAGCGCCCAGAGAAACGCTGCAGGTTCTTACTGATATAAGGCTCAAACACGACATAAAAACGCGCGTTTTCCAGTGCCTGAAACACCGCAGGGTATACTTTCTCCATTGACGCATCCGCACTCATGCGCACAACCGGTGGCTGTTCAGCCTGCAACGGCATACTCACAAGCACCAGCAACAACAACAGGACATGACGTATTGGCTCAGGCATCGAATTACCCCTGTATAGATTCTCTTTCACTGGGTAGAATAACAGCCTTTACTCCCACGGCAAATCAACCGTGAGACATTTACCGCTGAATTTCAGGACATCAACGTGAATACTACGAGCAACTTCCCCTGGTTACGTATGCGCCGCATGCGCAAAGATGACTTTAGCCGTCGACTGATGCGAGAAACCCTACTCAGCAGTGCCGACCTGATATACCCCATGTTTGTACTGGAAGGTGAAAAGCAGCGCGAAGCCGTGCCCTCGATGCCTGGCATAGAACGCCTGAGTATCGACCTGGTTATTGAACAGGCTCGTGAATGTGTCGAGCTAGGTATTCCAATGATCGCCCTGTTTCCAGTTGTCCCAGAAGAAAAGAAATCGGAAGATGCGGCAGAAGCCTATAACCCGGAGGGCCTTGCCCAACGTGCCGTACGTGCCATCAAGGACGCCTGCCCAGATCTTGGTGTTATGACAGACGTTGCCCTGGATCCCTTCACCACCCACGGCCAGGATGGCCTCATCGATGAGTCGGGCTATGTACTCAATGATGAAACCACCGAAGTACTCTGCAAACAGGCAATTTCCCATGCGCAGGCCGGTGCTGATGTTGTGGGCCCATCCGACATGATGGACGGCCGTATTGGCGAAATCCGTGAAGCACTGGAGTCCAGTGGTCATATCCATACCCGCATCATCGCCTATTCGGCCAAGTATGCGTCGAGTTTTTATGGGCCATTCCGTGATGCCGTAGGCTCCGCTGCCAACCTCAAGGGTGGTGACAAATATACCTACCAGATGGACCCGGCGAACACCGATGAGGCCATTCGCGAAGTCCTGCTCGACCTCCAGGAAGGTGCTGATATGGTCATGGTAAAACCGGGCATGCCCTATCTGGATATCGTCCAGCGCGTAAAAAGCGAGCTGGGTGTACCGACATATGCTTATCACGTCAGTGGTGAATACGCGATGCTCAAGGCTGCTGCCATGAATGGCTGGCTGGATGAACAGAAGTGTGTACTCGAAGCACTGCTGTGCTTCAAACGTGCCGGTTGCGACGGCATTCTGACCTATTTTGCCATGGATGCCGCACGCTGGCTGAAGGGGTAAATCGTGAAAACAGATTCGATCGATCGTTATGCGGTTATTGGTAACCCGATCGCCCATAGCAAATCCCCGCAGATTCATGCCGCCTTCGCCGAACAGACCGGGGAAAGCTTAAGCTATACCGCAGAACGGGTTGAGATAGGTGCAGTTGCTGATTTTGTTACTCAGTTTGCCGCGCACAATGGCAAGGGACTAAATGTCACCGTACCCTTCAAACAGGATGCCTTCGAGCTGGCCGACCAGCTAAGCCCAAGGGCACAACGCGCCGGCGCGGTAAATACCCTGGTACTGGAAGACGGGCATATCTATGGCGACACCACCGATGGTGTAGGGCTCCTGAATGATCTGACGGTCAATCACAATCAGCTCATCCAGCAGCGACGCATACTGGTTGTCGGTGCTGGCGGCGCTGTCAGGGGCGTACTCGAACCCCTGCTCGATGCCCAGCCATGCGAACTGCTTATCGTGAATCGCACTCAGTCCCGTGCCGAGGCACTGGCCCAGGATTTTTCCAGCTTTGGGAACATTAATGCCTGTAATTTCGAAGCACTCGCAGGGGAACAGTTCGATATGGTCATTAACGGCACCTCGGCCAGCCTGTCTGGTGAGCTTCCCCCATTACCCGATAATCTCTTCAGGGCTGATGCCTGCGCCTACGATATGATGTATGGCGCAGAACCAACCGCCTTCATGGCTTGGGCGGATTCCCAGGGAGCCCAATATATCCATGATGGACTGGGTATGCTGGTAGAGCAGGCGGCTGAATCCTTTTATATCTGGCGAAAAAAACGCCCCGAGACCCGGGGCGTTATCGAGATGCTCCGCTCAGCCATGACAGGCTGAGTGCACAGAGTGCTTACACCTGGTGTTCTGGTGGAATCACCACCTGCATTTCGGCAGATTTCCATGCCGCCATGCCGCCATTGATATTCACAATGTTCTTAAAGCCCATCTGCTGTAGCGTACTTGCTGCCATCGCCGAACGACCCGACGTTGCACAGAAGGTCAGCCATTTCTTGTCACGATCCTGCATATGGGTGTTTCGCCCTGCATACTGTTTATCACAGGCCGCTTCTACCAAACCGCGAGGCAGATTAAATGCACCGTCGATCGTGCCCGCATGGTATTCCGCAGGTTCGCGCACATCCAGCACCTGATAACCTTGATCCAGCAGGGCAACAACTTCACTCACATCCACTTCCTTGATCTGGGACTTGGCTTCCTTAACAAAGTCCATCAGGGTTTTTTCACTCATAAACACTTCTCTCAGCTTTGATTAGGCGATGCACCAGCCGATAACTCGGGCATCGCATGAACATATTCGAACTGTTGTTGCTCCAGGATATTTCCACCTTCATCCAGCACGGAAACTGTCCAGATACCCGTCCACCTCGACATCATATTTTTACTGGACCAGGTACGCCAGCGATCGGCATCCACCTGAAACGAAACTTCAGCCATGAGCTGGCCGTTATACTCCCAACGATGGGTAATAGCATGCCCGGCCAGGCCAATCAGTTCGGTGAAGTAGTATACCCGACTGGTATCGTTTTCGATCTGTTGCTGATCGGAAACCGGCTCTTTATTTTCTATTGCCGTAGTAAAAACGCTGCGTCCGACACCGATCTCTGCCTGTACCATCTGGCTCGCCAGTGTCATCGTCAACATGACAACTAAGTGTGCTTTCATCTTCCTCTCTCCCTTACCCATTAGCCCGGCTTAGGCCGGGTTCTTTTATATTTTTGCGACGCTTTATGCTTCCGCAAGATACTCGTCTTTGAGCTTCACATAATGCTGTGCCGAGTACTGCAGAAAATCTTTTTCCTTCTGGCTTAATTCCCTCACCTGCCGTGCAGGAGAGCCCAGATACAGGTATCCACCTTCAAGCACCTTACCCGGTGATACCACGCTACCCGCACCGACCATGGCACCTTTCTGTATAACCGCACCGTCGAGAACCACACTGCCCATGCCGATTAACACTTCATCTTCAATCGTGCAGGCATGAATCACGGCACCATGTCCGATGGTGACATCGGCACCGATGCTCAGAGGGAAGCCCTCAGGACTCAATGGACCGCTATGAGTGACATGAAGCACGGAACCATCCTGCACATTGGTACGTGCTCCGATGCGAATAAAATTCACATCACCTCGGATCGCCACCATAGGCCAGACGGAAACATCATCACCCAGCACCACGTCACCAATGACGGTCGCCATTGGATCTATATAACAACGCTGCCCCAGTGTAGGCGTGATGTTTTTGAATGAACGAATTGAAGGCATCGAGTCTGATTTCCTGTTAACCTGAAAAACGGTGTCTATTTATTAGATTCAGGCTACACCGATTTTAAGGCACTATCAATCACCCGCATGAGTGCCTCGGGCGTATCCAGTGAGGCAATCTGCTCGGCATCGATAAGACACTCGAACTCACCTTCTCGCTCAATAAAAACCGCCGGAAAACGATCTGTACTACGCCCGGTTTGCTGTATAAATTCATCGCGATGCAGGAAGCGCATATCGATAGACTGATGTGATAGATAATCCAGCCATGACTGGCGCACTTTGAACAGCCCATGGGTTAATTTACATAGCTGGCACTGATAGGTGTCCGGCGACAACGCCTTATGGGCAATATCTGCGAGAAGGTTAAATACACCACTATCGGCGTTGTAAACAAAGACCAGCCGCTGTGTATTGGCAACCGACCCATTCATGTTTCATCATCCACCGGATACCCCGCACTCTTCCATTCGGGGAAACCGTCTTCGAGGCGACTGGCTTCAACACCACGCTCGCGCAGTAGCTGTACCGCATCATAGGAAAAAACACAGTGTGGTCCACGACAATACGCTACCACCTGCTGATCGGGATCGAGGGCATCGAGACGCTGCTCCAGCTCATCTGGCGGTATATTGATAGCACCCGGCAAGTGGCCTGCCTCAAATTCTTCTTCCGGTCGCACATCAATCACGGTGACCAGACCCTCTCGCACCCGTTGCAACAGCTCTTCCCGCTGTACTGGCTCCATGGTGTCCTTGGCAGTCAGGTTAAGATTAACCAGATGATTGACCTCTGCCAGCTGCTGCTCCGAGACCTTCCTCAGCACCCGCATCAGCTCGACGACTTCGTCGCTGGCGATCTGATAATACACCTTAAGGCCCCGCTTATGACTCTGAACCAGCCCGGCCTGCCGCAGTTGTTGCAGGTGCTGAGACGTGTTGGCAACACTCAGGCCGGAAATTTTCGCAAGGTCATCCACACTTCGCTCGGCCTGCGCCAGATATTCCAGCATCTGCAAACGATTACCATGACTAAGCGCCTTACCGACACGGGCAAACTGGCTGAACAGGTCCTGTTTAAAACTCATCTTTATATCGATCCCCTCTGGTACCTCAATTTTAAGCCTTGACTCGGGCTTTGCCTATGACTATTCTACTATTCAATTATTCAATTGAATAGTGTATTATATTTGAATGCGTCGGTTGAATTTTCAGGGTTGATACTGTCTCACCAGAAACATTCATCCGAGCAACAATTGAATTCAAGCGGAACCACTCTATGCTGGAACAGTTTATTATCGAAAACGAGAGCAACCTCAGAATGGGGGTATTCCTCGGCATGCTGGTGCTTATGGGCCTGTGGGAGGTGCTGGCACCTCGCCGTGAACGCCGCTTATCTCGTCTGCTGCGCTGGAGCAATAATCTGGGTCTGGTAGTCCTCAACAGCACCCTGCTTCGCCTCCTGTTTCCTGCAGCCGCCGTCGGGATGGCGATGTTTGCCCAGCAGCACGGCTGGGGGCTATTCAACTGGCTGAACTGGCCTCACCTGCTGGAAGTCGTACTGGCGATTGTTATCCTTGACCTGGTGATTTACCTGCAACATGTACTGGTACATGCGGTACCGCTACTCTGGCGACTTCACCGAGTTCACCACGCCGACCCGGACTACGATGTCACCACTGGCATACGCTTTCACCCGATTGAGATCATTGTATCCATGCTCATCAAGTTCGCAGCCATTGCAGCGCTTGGCCCTGCCGTGCTGGCGGTGATTATTTTCGAAGTACTGCTAAATGGTATGGCCATGTTCAACCATGGCAATGTGCGCTTACCTCGGCGCCTTGACCAGGTGCTGCGCCTGTTTGTGGTAACACCAGACATGCACCGTGTACATCACTCAATTGAAGACGATGAAACCAATAGCAATTTTGGTTTTAACCTGAGCCTGTGGGACCGACTGTTCGGTACCTATCGTGCCCAGCCCCGTAAGGGCCATGTCGATATGCAGATTGGCATCCGTCAGTTTGACCAGCCTCGACAGGTGAGCTGGCTATCCGGCCTGTTGATACTCCCCTTCCTTGGACGCAGCGACGGGTACGCCATCAATCGCAGAAACTGGGCTGGTAAAGATGCGGAAACAGGAGAGACACACCATGAATAAGCTAGCACTCCGGCTCCTGCTGCTCAGTGCATTACTACTGTTGATTGCACTAGGTTTTATCTATCGAGAACATATCGAACTTTCCGACATAACGTCGCAGGTCGAACAGGCCGGTGCAATAGCACCCGCTATCTTTATACTGATTTATATTGGCAGTACCGTACTTTTTCTTCCCGGTTCAATTTTAACGCTGCTTGGCGGTGCAATGTTTGGGCCGGTACTGGGCACCCTTTACAGTCTCTGTGGTGCAACACTGGGCGCCATACTGGCTTTTATCATTGCTCGCTATCTGGCCTCTGACTGGGTAAGCCGTAAATCACAAGGACGCCTTAAGCAGCTTATCAGTGGCGTCGAGAATGAGGGCTGGCGCTTTGTGGCATTTACTCGCCTGGTTCCATTATTTCCTTTTAACCTGCTGAATTATGCACTGGGCTTAACTCGAATTCGCCTGCTGGACTACAGTATCGCCACATTTATTTTTATGCTGCCCGGTGCAGCTGCCTATACCTATCTGGGTTATATGGGCAGAGAACTGGCCACTGGAGGTGAGGACATGATCCAGAAAATACTACTCGGCCTTGCACTGCTCGCCTGTGTTGCATTTTTGCCACGTTTTATCAGCCAGCTGAGGCGGGTTGATATGCTAGATGTACAATCCCTTAGACAGCAACTGAAAGACTCGCCCGATATGCTGTTACTGGATGTACGCACGGAAGCCGATTACCATGGCGAACAGGGGCATATTGAACAGTCGGTTCTGATTCCCCTTGAAGAACTCGCCACCAGCACTGACTCGATAGAACACTATCGAGACAAACCGGTCGTCACGATTTGCCGAACAGATCGGCGCTCTTCAGAAGCAGCCCGGTTATTAAAAAACCTTGGTTTTAGACAGGTGCAGGTTACACGTAGGGGCATGACAGACTGGATTGCAAACGGCTACCCTGTCACTCGATAATTTCCAGATCAGCAGACGCTCAGAAAAAAGTAAAAACATTATGCGCGATACCAAACCACTGCTACTAAAAAGCAACTTCCCCACGTTACATCGTGGGCGGATCGATACACTTCAGCTTAACCTGGGTTACACCTGTAACCAGCGATGCCTGCATTGCCATGTTAATGCAGGGCCCACACGACACGAACAGATGTCGCGAAAAACAATGCAGGACATACTGGAATATGCAGAACAGAATGCCATAAAGCAGTTTGATCTAACCGGAGGAGCCCCCGAACTTAACAGTGAATTTCGCTGGCTGGTACAGCAGGCCTGGGAACGCAATATTCATATCATCGATCGCTGCAACCTGACCATACTCTCAGAGCCTGGCCAGCATACGCTAGCTAACTTTCTTGCACTGCATCAGGTGGAAATCGTGGCTTCACTGCCCTGTTACAGCGAAGACAATGTAGACAAACAACGGGGCAAGGGTGTTTTTAATCGCAGTATCGAAGGTATTAAAGCACTCAACGCACTGGGCTATGGCAGAGCAGGTTCGGGCCTGGTCATTAATCTCATGTATAACCCGGCGGGACCGTTTCTACCTCCGGCCCAGCAACAACTGGAAGCTGACTATAGAGAGAAGCTCAAACAGGAGTATGGCCTTGTCTTCAATCATCTGTATACCCTGACAAATATGCCAATTATGCGCTTTGGCAGCACCTTACTGAGCCATGGTGAGTTCGAGGACTATATAGCCCTACTGAAACAATCTCATAATCCTGAAAATCTCGATACCGTAATGTGCAGAAACCTTATCAGTATTGACTGGCAAGGCTATGTCTATGATTGTGATTTTAATCAGATGCTCGACATGCCAAGCCAGTGTTCAACATCCGAGCGTACACATATTTCACAGCTAAACCCTGATACACTGACTGATAGCCCCGTTCAGGTTGCTGATCACTGTTATGGATGCACAGCCGGCTGCGGCTCAAGCTGTGGTGGCGCACTGAGTTAAGTATGAAATCTGCTCGCATATCATTCATTATCCCCTGCCTAAATGAGGCTGGGCATATTGTAAGCACGCTAACGCCGCTTCAACGACTGCGCAAATCAGGACATGAAATTATCCTGGTTGATGGTGGCAGCCATGACAAGACCACTGAACTCGCCAGCACGCTAGTCGATACACTTATTACCAGTCACACAGGCCGAGCAAAGCAGATGAATGCCGGTGCCGCTGAAGCCAGTGGTGATATCTTATGTTTTGTGCATGCGGATACGCTGTGCCCTGATAATATCGATCAACTCCTGAGCCGAGATCTTTGCCAGTCCAGAAATGTCTGGGGGCGATTCGATATTCGTTTGAGTAGTAATCGCAAGGTGTTCCGGATCATCGAATGGTTTATAAACAAACGTTCCTGCCTGACTGGGATTGCCACTGGCGATCAGGGCATATTCATATGTCGCAACATATTTAAACGTATTAATGGTTATGCCGACATTCCACTCATGGAAGACATCGAGATCAGCAAACGACTCCGTAGAATTTCTGCTCCGCTCTGTATCAGACATCACAAGCTAGTCACCTCCAGCCGTCGCTGGGAATCCAGGGGCATTCTGAGAACCGTATTACTCATGTGGTCACTCCGTCTGCGATATTTTTTTGGCGAATCAGAGCATGCTCTGGCACAGGCTTACCAGAATCATGGCACACAAAAATAAACAACACCTCATACTGTTTGCTCGAGCACCAGAGCCTGGCAAGTGCAAGACTCGACTGATTCCCCTGCTCGGCAAAAATGGTGCTGCCGAATTACATCGCAAATTAATTACTCACTGCCTGCAGCAAATCGCGACCTTAGAAGACACCGACATAAGCCTGTATATTGATGAGCAGCCTGAGCACCCGTTTTTCCGTGAAATACAGCAACAACATCCTGTTACAGTTAAACAACAGCAGGGATTCGACCTGGGTGAACGCATGTATATTGCCATGCGCGATTCCCTGAAATCCTATGACAAATGTGTTTTAATCGGCAGTGACTGTCCGGAGATGAATGCCGACTACATCAACCAGGCATTTACAAAGCTCGACGATCATGATCAGGTGCTTGGACCCGCGAGCGATGGTGGCTACGTCCTGATCGGCCTGCAGAAAATCAATCGCATGCTTTTCCAGAACGTTAACTGGAGCCATGAAACCGTGTTGCAGCAAAGTCTGTATAATAGCGAGCAAACAGGATACCGTCATACGCTGTTAACAACTCTGTGGGATATTGACGAACCACGAGATTATATTCAGCATCACAAACGCATCTGGCAACTCCTGAACACGCACAGAACCAATGGAGATTACTATGGACCACCAACAGGCCGACAAGATACGCAACCAGGTAAGAGACAGTTACAGCAAGGTCGCAGAAGCCAGCAATCAGGGTGACTGCTGCGGCGAAGTCAGTAGCTGTTGTGGTGTTTCCGATGACTCACAGATCAATCAGCTAATTTCAACACGCCTGGGTTACAGCAGTGACGACCTCGAAAAGGTTCCCGGCGGTGCCGACATGGGACTGGGCTGTGGCAACCCCAGAGCCATTGCATCACTGCGAGAAGGTGAAGTCGTTATTGATCTTGGTTCTGGTGGCGGCTTTGATGCTTTTCTCGCTGCACATGAGGTTGGCTCTGAAGGGCATGTTATCGGGGTTGATATGACACCTCAAATGATTAGCAAGGCCCGTAACAATGCAACTCGTGGGAACTATACACAGGTAGAATTCCGACTCGGTGAAATTGAACATCTACCTGTCGCGGACAATCATGCCGATGTCATTATCTCGAATTGCGTCATCAATTTATCCCCCGATAAGCGACAGGTTTTCAAAGAAGCTTACCGTGTATTAAAACAGGGTGGTCGACTCGCGATCTCCGATATCGTCACCAGCGCTCCCCTGCCGGATAATATTTTAAATGACAGCCAGATGTACTCTGCCTGCATTAGTGGTGCATCCAGTATCAACACACTGGAAGAAATAATAGCTGCAGCCGGCTTCACTGAAATCATGATCACACCAAAAGATGAAAGCCGTGATTTTATCCGAGACTGGGCGCCGGGTTCTGACGTAGAAAACTATATTGTTTCAGCACATATACAGGCCATTAAAGCCTGACAGGGGTTGCCATATAAGTTAGCTGGTTCGATGCAGCTTAGTGGGCTGCGGCCTTTTCATGAATTCTTTAGCGGCACTTTCAATGAAAAGCGCGCCCCCTGGCCTATGCCCTGACTACTCGCAGCAATCTCTCCTCCCAGCTCTTTTGCCATTAAGGCACTGTGGTGCAATCCATAACCATGACCACCTTCCCGCTTTTTAAAACCGAACTCAAACAGGCGCCCAAGATCAACTGAGTCTATACCTATCCCATTATCCTCAACGTAAAATTCCAGCATCTCCTCCTGCATACACATGCCAACTGTCATTTTTCTATTCTCGACTTCATTATTCATCAGCGCATATTTTGCATTACTTATGAAATTCACCAGCACCTGTATTACTTTGTGCTTATCTAACGTCACTTGTGGATTCACCGCATAGCTTACCGTTAGATCAATTCGATTATTATCCAGCCCAGATCGATTGATTTTTATAGCATCATCAAATAACTCACCGGCATTTATCGTTTCAATAACACCGGAGCTTCCCGCATACGATTGCTGCATGGATATAATTGTTTTGATGTGTTCTATATTATTCCCAAGATAATCCAGCTCCTTCACCTGATTTTTTCTCTCTTCCTGTATCTGCTCAGATAGCTTTTCAATATAGGGAATTACGTATTGACCTCTTTCATCATTTTCGATGAAGTTACAGATATTGGCTTTATTTTCAGACAGTAATTGTGCGATTTTCTCTATGTTTGCAGCCTTACAGTTTTTAATCTGCTCCTTCAATACAGAAGTCGACACATTAATACTGTTAAGCACATTACCCACATTATGCAGAACCCCACTGGCAACCTCCGCCATACCAGCACTGCGCGCAATATTCGCTATCTTGGTATTTAGATCTTTTAACTCTTCCGTTCTTTCATGCACCTTGTTCTCAAGGTTTTCATTCATTTCCTTAAGTGCATTCTGGAAAATTTCACGCTCGGTAACATCGCGCACCACCATCTGCACCAGCTTTTTACCATCAATATCTATCGCCGTTATTTCCACATCAACGGAAATTTCTTCATTATTAAAATCATTAAAGAACCAGTGATATCTATTTTTACGCCCTACTTCTGCTCGATCAATCGCTACATTTACCGTAACCTGATTGTCTTCCACTTCATCCACGCGAAAGCGTAACAGGTATTTCTCACCTAGTTCTTTTAGTTTACTGAATGTTGCGACTGAAAACATTTTCAACGCATTATCATTCGCATCAACAATCAGGCCATCTTCAATTACCAGAACCGCATCCATTGAACCTTCGATTAGCGCTTTAAATTTTTTACCTTCGCTTTCTATCTGTAAGGCCTGCTCAGAAATTCGCCGTATAATATATGCACTGCTGAGTATCATCAGAATGATCACAATAATACCCAGCATTACGACAGTGCGTGATGCAGCCTCCTGTGACATTCTGGCAGCTTTGACCATCTGCGCATTCTTATCTTTCTGTATATCCAGCATACGGTCGAGAATTTCGAACACACGGGTCTGAAATTCCAGAGCCTTTTCTATGGCTCCAAAAGCAGATTCTTGATCTCCCTCTTGCATGAAATCATACAAACGGTATTGCCATGTAACCGCTTCGACCGATATATCACGCTGTTCCTCCAGTAACCTTATCTCCTCTTCATCCAGGTTCAGGGCTTTGTATTTTTCCCGGGCCTCAAGAAACACTCCACCCTGCTCGCGGAACTTCATCCACTGATCATCCTTAAGAAACTCATCTTCCAGCTGCAAGCTCATAATCAGGTGAAGATTTCGCTCACGAGCAGAGATACGCATATCATAGAGGTAGCCCGTTTTTACATCTGAGGCCTGCACCAGATCCTCAATCTGCTCCCTGAGCGAGTCCAGCTCATTCAACGCAACCAGGCTTAATACCGCAATTAACAGGCATGATAAAAAAAGCCCTGCCATCAAGGCAGTTCGTATTGTTTGTATTGCGGGGGCGCCGACAGACTGTACTAAACTCATGCGATATACGTTTTATAGATTCATTGTAGTGATGAGTATAGTCAAAACACGCCAGCATATTGGGCTGCAGACAAAATTAAAACGGGCCTGCAGTGCAGGCCCGTTTTATATAGTTCGTTGATTTTACTGACAATTATCGCATTGTCACCAGTTCTTCCGAGCTGGTTGGGTGAATCGCTACCGTATCATCGAAATCCCTCTTGGTCGCCCCCATACGGATGGCTACGGCAAATCCCTGTAACATTTCATCACAGCCCGGGCCAATAATATGACATCCAACCACTTTTTCCTGAGCACCAAGACATATCAGTTTCATTGCGGTGGGAACATCATGACGCGTCATCGAGTTATACATGGCAGTAAATCGGGTCTGGTACACCTTGACTGCATCACCGTGTTCTTTTCGTGCCTCTTCTTCAGTCATACCTACCGTACCGATTGGAGGGTGGCTAAACACCACGGTCGGTATTAGCTCGTAGCTCAGGTGACGATCTGCCTGGTTATTGTAGAGGCGATCAGCCAGTCGACGACCTGCGGCAATCGCAACTGGTGTGAGAGGTTCACGGCCAGTCACATCACCCAGCGCAAATATATTGTCGACATTGGTATTCTGATAGGTGTCACAGAGTATAAACCCCTGTTCATCCACCTCTAGTCCTGCCGCTTCAAGGTTCATACCACGGGTATTGGGATGACGTCCGATCGCCCAGATCAGCGCATTAAAACCACAATTACGGTTACCCTTATCATCAATGAGTGTCAGTGTTCCATCATCTTCCTTGATAACTTCGGTAATCTGGGTTTGCGCAATAATATCTACACCCTGGTCCATCATCTCTTCCAGCAGGGTTTCACGCAACATATGGTCAAAGGTTCTCAGCAGGTGTCGCTTACGCAGGTACATATACACATCGCTACCCAATGCATTTAACACACCCGCAACCTCTACGGCGATATAACCTGAGCCGACAATTGCAACCTTCGCCGGGCACTCCTCAAACTCAAAGAAACCATCCGAACTCACACCATGCTCCGCGCCTGGAATATCCGGTATGGTGGGTGTTGTACCGGGTGATACGGCAATATGTTTCGCGGTAAATTGCTTGCCATCAATATCGATGGTATGCGCATCGATAAAAGATGCAAATCCCTGCAGTTCGTCGATATTCGAATCTGCCAGGTAGTTGTGATACCAGCTGTTAATACCGTTGATATAGTTCTCACGTTTGGTTACCAGGTGCTTCCAGTCAAAGCCCCGGTTTTCGAGATCGAAACCATAATCCTTCGCATCTTCAATAGCATGTGCCAGATTTGCGCCAAACCACATCACTTTCTTGGGTACACAGCCAACATTTACACAGGTGCCTCCGATCTTACCCATTTCTACGACTGCACATTTGGCACCATAGGTCGCTGCCCGCTCAGCCACTGAGAGCCCACCACTCCCGCCGCCAATCGCAATCAAGTCATAATCGTATTTTTTTGCCATGATAAACCCTGTGTTGGAATCTTCAGGTCGGGTAATATACCAGCACACCGAACACGGGAACAGTCACCAAACATGTTGTTATTGAATGCATTGCGAAAACTCAATCCTTCTCCGCGCTATCAACAGACCCTGGACCGTCTTGAACAGTATAGCCTGCTAATACGACTGGATAAGCCTATTGGTATCTTCCTGCTACTGTGGCCGACCCTGTGGGCACTCTGGATCGCCGCTGAAGGCTGGCCCGACCCTCTGGTACTGTTCGTCTTTGTCAGCGGTGTCTTTCTGATGCGTTCTGCAGGTTGTGCGATCAATGATTATGCTGATCGTGATATCGACCCACATGTCGAGCGCACCCAAAATCGCCCACTGGCAGCGGGACGCATTAGCAGCCGGGAAGCCCTGCTGGTATTTGCGACTTTATCTATCACTGCTTTCCTGCTGGTACTCACAATGAACACGCTAACAATCTATATGAGTTTTGTTGGTGTTCTGCTTGCAGCCAGCTACCCGTTTATGAAACGCTTTCACTATATGCCACAGATACATCTGGGTGCCGCCTTTGGCTGGGCTGCCCCCATGGCATTCACCGCTCAGGCCAATGAGCTCACGCCGGTTACCTGGTTAATATTTATTGCTACTGTCCTTTGGGCAACAGCTTATGACACGATGTATGCGATGGCAGACCGTGAGGATGATTTAAAAATTGGCGTAAAATCCACCGCCATTCTATTTGGGGAAGCCGATAAATTAATCATTGGCTTATTGCAGGCTCTCCTCATACTCGATCTCATTCTGATTGGTCAACGCGCTGAACTTGGTCTGTATTATTACCTGGGTGTTTTACTGGCCAGCGGCCTGGCAATCTATCAGCAGTACCTGATTCGCCATCGTGAACCCCATGCCTGCTTTAAGGCATTTCTCAACAACAATCTTTTTGGCGCGGCAATATTCTTCGGCCTGTTGATCGACTACTGGGTTTAAGCATACTTAAACCCCACCTAAACCAATGATTTAAAAATAAAATTACCGTTCAGCGAGAAACTGAACCGAGCTATAGCCATATTCATATGGACTGCGTAAGATATTTTCTATAACTAGAAATAAAAGCTATACAGCAGGTAAGGTTTTTCGTGGATCATCATCGTCTCCCCTTTGCAAGCATAAATATTTTGCGCCCGGACATTGCAGAAGTCATTGTTGATGAAGGTGTCGAAATGACTCTTCAGATGGTTAACGAATACCATGACTTCCTGCTCTCGCATCTGGTATCGCCATTTTCCCTGCTGATCAACAAGATCAACTCTTATACCTATGACTTCGAAGCACAGAAAAACCTGGCAACACTGAATGAAATTCATGCCATGGCTGTGGTGGTATATAACGAAATCACACGTATGAGTACGGATAATCTGGCATCATTTCCACGGGACACTTCGTGGAACATGAAAACATTTTATGACCGTCACGATGCACTTAGCTGGCTTGAATTACAACAGGAAAGCCAGGCCACTAACCCTAAACCTGAAGCGTAATAAACTCACCGGGTTTAATATTCCCTAGTCGCCAGTCGCCTATACGACTGCGCACCAGTCGCAAGGTTGGAAACCCGACAGCAGCCGTCATTCGCCTGACCTGCCGATTACGTCCTTCCCTGATCGACAACTCAATCCAGCTGGTCGGAATATTTTTACGAAATCTCACAGGTGGATCACGTGGCCATAAGTTTTGTGGCTCATCGATCATTCGAGCACGCGCAGGTTTTGTTATGCCATCTTTCAGTTGCACGCCCTTGCAGAGTTTCTCAATCGCTCCATCTTCAATCTGTCCATCAACCTGAACCCAGTACACTTTCTGCATTTTCTTTTTCGGGTTTGCAATCCTGTGTTGCAGCTTACCATCATCTGTTAACAACAACAGGCCTTCCGAATCCTGATCGAGGCGCCCCGCCGCGTATACATTTTTTTCAGAAATATAATCCGCCAGCGTCTTATGTTTTTCATGCGGAGAAAACTGACACACAACACCATAGGGTTTGTTAAACAGAAGCAGCCGCGACATATTTAAAGCTCAAGCCATCGCTGCCGGCGACGATCACTGACATTCAGCGTATCGAGCAACTCGTGAAATAGATCTTCATCGGGAATACCCTGCCAGCGAATATGATTTTCATGATTATCGAAAACAGCATCAGTAACTATCTCCGTCAGTCTTTTATTTGTCGGTAAGATTTCCTGATGTTCTTCAACCAGATTCTGGATACGTGCAGAACCCCTGAATTTCATTTTTGAAATATTATTTATATTCTCAAGAATGTCATCAATGTTCTGATATTTTTTTAACAGGTTGGAAGCCATTTTATAACCGACACCAGGAATACCCGGTATGTTATCAACCTTATCACCGGATAGCGCCAGCATGTCTGCGATCTGTTCAGGTTTTACACCAAACTGTTTTTCTACGCCTTTATAATTAAGCACCGTACCACGTGCAAAGTCCCACCATGCATCTCTTTTGCCAAGCACCAGCTGGGTTAGATCCTTGTCGGCACTCACAATGGTGATATCAAAGCCTTCCTGTCTTAGGCGATTCGAGAGAGTACCAATAATATCGTCCGCTTCAAATCGGTCGCTACCAAATTCCGGTATGCCGACAGCTCGGCAAAATTCCCTGCAGTATCGGAACTGCACGATCAGTTCTTCTGGTGCGGGTGGACGATTCGCCTTGTATTCGGGAAATATTTCACAGCGATAGGAGTTGGTCTGGTGTGCATCGAATGCACAGGCGATATATTCTGGCTGTTTCTGCTGAAATAACTGGTAGAGAAATTCAGAGAAGCCATAAACGGCATTAGCCGGGTTGCCGTGGATATCTTCGATTGCATCATCGTAGACGTGCCAGGCGCGAAAAATGTAAATACTGGAATCTATCAGGTATGCGCGTTTACTCATCGCGCTAGTTTACCCCAGCACGAACATATCGTCCTGCTTTTTGCTGAAGCTTCAGACTAAAGTGACGCCAGCGTCTCCAGATCTTTACGAACGGCACTAACCGACTGCTCAAAGTTTTCTTTCTCCTGCGCATTCAGTTCCAGGCAGATCACTTTTTCCATTCCACCTGCTCCGAGCACACAGGGTACTCCTATTGCAAGATCACTACATCCATACTCATTATCCAGCAGAGCAACCGTCGGCAAAATGCGTTTTCGGTCATTAACAATCGCATCAACCATGACTGCAACTGCGGCTGCTGGTGCATCGAAGGCACTGCTATTCTGCCGCAGTGCAAGTATTTCTGCACCGCCATTACGTGTACGAGTCACAATATCATCCAGGGTTTTCTGATCAAGAAAATTACTCACGGGAATACCGGATATGGTGGTGTAGCGCATCATGGGCACCATGGAGTCACCATGCCCACCCATCACCATGGCATCGATATCCAGTGCTGAGTAACCGGTTTCCATTGATATAAAACTCGCCATACGTGTTGAGTCGAGCACACCCGCCTGCCCAATAATTCGGCTGCGATCCCAGCCAGTTTTTTGCCAGGCGCGATACGTGAGAATATCGACCGGATTGGAGACAAACAGCATCTTGCTGTCAGGCGCATATTTCAGGGTATTGGCGACGATTTCATCGGTCACACGAATATTGGTTTCGAGCACATCCGAACGCGACATACCCGGCTTTCTGGGAACACCTGCTGTCACGATAACCAGATCGGAATCCGCCATTAGCTGGTAATCATTGCCGCCCTTTAGACAGGTATCGAAACCAAACAGCGGCCCGTCTTCCTGAATATCCAGTGCGGCACCTTCAGCGGCGCCCTCCCGTATATCAATGAGCACCAGCTCACGACAGAGGTCTCGGGATGCGATAAATTGCGCGGTGGACTCACCGACACGCCCTGCGCCAACTACGGTAATTTTTTTCATGCTGCCTGTCTCGTTTCTGTTTATCCGTTACAGACGATTTTAGCAGTTACTCGTGATGATGCTTGGCAACACCACATTCAATAGCTGCACGCGTGACTGCCGCAGGAACTTTATCAATGAGGCGAGGATCCACCGGCTTGGGAATGATATAGTCAGGACCAAATGATAATTCATCCAGGCCATAGGCATCGAGCACAGACTCAGGCACGGGTTCTCTGGCCAGGTCACGAATTTCCTTAACTGCCGCAATATGCATTTCCTGGGTGATTGTGGTTGCCCCTGCATCCAGTGCACCTCGAAAAATATAGGGAAAGCCCAGGACATTATTCACCTGGTTGGGATAGTCGCTGCGCCCAGTTGCCATAATCAGATCATCACGCACCTGCATTGCCAGCTCCGGTTGAATTTCCGGATTAGGATTAGACAAAGCAAACACGATCGGCTTGGGCGCCATGGCAGCGATCATTTCCTGGGTGAGAAGATCTGGCCCTGATACTCCAATAAACACATCCGCATCCGTTAGCGCATCCAGCGCCGTTCGTTTATCGGTATTAACCGCAAACTCGGCCTTGTAGATATTTAAATCATTCCGCGAGGTATGAATAACACCATTACGATCCAGTAACAGCATATTTTCCTTGGGCACACCCATACCCTGTAACAGACGCATCGATGCGATACCCGCAGCACCTGCCCCCATACAAACGATTTTTGCACTTTCTAACGCCTTACCCTGCAACTCGAGGGCATTTGACAAAGCAGCTGCAATAATAATTGCCGTGCCGTGCTGGTCATCATGGAACACGGGAATATCCAGCATGCTATCGAGTGTACGCTCGATTTCAAAACACTCTGGTGCCTTGATATCTTCCAGATTAATACCACCAAAGGTTGGCGCGATTCGCCCCACGGTATCGATAAAGTCCTTGGGTACATCGGCATTGATTTCGATATCAAATACATCGACATTAGCGAAACGCTTGAAGAGTACCGCCTTACCCTCCATAACAGGCTTACCCGCCAACGCCCCTACATTACCGAGACCCAGCACGGCACTACCATTAGTAATAACGGCGACCAGATTGCCTTTGGCGGTATAGGAATAGGCGGCTTCCGGGTTTTCGGCGATTGCCTTTACCGGTTCTGCCACGCCCGGTGTGTAGGCGAGAGAGAGATCATACTGGGTCTCACAGGGCTTAGTAATTTCCGTGGCAATCTTGCCGGGGACAGGCGCACGATGGTATTCCAGTGCGCGTTTTTTATCTTCTTCTTTCATTTTTGCTCTTTACATGGCCTGGCCGTGCTTCTCTACGACCTTTAGTACAAGTTTATCATTTTTGCTCAGTTAATGAGCTGGAATGACGAAGTATCATACTATGTGCTGGTTGCTCACTATTCTTCTTGCGGTAACTTTTCAGCCAGCCCCTGGCTTCTATTTGTCGGCCCTTGAGCGCTTTCAGCTGTGGCAGACTAAAGCCAGACAGATCAGACTTGTAAATATGCAGGTGCAGGCGGTGGTCGACCTGAAGCGTCAGGCGCTTCTTCGTCTGCCAGATATCAGTAACTCGGCCCTGTACTATATGAAACCCTCGACTGGCCTCATGCAGCTGAGACACACGCCACGACTGATACAGCCGCGATGCCCAGATGCCTCGCTGTTGCTCTCGCGCCGACTGCTCCTGCCTGCGGTAGCAGTCTCCAAGACGGTCATTGGGCGGGGTTGTATAAGCAATGGCATAGCCATTAGCGAGCAGCCAGCCCTGAATACTCTCGCCATCGACCAGGAAAACATGGGCGAGGACACGTCCATAACGGTCTTTCGTATCCATACCATATTGCAGCGATACCCGCTCACCCGCCGCCACCAGCTTTTCTCTCAGCGCACGCTTGGCCGCCTCTCCGAGACGCGCCTCCAGCGGATCCAGTTCGCGTTTGCGACTAAATACTTCGGGCGTATCGATACCGATAAACCGCACCTTCCGACCATCTTCCAGACGCAGGGTGTCGCCATCATAAACATGGGCAACCCGCGCCGTGGTATCGATTCGCAATGGTGCACAGCCCTGTTGATGCTTCGCAGCTGACGCAGGCCCAGCCTGTGTTGAAGCCCCCATAGCCCAGGCGTTACCTGCCAGAACACAGGCACAAAAAAAGGCGCCCGTTAACAGCGCCTTTTTTATAAAGCATTGAAGCTTCAGCAAAATCTTACTTCTTGCTACCGCCAAAACGCTTACGGAATTTCTCAACCTGACCGGCAGAGTCAACGATCTTCTGCTTTCCGGTGAAGAAAGGATGACATTGTGAGCAAACTTCAACCTGAAGCGCTTCGTTGTTATACGTCGAACGCGTCTGGAAGCTGTTACCACAGCTACAGTTCACCGTAATGTCGTGATAATTTGGATGTATATCTGGCCTCATTTTCGAGTCCTCTAGAGCCTTGCTGCCGTAAAGAGCCGCGTATAATACTCGCTTAACCTCGCCTCGGCAAGGGCAAATCCGCGGAATTTCCCACAGATTTTCGTGTTATAGTCCTTTGAGGATCAGGAAAAATATGACAACAGGAGCAACAGCACATGAAAATGCTAGTCAGCATGGTTCTCACCATGGGCATACTGCTTTTTGGCGCACATTATGCGATGAAAGGCGGCATCCCCGGAATTCCCGGCCTGCCGGGCGCTGGTAGCAACAATGGCCCCAAAGGACTGAGCCAAATGGGCAACCCCACGGTGGATGAAGATGTCACCGTATACACCTGGACCGATGAACAGGGCGTCACCCACTTCGGCAGTACACCACCAACCAACCAGGGTGCCTATGAAAAGAAAGAAATCCTCGCCAATACGAATGTCGTTCAGGCACTAAAACCTGGCGAAGAAGAGGAAGAAAAGCCTGCTCAGGGCGGTAAGGTCGCCCATATCAGCAAGGTTTACTCCCCCGAGGGTGTCAAGGACCTGATGCAGGAGACCAGCGACCTGCAGCAGCAACTCAACGAACGCATGGCTGAGCAGGACAAGATGCTGCAGGACATTATGGGCGGCAAAAAATAGCCCTCACTCATCAAACAGGTTAACCAGGTCATTCAGGAACAGGTAACCCTGCTGTGTGGCCTGGTAGCCTGCGGCCGATTCCCACTTTTCCAGCAGCCCCTTCTCAACCGCCTTCTCACAGGTATTCGCAACCCGACTAAACGACAGGCCGGTGTGCGCTTCAAAATCCTGCAGGCTAAAACCCTCGCGTAGGCGCAGGGCGTTTAGCATAAATTCAAATGCGAGCTGTGAGTCTTCAATCAACTCATGAGCGGATATTTTCTCCGTAGCCGAGGCCTGCATATAGGCTGCTGGCTGGCGCAGCTGCCAGTAGCGCTGCACCTGGCCATTATCGGATCGACTGATCTTGCCGTGTGCACCCGCCCCCAGGGCGAGGTAATCACCGAACTGCCAGTAGTTGAGATTATGCTGGCAACGCCGCCCTTCCCGGGCATAGGCCGAAATTTCATATTGCTGATAGCCCTGCTCCGCCAGCAGCGCCTGCCCCTGCTGCTGCAGCTCGAAGGCCATCTCGTCATCGGGTACGCTGGGTGGCCTTGCATGAAACAGGGTATTGGGCTCGATAGTGAGCTGGTACCAGGAAATATGCTCTGGCTGCAAGGCAATAGCCTGCCTGAGATCCGCCAGCCCGGCTTCCAGACTTTGACCCGGCAGGCCGTACATCAGGTCCAGGTTAATATTTTCAAAACCTGCTGTGCGAGCAACATCGAAGGCACGTAACGCTTCATCCGCAGAGTGTATTCGCCCCAGTGCCTGTAGCTTTACGTCATCGAAGCTCTGCACCCCTATCGACAGCCGATTCACCCCGGCCTGGTAAAAACCATTGAATTTATCCTGCTCGACCGTGCCCGGATTTGCCTCCATGGTGACTTCCATATTTGGCAAACAGTTCAGGTGACTTCTCACCATCGACAGCAGTTGATCAATACCCGCAGCAGAAAACAGGCTGGGTGTGCCACCACCAATAAACACGGACACGATGCGTCGCCCCCAGATGCTCGGTAACTGGGCCTGCAGATCTTCTTGCAGCGCGCGAAGGTATTCCTGCTCCGGTAGCTGTTCAAACGTGTGGGAGTTAAAGTCGCAGTAAGGACATTTTTTAACGCACCACGGGATATGGATATATAATGCCAGCGGCGGCAGCTGTTGAAATTCAGACATGTCGCCATTTTATAACAGCCGAACCCTAGAAACATCTATTCCCATGCCAGGCTCAGACGACACCAGACTTTTTCTTCGCGCCAGCCTTAAATTACTGACGGCCTTTGCCGCCGTATTTCTCGCGTATATTCTTTTGCAGGTCGTCATGGGGCCCGGTAAACAGGCACCACGCTATGATGAAGAAATTGATGTATCCAGCCTTAAGTTGAATCAGAGCCTGCACTATCCCGTTCAGGGGCGTGAGTTACTCGTTATCAGAAGTCCGCACGGTTACCATGCGTTCTGGGCACAACATCCAACCTATGGTTGTCGTCTTGAGTATCGAGAACCCTGGATTATTCCTGTCTGTATTGACCTGAAATATTCACTTGATGGGCGCAGTTTTAAACATGATGACAGCCTCGCCGCTCCACGCCATGAAATGGCCGGTGAAGGCAAGCTGATCATTTATTCTGACTGAGACATTTGAGCGGACTGACGACGCGATAGAATACGTATCAGCAGTATCGCCGGCAAGCCAAGCGCCGCCGTGTAGATAAAGAAATTCACATAGCCATACGCCTCAACCACCGTGCCGGAAAAGCCACCGATAAATTTTGCCGGTAGCAACATCAGCGAACTAAACAGGGCATACTGGGTCGCCGTATAGGCCTTGTTGGTAAGACCAGAGAGATAGGCAATAAAGGCAGACCCCGCAATTCCGGCACTCAGGTTATCTGCAGCAATCACCATCGCCAATAAAGATGTTCCCGGAGGGCTCATCGCCACCAGCACAAATAACAGGTTGGTAATCACCACGATGATCGCGCCCGTCATCAGAATAGGAAACACACCATACCTGACTACCATAGCCCCACCCAACAATGCACCGATAATGGTAACAACAGGGCCGATGGTTTTGGTCACCAGACCAATCTGCAAATCGGTATAACCCACATCCACATATAACGGGTTAGCCATAATCCCCATGGAAATATCGCTCACCCTGAATAGCCCGATAAACAGCAATACCAGCAGGGCAAACTGCCCATTGCGTTTAAAGAAATCCGTAAAAGGACAAATAACCGCGCCAATGACCCAGGCATACAGCGCCTGAATTTTTGCGGGCAAATGCGTGGATCGCTCCAGGAACTGCACGACGCTCGCTTCCTGCTGCCAGGTATCACGACTGATACTACGATCCGGTTCGGGTATCAGCAATGTGGTTAGAATACCAACCAGCATGCAACCCGCCATTGCCATATATGCCTGTGGCCAGGATGCAAAGTGCGCAATGCTAAACGCACCTCCCCCAGCTAGCAGCATACCCAGCCGGTAACCCATCTGGTAGGTACCCGACATGGCACCCTGTGATTCAACCGGCATGGCTTCGATGCGCCAGGCATCAATCGCGATATCCTGTGTCGCGGATGAAAATGCGACGAGTAAAGCCGCGTATACAAGCAGGATTAACTGACTTTGTGGATCGCTGGACGCCATTAATAACAGGCCGATAATAATGCCGACCTGTGCCAGCAGTATCCAGCTGCGTCGCTGGCCTAACGCATTTCCAAGAAAAGGTAAATTGAGACGGTCGACAAGTGGCGACCAGGCAAACTTTAACCCATATAAAAGTGCCACCCAGCTAATAAAGCCGATGGTACTTTTATCGATCCCGCTGCGCGCCAGCCAGGCAGATAAAGTTCCGAACACCAGCAATAGCGGCAGGCCAGCTGAAAACCCCAGAAACAACATCGCAATCACCCGGGGGTGACGATAGTTACTGAGCGCATTCGCCCAACTATGTTGTCCAGTTGTCTGTTGACTAGTAATAATTTATTCCAGGATATAGTCGTAATCGATTATCAGTGGCGCATGATCGGAAAAGCGCTCGTCTTTGTAAATATGTGTCGACTTTACCGTATCTTTCAGCTTAGGGGTAATCACCTGATAATCGATACGCCAGCCGGTATTATTCGCCCAGGCCTGTCCTCGATTACTCCACCAGGTATATTCGTGTTCTTTCTGATTGACCACGCGAAACGCATCCACATAACCCACCTCGTCGAACAGCTTTGTCATCCAGTCGCGTTCTTCTGGCAGGAAGCCCGAGTTTTTCTGGTTACTACGCCAGTTTTTGATATCGATTTTCTTGTGCGCAATATTCCAGTCACCGCAGATGACGAACTCCCTGCGCTTGCGTCGCAATTTCTGCAAGTGTGGCAAAAAGCGGTCCATAAAATCGAATTTCAAGGCCTGGCGTTCTTCCGACGATGAGCCAGAATGCATATACAGGGAAACTACGCTGATTTTTTCGAACTCAACCTCAAGGTAACGCCCCTCCAGGTCGATATCATGCATGCCAATACCAAATTTCACCTTGCGTGGTTTCTGTTTGCAATAAACGGCGACACCGCTATAGCCTTTTTTCTCGGCATCATGGTAGTAACAGTGATAACCCTCGGGGCGAAACATGTCATCTTCCAGCTGATGCTCCTGGGCCTTGGTTTCCTGGATACAGACAACGTCAGCCTGTTGCTTTTTTAACCATTCGAAAAAACCCTTTCGTGCAGCAGCGCGGATTCCGTTGGTGTTAACTGATATAATACGCATAAATGAATTCAATAAATCTGTTGTGTAATAACACTTCTGGCAGCGCATTTTACATGCTGGGGACGACACAAGGTAGCATATGAAAGATTATCAAAAGAATTTTATAGAACTCGCACTACAGTACGACGTACTGAAATTTGGTGAATTCAAACTCAAATCTGGCCGCCAAAGCCCTTACTTTTTCAACGCTGGCCTGTTTAACACCGGCAAGGCACTGGCCGAAATGGGCCGTTGTTATGCACAGGCGATCGTAGACAGCGGCATTCAGTATGACGTGCTATTTGGTCCCGCCTACAAGGGTATTCCCCTGGTTGCGGTAACCGCCATGGCACTCTATCTGGATCATGGCCTTGACGTGCCCTATGCCTTTAACCGCAAGGAAGCCAAGGACCATGGCGAAGGCGGCAATATCGTAGGCTCACCGCTGGAGGGACAGGTGCTGATTCTTGATGATGTAATTACCGCAGGCACCGCTATCCGTGAAGCCATTGATATCATCGATGCCAATAACGCAACGGCCATAGGCGTCATGATTGCACTGGATCGACAGGAAAAAGGCAAGGGATCACAATCAGCTGTGCAGGAAGTGAATAGCGAATATGGTATCAACGTTCTGAACATTATCAGCCTGCAGCATCTGATCCAGTATCTCAAGGACAGTGGCAATGAAGAAATGCTGGACGCCATGATGTTCTATCGTAACGAATACGGCATCGAAGCCTGAGTGAACTACCCCAGTATCAACTTGATACCAACCAGCAGGGTCACCACTTCATAGGTGACCTTGATCAGTCGATTCCCCTTCACAATCGCCATATGCGCGCCGAGATAACCGCCCAGCAAAGAGCCCAGCAGTAATGCGGGCAGCCATGCCCAGTAGATTTCCCCGAGTATACCGAGGGTAACCGCACCACTGCCATTCCAGAAAATACCCACCAGAATCAGTGTGTAGGCGACTGCCATACGATAGTCGAGACCAAACCAGCGAACCAGCCAGAGCGTCACAAACAGCCCTGTACCAGAGGTTAGTGAACCATTCAGGCCGCCGATGAGGAATATCACCACGCCGCCAATCAACATGCCTCGACGATCCCGATTACTGACCTGAAGCGACTGACCCAGCTGGGGTGATAACCAGGAATACACGCCTAGCCCCATGGTCAGTACACCCAGCGCAATCTCCGCTGCTCGATCCGGCACTTCCAGAATAATGCTAGCACCCAGGATAACCCCCGGGATCCCGCATGCCAGAATATACAGGGCGAAATTTCTTTCCAGCTTACTGGAACTCAGGTGGCGAATTGTCGCTCCAATACCCAGGGCCACACTGGCGACCTTATGTGTTGCCAGCGCCACACCGAATGGCAGCCCCAGAAAGATGAGCGCAGGCAACTGAATCAGGCCAGCACCTCCACCGGCCAGCGCGGAAAAGAAGTTTGCCAGCAGAGAGACGATAAACAGGATAATTTGATCAGTAAACGCTTGCATGTATCATTAACAGTCCAGACAGGAAGTGTGTATTTTGCCACAACTTGAAACAACAGCTGCGGCAATATAGCATCGAGCCATATATACTCAGGAAATATAACTTAATAAGTAAAGGCCCAGCACGCTCTTCTTCAGAGCCATGACTGGGCACCGTATTCACCATACAGGATTAACAGAAAGTACCGAGCCATGAAAACAAAACAGATCATTACAGGTATTCAGTTTCTACTAATCAGCGCAAGCCTGACCCTGACATTCCCGGCACATGCCTTAAAAAAATGGGTGGATGAACATGGAAATGTCCATTACGGTGACCGTGTACCACCGCAGTACCTGAAAAAGGAACATGAAACACTAAATGAGGAAGGCATTGTTATTCGCAAAGCGAAGGCACGAAAATCTGACGAACAGATCGCAGAAGAAGAGCGCCAGCGCGAAGCAAAGAAAGAAGCTGACAAGCAACGCCTGATCGCACAGCGCAAACAGGCACTACGCGATCGCGTACTACTCGACACGTTCACCACCGAACGCGATCTGGAAATTGCACGTGACGCACGTATCGAAGCTATCGACTCGCAGATCTCTCTTGCAAAAACACTCATCAATAAGGATGAGCAGAAACTCCAGGACGTTAAAGATCGTATCAAGAGCATTGAAGCAGGTGGCAGAGAAGCACCCGAAAACCTGCACAAAGAAGTTGTTGCTGTCAGTCGCCAGCTGGAAAACAACTATGCATTTATCGAAGACAAGAATAATGAGCGCCAATCCACACTGGACAAATTCAAGGAAGATGTAAAACGCTTTCGCGAGTTAAAATCTGGCACCAGGCCCGGCTCACTCTAAGCCACATTGAATCAGCAACGCCTCGACACCATTATACACAGTCTGCGTCAGCGCCAGCCTGACCTGACTGTGTTGATGGAAAACGTCACCAAACCCCATAATCTGGCAGCCGTCGCGCGCACTGCTGATGCAGTGGGTCTGCTGGATATTCACGCCATTACTGAACGCAAATCGATTCGTCTCACCAGTATGTCGGCCTCGGGTGTAAAAAAATGGATAAAGGTACATACCCACACTGACATCAATCATGCCATTAAAAATTTCAGACAACAGGACATGCAGATAATCGCAACCTGTCTGGATGATACAGCCGTTGATTTTCGCGAAGTTGACTACACAAAACCCAGCGCTATTTTAATGGGCAGCGAACTACAGGGCATCAGTCAGTATGCTGTCGACGAATCAGATATTCATGTTTATATACCGATGGCCGGACTGGTGCAATCGCTTAATGTATCCGTAGCCAGTGCATTGATTTTATACGAAGCGTATCAACAACGTCAGGCTGCCGGCATGTATAATGATTGTCGTCTCGATAATGAACGGTATTACCAGTTATTATTTGAGTGGACTCATCCAAAAGTCGCACGCTATTGCCAGCAGAAGCAATTAGCCTATCCCCGCATCAATGATCGAGCAGAAATCCTGGAGCCTGTCGCCGACAGTACAACCTATTCAGATCAGTCTTTCGCAGACTGGCTAAAACACAAGAAACTATGACGTCTGTAGCGTTTGCTGTTTAACATCCAGCACTTCTGTCTCACCCACCTCAATACGATCACGACCTTTCGCCTTTGCTCTGTAAAGTGCTTTATCTGCAGCCTTAAACAGACCAAGCGCAGTAGCATGCTCACTCGGCATGACCGTAGCAACACCTATACTCATCGTCACATAGCCTCCTAAAGGAGACGTCGCATGAATCAACTGGGCCTGTGACAGACGAGCCTGCATTTGCTGGGCCACATTAAGTGCACCTGTCTGCTCCACCCCAGGCAGCAGCACAACAAACTCTTCTCCACCAATACGCGCAAGCACATCACTTGAACGATGCACACAGGCATTCAGCACATCAGCAACATTCTTCAGACAGACATCACCTTCCGCATGCCCATAGGTATCGTTGTAAAGTTTGAAATAATCAATATCGATCACGATGAGTGACAGTACCTGGTGATCACGTATTTCCCGTTTCCATTCCGCTTCCAGTTTCATTTCAAAAAAGCGGCGATTATGCAAGCCCGTTAACGCATCTTCCAGACTTAATGTTTCCAGTTGTTCATTAGCGTGTATCAACTCCTGGTTCGACTGACTCAGGGTGTTAACTAGCTGTGATTTCTCGAACTGCATCCCCAGGCTTTCAGACAGATTCTGATCCATACGACGGATGGCATAGAACAGACCGATTAGATAGAGCCCAAACATAAACACCAGAATCGTGCCGCGCTCTTCAAGCATAATCGATACATAAACAAGATATGGAATTGTGGTCGGCACCTGAAAGCCGAGCATCACACTCTGACTTACACCCAGCAGGGGTATTGCTGCCGCACTCACGCCAAGCAAGACAATAAAAATATAAACCTGAGAAAGCGAATCCAGCTTCGAACCAATCAACAAGCCGCCCACACACCAGGTACAGGCAACAACAAAGGTGCAGGCATGGAAGCGACGGTACCAGTAGGTATAATCAATTGCGTCAGGCTGCTGCTGATGCATTCTTACAAAACGTATTGTATTCCAGGTTCGAGTCAGGGTAAGCGCAACAAACGCCAGCCACCAGCCAGCACCCTGAATCAGCAGGCCTGCATCAATTGCCAGGTATGCGATAAGGCATGATGCCAGAATCGATAACAACCAGCTCTGTGTCTGGTTGCTGTATAACATTGTAACTTTTTTTTCAAAAACCCAGCGCTGGCTATCCGTACTGGCTAACACCTGTTTGTCCATATGTAATTAAATTCCCGTAACCTTCATCTTCATTTCTCGGCTCGCGCAAGGCTCCACACATCCACTCGCTCAACACCCTCTGCCAGTAAACAACGGGATAACTCCATCACCGTTGAAGCCGTTGTCACAACATCATCAAACAACACAACATGTCGATAGGGCTTGCTGAGTCGAACCGCAAATGCGCCCTTTATATTTTTTCTGCGCTGTTGTGCATTTTTCCCTGTCTGGTGTTCGGTATTACGAACTCGTTTACAGCTATCCACATCCACTGATAATGACATCGATTGCGCAAGTGGTCGAACCAGCAATTCACACTGGTTAAACCCTCGTTGTCGTAACCTGTTGTCGTGCAGCGGCATCGGCATAATCACCTCTGGCAGAGTGAGATGCCGCTGCAAACGCACAAACTCACGTAACATCAGACCGGACAGGAGTGGGGCAAATGCCAGCTTAGCATTAAACTTCAGCTGGTGAATCATCCATTCGAGCGGTTGCGCATACACAAAAGGACTCCAGCTAAAGGCAAATGGCGGTGCCGATTGCAGGCATTCACCACAGCATATCGGCTCATTCGTTGAATTTGTCAGATGAGGCATGGGCAGGGCACAACAATGACAACTGGGATGATTGGCAACCAGATCTGCTGCACAGGCCACACAAATATTGAGGTCGCCCAGCAGCTGCTGATGACCCTCACACAGCAGGCAGTACCGCGGATAGAGAAAAGATAGTAGTGAGTGCATCTTCCATATTTGCCCGGAAAAATCTGCAAGCAGCGATATGCTGGAGAAATATGCTCCGGGAAACTCCATTTTCAGAGAAAAGCGGGTATCATTACCCCTCTCAGATGCACTATATAGATCTCAGCCCCATGACACAAGCAAAGCCACAGCCTGAAGCCCCGCAACTACGCCACGACTGGTCACTACAGGAAATTAACGAGCTACTAGCCAGACCCTTTAACGACCTGCTATTCGAGGCCCATAGCCTGCATCGACAGTACCACCAGCCTAACGAAGTGCAGATCAGCACGCTGCTAAGCATCAAGACTGGTGCCTGCCCGGAAGACTGTGGCTATTGCTCACAAAGCGCACGCCACAGCACCGAGCTTGAGCCTGAGCGGCTGCTCCCCCTGGAAGAGGTCATTGAAAAAGCCAGTATTGCGAAAAATAATGGCTCAACCCGTTTCTGCATGGGTGCGGCCTGGCGCAACCCGACCGATAAAAACCTCGACCGGGTGATCGAGATGATTCGCGCGGTGAAAGAGCTGGGCATGGAATCCTGCGTTACCCTGGGAATGCTTACCGAACAGCAGAGCCAGCGTCTGAAAGAAGCCGGGCTCGATTATTATAATCACAACCTGGATACCTCTCCTGAGTTCTACGGCAACGTCATCAGCACCCGCACCTTCCAGGATCGTCTGGATACCTTAAAACATGTTCGGGATTGCGGAATCAATGTTTGCAGCGGTGGCATTCTGGGCATGGGCGAGTCGAGTACTGACCGCGCCTCCATGCTGCAGCAGCTGGCGAATATGCCCCAGCACCCGGAGTCGGTCCCCATTAATATGCTGGTTCAGGTTGAAGGCACCCCACTGTTTGGTAGCGATGGCATTGATAGTATCGAGTTCGTTCGCAGTATCGCTGTAGCACGCATTCTAATGCCTGCTTCTCAGGTCAGGCTGTCTGCAGGCCGCCATGAAATGAGCGATGAAATGCAGGCCATGTGCTTCTTTGCTGGAGCTAACTCCATCTTTTATGGTGATCGCCTGCTGACGACGGATAACTGCGAGACCAACAGCGATCTGGCGCTCTTCGATCGCCTGGGTATCCAGCCCAGTGAAGCCCACAATGACATGATCAAGGCGGAAGCCTGCCACGGATAGGCAATGAAAGACCTACGAAAGGCCCTGGAACAACGGCAACAGCTGGGTCTGTATCGACAGCGTCGCCAGCTGCAGAGCCCGCAGGGACGCCTTATTCAGCTGAATGGTCAAAGCTGTCTGAATTTCTGCAGCAATGACTATCTAGGCTTTGCCAGCCACCCAAAACTTATCGAGGCATTTACCTCCGCCGCCAGAGCAACCGGGGTCGGCAGTGGTTCAGCCCATCTGGTTAATGGCCATCACCAGTTACACCATCAGCTGGAAGAAGCCCTCGCCGAGTTTACCGGCTATCCCCGCGCACTGCTGTTTTCCACGGGTTATATGGCTAACCTTGGGCTAGCACAGAGCCTCTGCGGACGCCACGACACAGTCATCGAAGACAAACTCAATCATGCCTCCCTGCTGGATGCGGCACAGTTGAGTGGTGCTCGCCTGCGACGCTACCCTCACCTCGACTATGAAGCCCTGCAACAACAGCTGGAACGCTCGACAGAAGGTGAAATCCTGGTGAGTTCCGACGCTGTATTTAGCATGGACGGCGATCAGCTGGATATCGCTCGATGGCAGGCCAGCTGTCAGCCATATAACGCCTGGCTGATGCTGGATGATGCCCATGGCTTCGGGGTACTCGGTGAGCAGGGACGGGGCAGCCTCAACCATCAAGGTACTGGCAACCCACAGATGATCTATATGGCAACCCTGGGCAAGGCCCTTGGCACCTCCGGTGCATTTGTTGCGGGGAGCGAAGATCTTATCGAATACCTGATTCAATTTGCCCGTAGCTACATCTACACCACGGCGATGCCACCCGCTGTCGCTGCCGCCACCCTGGCCAGCCTGCAACTGTTACAGCAGGAGCCTGAGCACCAGCAGGCATTAAAGCGGAATATCCACACCTTTAAATCAATGGCGACGCAAGCCAGCCTGCCCCTCATGCCGTCGGATACCGCTATCCAGCCCCTCCTCCTCGGCGATGCACAACTAACAGTAAATGTTAGTCAGCAGCTGTTTACACAGGGTATACACCTGGCAGCAATTCGCCCACCAACGGTGCCCGAGGGTAGCGCACGACTGCGAATCACGCTGCGCGCCGATCATCAGCTCAGCGACCTGGAACAACTCGTTGAGCGCCTGCAACTGGCCCTTGCTCACCTCTGAGTTGCGTTATTGTCATCCCACTGTACCGACAGTCGGTCTATTTCTGCTCTAAATCAACAAAATCGCCCCTCATACCGTCTATGATGTCCCGACAGACACTATAGAGACCCCCCATGTCAGATATCGAATTCGACACACAGCTTATCAAGAAGTACGACATTGCCGGCCCCCGGTATACGTCCTACCCGACTGCCGTGCAGTTCAGTGAAGATTTCAGCGAAGCGGACTACCGCCAGCAGGCAGAAAAATCCAACCGCTCTGGTCGCGAACTCTCCCTGTATTTTCACCTGCCATTCTGCGACACCATCTGTTACTACTGCGCCTGTAACAAGGTCATCACCAAAGATCGTAGCAAGGCAGATCCTTACCTGAGCACCCTGCACCGGGAAATCGCTATGCAGGCAGAACTGTTCGATCGATCTCGCAAGGTCAATCAGCTTCACTGGGGTGGTGGAACCCCCACATTTATCAGCCATGGGCAGATGCGCGAACTGATGGATGTGACGCGCCAGCACTTTAACCTGCATGATGATGACAGTGGTGAGTACTCTATCGAAATCGACCCCCGCGAAGTCAGCCGTGAAAGCATCGAGCTGCTCCGCGATATCGGCTTTAATCGAATGAGTCTGGGGGTACAGGATTTTAATCCTGACGTACAGAAAGCGGTCAATCGAATTCAATCTGAACAGCAGACACTGGATGCTCTCAACAGCGCCCGCGAGTGTGGCTTTAAGTCCATTAGTACCGACCTGATATACGGCCTGCCTCTGCAGACGCCCGACAGCTTTAACAACACACTGTCGCGTATTATCGAATTAGGTCCGGACCGCATCTCCTTATTTAACTACGCGCACATGCCCGAGTTATTTAAACCACAACGCCGCATCAATGAAGCAGACATGCCTGCGGCTGAAACAAAACTGAGCATTCTCAAACAAAGTATCGAGCAACTGATTGATGCAGGCTATGTCTATATCGGCATGGATCACTTTGCGCGCCCCGATGATGAACTCAGCATCGCCCAGCAACAGGGAAAGCTTTATCGTAACTTTCAGGGTTACGCCACACATGCAGACTGCGACCTTATCGGCATGGGCATTACTTCAATCGGCACCATCGACAACAGCTTTGCACAGAATGTAAAAACCCTCGATGAATACACGGCAAAAATCGACGCAGGGCAACTCGCCGTTTTTCGTGGCATCCGCATCGACGAAGACGACCTGTTACGCCGCGACATTATCATGCAGCTCATCTGTCACTTTGATTTGAATTTTGCTGCAATGGAAGCTAAACATAGTATTAACTTCCGTGAATATTTTTCTATCGAACTGAAACAGTTACAGACAATGTGTGACGACGGATTAATTGAATTAAACAATCAATCAATACGCGTCACCAGCAAAGGTCGCTTGCTGATTCGAAACATATGCATGGTATTCGACCGCTACCTGAATACCGGGCAACAACAGCAGCGTTTTTCCAGGGCTATCTAATATCTGCGTTGCAGTATAAGGGAGTCAATCATGCCATCGCCACTGTTAAAAGAGTATCTTGACGAGAACGATATCAAGTATGTATCGATTATGCATTCTATGGCCTTTACCGCTGTGGATATTGCCAAGAGTGCCCATATCCCTTCACGCGAGCTTGCCAAGACAGTCATTCTCGAAGTCGATAACCAGATGGCTATGGCCGTTGTACCTGCCAACTACAAGGTTAACCTGACTATTTTGAAAGACGCACTTGATACTGACAATATTCGACTAGCTGATGAATCAAGATTTACACCACGCTTCAGGGATTGCGAAGTTGGTGCCATGCCTCCCTTTGGCTGCCTTTACGATATGGATGTCTATGTAGCCGAAAGCCTGTCGGAAGACGATACCATCGCCTTTAATGCCGGCTCTCATATGGAAATCATACAGATGGACTACAAAGACTATGAGAACCTGGTAAAACCAAGGTTTATCTTTCTGGACAACTAAGGCCATAGACCGCCATGAGCATGAGACGGGAAAGCGATGCAAGCTCTGAAGCACAACGCAACGCTCATCGCAGTAGCCGCAGTTTTGAAGTCAATGGCCAGTGGTATTTTGAATTACGCGGTGGCGGACAGAAGGGGCCGTATGAAAGCAAAGCCGAAATGCAACAGGCACTGAACGAATTTATTCAGTTTTACGAAGAGCTTAATCAATAAAACTTATAACTAGCTCGTATTAATACAAATATTTTATTATCTGGTTTTTAAAACCTTTTCAGTCAGTTACCACTCCTCCTCACATAAACGTGGCATACCACCGGTCAATTAACACTGTTTATGCCATTGCGTGATTAAAAAGTTATTTTAATCTCATAAAGATAAGCTCAGAGTTTTCTGGCCAAATGATGACGAGGTCACTATGCAAAAACACCGCGCAGGGGAACATAACCCCATACCCTTCCGTAACGAACGCTATTTCTGTGCCAATGGCTCCTGGTATTTTGAAGTCCGCGGCGGCGTACAGAAAGGCCCCTATGCAAACCGTGAAGAAATGGAAGCTGAACTGTTACTGTTTATCCGTGAGCAGAATATGCTTAACCAGTCCCTCAGGGGATCATCATCCTGATACTAGTCACGAAATTCTGAAACGCGAATTCGTCCGTTAATCATTTTCGATTCGCGTTTCATGATTTTCGACATCTTATCCCAGAACGCCTGCTTCAGATCAAAATCCTGCGCGATCGCAGTACCCATAAGCAGGATCAGGAGATCAGCACATTCCTCGGCAAGCGCTTCAACTGGTTTCCCCTTACTGGCACAGGCCGAAATTTCTCCCAGCTCCTCGGTCATCAATGCAATGCGATACATGAGTTCCTCACCACCGGTGTTTCTGAAATCATGCTTGTCATGGAACGCCTGTACTTCTGCCAGCATTTCGTTGTATGAATCCTGATTCATCTAAAGCCTCTCTCATTTGACTCCGCCAGTTTCAGACAAAGGGCACTGGCAGGCAAGCCCCGTTGAACCATACTTATTTATGAGCCGAGTTATTATGGCGGCTCTTGCGATCCCGATCGACCATTTTGCAGTGAGGTAACAGACATGAATACTGCACAACACCTGAACGACATTGAACTCGATGAGTATGGTCTTCTCAGGCATCCCGAGATGTGGAATCGTGAAGTTGCACAAATGATTGCCACTGAACTGGAAATTGGTGTACTCACGCCTGATCACTGGAATGTTATTGACGCACTTCGTAAACACTATGAGCGTTTCGGTGTTGCACCCGCAATGCACAACATCTGTCGTTCAAGCCACCACAGTGAAGACTGGGTGCACAACCTGTTTCACAGCTGCCTGAATGCATGGCGTGTATCCGGTTTACCCGACCCTGGTGAAGAAGCCAAAGCTTACCTGAATGACATGTAAGTTAGTGCTGTTCCGTTGTCTTCAGCAGGCGACGGAAGCTCAGTCTCTCACGCTCATCGAATAATCGCCGCGATATCAACCACAGGGTTGATACCACACCAAAGCCTGTACCCGCAGTAATCATAAACATAATCAGGATCTGATATTTTACCGCTTCAACCGGTGGCGCACCTGCAAGAATCTGACCTGTCATCATACCCGGCAAACTCACCAGCCCAGCTGCGGCCATGGAGTTAATAATCGGTATCATACCGGCACGCATGGCCTCTTTACGAATATCAGAAATTGCATCACAGGGTGCCTGACCCAGCATCAGTCGCTGCTCGATAACGGGCCGTTGTTGCCATGCAGATTGCAATAAACGATCCATACCCAGAGCTATTCCAGTCATCGTATTTCCCAGCAACATACCCAGCAGTGGAATTGCATACTGAGGATGATACCAGGGATCTGCCTGTATAATCACCAGCAAACAAAGCAGGGTAATAATAAAGGAAGAAACAAACAATGAACCCGTGCTGATGACAAAGCCACCGAGTGGATGTAATTTGCGTTTCTGTCGCGAAAGAATTTCAAAGCCCGCAACCGATATCATGAGCATCGCGATCAGCAGAATAAATAAAGGCTGAGTTGATGCAAACAGCGCTTTAAGCACAAGCCCTATCAGTAACAGTTGCACCGTTGTACGTAAGGCGGCGATATATAGTTGACGTGAAATATCAAGTTGCATTCGCCAGCTAAGCAAGCCCAGCAATAGCACCAGTATGGCAGCCATCGACAAATCAAGAGAACTTAACTCAATCAACATGATTCAACTCCCCGGACTGAAAAACAAAGTGATGCTGTGCTATCCGTTTTAGCTGATCCGCATCATGACTCACCCAGATACAGGTCGCCTGATGAAGCTGCAGATACTCCATGACAAACTCTTCAAACAGACGGGTATTATCCTGATCCAGATTCGCCGTGGGCTCATCAAGCAACAAAACCTGCGGCTGATTCTGTAACAGTCGCAGCAGTCCCAGACGTTGCTTCTCACCACTGGACATACGCATAATTGACCAGTGACCGACTTCAGACTGAAACCCAAGCCGTTCTAATGCATTCTGTTCAAGCGTTTCAAAATGCTCCGCCACACTGTCATACCACCACTGGGATTCTGCAGGTAACAGGGCAACTTTCTTGCGCCACTCATGCGCAGGCACAGACTGTTGCTCTACAGCATCCAGATTTATTTTCCCCTGATGCGGTTCCAGATCAGCAAGACAGCGCAACAGCTGACTTTTTCCACAACCAGACGGGCCACTCAGACCTGTACACTGGCCGGCATGCAACTGAAAATCATAGGGACCCAGTTCAAGAAAGCGAAGCTGTTCGACGTTGAGTGTTTTCAAGCAGCAAATTAACTCTTATTCAATTCGACCTGCAACACAGGCCTGGTTATACACAGTACAGGTAGATTTATTTATATCGCCGATATCAGTTATTATTCTGCACAGGGCGCACAAGAAACTTACCCACTTCAACACTACTCACCTTAACGCGTTGCCCCGCATCAATCTGCTCAACACCGGCACCTGTATCGATTTCAACTTTCCAGTCAATGCCAGAATAACGGGTTTTACCCGGCTGCATCAGGCTAATGTTTTCCTGTAGTACGAAGGTATATCCAACCAGGTCACTACTGTTATCCTTCTCGGGTATATCACTGTTCTGAAGATTCCTCAAAGGCTTCCACAATAGCAGCATTGCAACACCTGAACAGATTGCCGTACTGGAAATACCTGCCGTCCAGGTCTCTGGCAATAACCCCAGCAACATAAATAAGCCAGTCACCAGCGCACCCACACTACTAAACAACAGAATACCCGTTACCATACCGGTAATAACTTCAATCGACAGAAGCGCAAAGCCCAGTACAATCCAGAACTCTGCCTGGTGGTTATGTATGTATTCAATCAGCATTATTGTGTATCTGCCTGTTTCTTTTTCAAGCTATTGATAATCGTCATCGCTTCCGCAACCAGTGTAGATGCACTCGTCTGGCTATCGGGCAACAGCACCACTGATGATTCTTTTGCAATGGCTTCTTTTGCCATAATTGCTTTTTCTGCCAGCTCCAGCTGAATTGCACTCTGCCCTTCATCGGTATGCGCCACCTTGCCGATCATATGCAGGGCTTTTGTTTTCGCTTCGGCAACTGAGAGAATAGCCTGCGCTTCACCCTGAGCCTGCAATATCTGCTCCGATTTATCTGCCTCCGCGCGCAACACAATCGCCTGCTTCTGACCTTCTGCAACATTAATAGAGGCCTGTCGTTCACCTTCTGATTCCAGAATCTGCGCGCGCTTGTCACGCTCCGCCTTCATCTGTCGTTCCATAGCCTCCAGCACGGAACGCGGTGGTTCGATATCCTTGATTTCATAGCGCAGCACCTGCACACCCCAGGGCTCCGCGGCCTCATTAATAATATTTACAATATTGGTATTCAGGCTTTCCCGTTCTTCAAATGTTTTATCCAGATCAATCTTACCGATTTCAGAACGCATGGTTGTCTGCGCCAGCTGAGTCACCGCGTAAACATAGTTATCAACACCATAAGATGCTTTATACGGATCGAGAACCTTGAGATAGAGCACCCCATCAACAACCAGTGAGATATTATCCTTTGTGATTGCACTCTGACTGGGCACATCGACCGCCTGTTCTTTAAGTGATCGATCGTAGGAAACCTTATCGATAAACGGAAGCATGAAATTCAACCCCGCTTCCATCGACTTATTGTATTTACCAAAGCGTTCAATAATAAGCGCTCGATTTTGTGGCACGAATTTAACCGACGTTTTAATAAAGACAAAGATCAGTATTGCAAGACCGACCCAGAAATTAAATATAAATCCAAGAATTTCTTCGACCATCATTTTTCCTTTACTTGTCGCCAGGTTTCTGACCCAGCATATATTTCCTGTTAGTTTTTATCATCGACTGAATTTCCCTGACATACTCATCACCTCGACTCGAATATTTTTCAAGGCCTTCAGCCAGCCTGAGCGCATCGACATTCTGCCCTTTTTTACGCATACCAGAACGCATTTTCCTGAGTGTGCGATAGGCGTTACCACGATTCAAATTGTGCATATAACTACTGACAGATTCATTGATACTGTCGAATGCGGCAACCTCATGACGCTTACCCGCATCACGTTGCTCGGGAACAATTCCACATCCTTTATCAAAACACCACTGGCCAAACAGGTTATTCGCCTGTTGTGCGAAACGTGACTGCCCCCATGCTGACTCATTGGCGGCCTGACTCAACACCAGCTCTACAGGCAAAGTATCAACACGACGCAGCAGGGTATCCCATTGCGGTTTATCGTGATCCCATTCAATGTCATACTGATCGGCCACACCAGCAATCCAGCCGGCCTGCTCATCGGATTGCATGGCTGACTCAAGTCGAGTCCGAGTATCCCGTATTTTCTGATTTTCATTTATCACAACTGGACGTAGTGCATCAAAGAACCGTTGTTTCTTTTCTTTCACATCCTTAACATCGTCATAATTAAAAACGTCTTCTGCCTGCAGGATGTCCATCGTTTTAGCATGGGTTTTCCTGAATAGTGATTTGCCACCCGGCTGCCAGTAATCCACCCCGACAAAAACCAGCAGTGCGATAGCCAGCATCGACAACAGTACCGTTTTTCTCATTATTTTAGTACCTCGAATATTGCATTTCCCAGCTTATCAATTTCATCCGCTGTAATAATATAGGGAGGCATGACATACACCAGTTTGCCGAATGGCCGGATCCACACGCCCTGATCAACCAGTGCCGGTTGCAACTGTTGCATGTTTACAGCCTGCCTGCACTCTACAACACCAATTGCGCCCAGCACTCTAACTTCGGCAACAGCTTCCAGTGAAGCACACCTGCCCAGCGCCTGTTTCAGATTTTTTTCGATGCCTTGTATCGTCTTCTGCCAGTCGGACGCCAGCAACAACCGAACACTGGCCAGTGATACTGCACAGGCCAGCGGGTTTGCCATAAAGGTTGGACCATGCATAAACACACCTGGATTACCATTCGATATGGTCTCTGCAATATGCCCTGTTGTCAGCGTCGCCGCAAGACTCATATAGCCGCCGGTTAATGCCTTGCCAACACACATAATATCAGGCGTTATACCTGCATGTTCACAGGCAAATAACTTCCCGGTTCGAGCAAAGCCTGTTGCAATTTCATCCAGTATCAGCAATACATCATATTCATCACAAAGACGCCGCGCATGGCGTAAAAAATCCGCGGAGTAGAAACGCATTCCGCCGGCACCCTGCACCACGGGCTCAAGAATAAACGCCGCAATTTTCTGATGGCCGTTTTCAAGCGCCTGTTGCAATGCCGCTATAGCCGAAGGCTCGCAGTCTTCATCGACCTTTGCCGTTGGCGCATCTATAAATACCTGCTGCATAAGCGAGGAACTAAACAGGTTATGCATACCCGTAACCGGGTCACAGACTGACATGGCGCCAAAGGTGTCACCATGATATCCCTGACGTAAGGTCAGGAACTGTTGCTTCTCCGGTAACTGTCGATCATGCCAGTACTGGATCGCCATTTTCATGGCTACCTCGACGGACACCGAGCCAGAGTCAGAAAAAAATACGGATGTCAGCGGAGCCGGACTTATCGACACCAGCAGCTCAGCCAGTTCGATAGCTGGCTCATGGGTCAGACCACCAAACATCACATGACTCATTTTGTGAATCTGCGCTTCTAGTGCTTCATTCAATACGGGATGATTGTATCCATGAATCGCACACCACCAGGAGGCCATGCCATCAATCAGCTCTCTGCCATCGGCAAGCCTGAGCCTGCATCCCTGAGCAGACACCACCGGAAAGAGTGGCTGCTCGGTGGCAAAGGACGCATAGGGATGCCAGAGCACCTGGCGATCCCGTTGCAACAAGTGCTGGAACGTGTGCATATATTATGATGCCTCGAAGAAAAACCGCACCTTAACCCATCACAGATACAAGGTACAGCTGACCCTGCACACAGGCTAACCCAAACAGGTTATATTATTGATTCTATTGAAAAATATCAGATACTGTATCTATTGTCACATATCTGCAAGGCGCTTCCTGATATAACAGCTCACATAATTATTAGATCATTAGCCAGAAGCTGCTGGTCAGCACCGGGCGACACGCTTTTTTATGCAGTATTTTTCAGGGGGATGTTCTCGGATGCCAGTCAGTTTTCCACAACGGCATAGCTCTTCTCACCAGAAGACGGATGCCAGCCAATGCTCGGCCACGATGGATAGTATTATTCAGGGCAGTTTTGAACAAAGCGAAAGCGCCGTGTTTGGTGTAGACAACCGTGGTCGAATTGGTTACTGGAACGCGCGTATCTCAGAGCTGTTTGACCTGCCCCAGGGTAGCACGCTTAATGGCCTGCACTGTTCAGACCTGCTTTGTGGCGGACAGCAGCAGTGTAGCGATCGCTGTTGCCAGAGCTGCGCGATCAAACAGACTATGCTCGACGAACGCCAGATTAATCACTACACACTGTCAATACGCGCCGCCACGGGTAAAACGCGCCATGTGAAAGTATCGACCTGTTATGTTTACCCCACGTCCAGTGACAGTGTCAGCACCTATTTCAGCCTGCGTATCGAAAAAGACAGCAAATAATTTAAAGCAGCCCCTGCTCGGCAAAAGACACCACCTCATCCCCTACCACGAAATGATCCAGCACACGAATATCCACAAGCGCCAGAGCATCCCTGAGGCGCGACGTTATATTTTTATCTGACTGGCTTGGCTCTGCCACACCCGATGGGTGATTGTGGGCAAAAATCAATGCTGCCGCATTATGCTGTAATGCCTTCTTGACGACTTCCCTGGGGTACACACTGGCTCCATCAATCGTTCCACGGAACAACTCCTCATAGGCAATCACCCGGTGACGTTGATCAAGGAACAGGGCCGCAAAGACTTCGTGAGGTAAATCACGCAACCGATAACTGAGGTACTGCCGGGTATCCTGTGGGCTGCACAGGCTATCGCCACGGCTCATAGACTCATACAGATAACGCCGAGCCATTTCCAGCACAGCCTGCAACTGGGCATACTTGGCCTGCCCCAGCCCCGGGTGCTGACAGAAGCTTGCCTGATCAGCCGCCAGCAACGGTCTAAGCCCATCAAAACGCTGTAATAATTCGTACGACAGATCCACTGCGGTTTTACCCCGCACGCCCGTGCGTAGAAAAATGGCCAGCAGCTCAGCATCACTCAGTGCCTGGCTACCCAGCTTTAGCAGTTTCTCACGTGGCCGCTGTTCTTCCGGCCATTCGGTTATTGGCATGTCGCATCCCTGCATGTCCGTGTCGGGCCGAGTCTACACCCACGCTTTACTATTTGACAATCCTCTATAAGCGTAACGTGACATCCCTGCTTTCTGGTAGAATCTCAGCCATGGCAGGCACTAACTCTTCCCCCTCATTACAGAACAAAAACATACTGCTCGGCGTATGTGGCGGCATCGCGGCCTATAAAAGTGCCGACCTGGTACGCCGCCTGCAGGACGCTGGCGCAACCGTACGCGTAGTGATGACCGCATCAGCAACCGAGTTTGTCACACCATTAACCTTTCAGGCGCTATCCGGTTTTCCCGTACACACAGATTTACTTGATAGCGAGGCTGAAGCCGCCATGGGCCATATCGAACTCGCTCGCTGGGCCGATTTAATTCTGATTGCACCCGCAACTGCCAACACCCTGGCACGCCTGTGTGAGGGCCGCGCAGATGACCTGCTTTCAGCCATTTGCCTTGCCTGCAACTGCCCTGTGGCCGTTGCCCCGGCTATGAATCACGTCATGTGGTCTGCCGACAGCACGCAATCAAATATGATACAGCTCGGTAAACGGGGCTTTCATATCATGGGCCCAGCCAGTGGCAGCCAGGCCTGTGGAGAAGTCGGCGAAGGACGCATGCTGGAGCCTGCTCAACTCGTACAACTGGCCAGCAATCTGTTCCAGCAGGGGCTACTTAGTGGCATTCGTATTCTCATTACCGCAGGGCCAACTCACGAGGCCATTGATCCGGTTCGTTTTATTGGCAATCGTAGCTCAGGAAGAATGGGTTTTGCCATTGCACAGGCCTGCATTGAACAGGGGGCCATCGTCACCCTGGTAAGTGGCCCGGTAAGTTTACCGACACCGGAACATGTTACTCGTATTAATGTGGAAAGCGCACAGCAAATGCATACAGCGGTGATGAAGAATATTGATGAGCAGGGCATTTTTATTGCCTGCGCCGCGGTGGCAGACTATCGCCCCGAATTGAGTGCCGAGCAGAAAATAAAAAAATCGTCATCTGACCTGCAAATCAAACTGGTGCCAAACCCGGACATACTCGCCGATGTTGCAGCACTTGAAAGCGCACCCTTTACTTTGGGGTTTGCAGCGGAAACCGACAAGTTGTCTGAATACGCCGTCGACAAACTTAAGCGAAAAAAACTGAATATGATTGCTGCCAACCGCGTGGCCCACTGCGATGACACCTCTCAACAGGATACTGGCTTTAATAGCGATTACAACGCTCTACAGGTATTCACACAAAACATAAACGGCAATATCGACGAACACACATTTCCCGAGGCCCGCAAAACCCAGCTGGCTCGGCAATTGATTCACTTACTGGCAGAAAAATATCGGGCTTAATGAAATGAATACATTACAGATAAAAATCCTTGATCCACGGGTTGGCAATGAAATTCCTTTACCCACTTATGCAACTCCCGGCTCAGCTGGCATGGATCTACGCGCTTGCATTGATACACCATTAACACTCAAACCCGGCGATACGGAACTGATCCCAACCGGCATGGCCATTCATATCAGTGATCCCGGTTATGCCGCAACGATTCTGCCCCGCTCTGGTCTGGGGCATAAACATGGCATTGTACTGGGCAATCTGGTCGGACTGATTGATTCCGATTACCAGGGACAGCTTTATGTGTCTTGCTGGAACCGTGGTAA